>JASLZG010000006.1:0-9771 GCA_030754995.1 Lentisphaeria bacterium
TGGTCCGCAAGATCACCACCGGCGACCACGCCGTTCGCAACGGCCAGTGGGTCGACCGCAGCGCCCTGCTATGTCCCGACCTCACCGGCATGACACTCGGCATTGTCGGGCTCGGCCCGGTCGGCCGCAAGGTCGCGACTCGAGCCAAGGCGCTCGGCATGCAGGTGCTGGCATACAACCGTACACCTCTGCCGGACATAGCCGACGACCTGGGTGTCGAACTGGTAGCGTTTGAAGCGCTGACCGAACGTGCCGATATCGTCTCCGTGCACTTGCAGAGCAGTCCTGAAACTCGAGGCCTCTGCGACGCTGTGTTCTTCGCAAACATGAAGGCCGGCAGCTACTTCATCAACACCGCCCGCGGTCAGATTATTGACGAGCTCGCGCTGGTCACCGCGCTGCAGACCGGACATCTGGCCGGCGCTGCGCTCGACGTCTTCGAAACTGAGCCGATCCCAGCCGACAACCCTTTGTCGGCAATGGACAACGTCGTGCTCACACCACATGTTGGCGGCGACACAAGCACCACCATGATCGCCGCCATCAACATGAACGTCACACAGATCACCGATCTGCTGACCGACAGAAAACCGTCGAACATGCTGAACCCGGAAGTCTGGGATCATGCGCGCTGCAGAAAGACATGATGGAATGTTCAGTATCCCGCATTTTAACGGTCATAGCCGAAGGCAACGACGCTCCTGAAACCTTCTCCCCCCTCCCTCAAACCTCAAACCTCAAACCTTCTCCATGATGACTTCACGCCAGGAAGCACTGCTCAAGAACACCTTCATCGACCTGACCCAGACCCTGGAGTTCCTGGAGCAACCGCTGGTTTTCTCCCGGGCCGAAGGCCTTTACGTCTACGACCAGGAGGACAAGTGCTACTTCGATGCCATCGGCGGCATCTTCGTCGCCTCCCTCGGGCACCGGCACCCGCGCATCCTCGAGGCGATGCGGCAGCAGATGGAACGCATCACCTTTGCACCACCGTTGCACGGCATTTCCGATATCACCCTCGAATTTATCGAAAAGCTCGGCAGCGTGACGCCCGACGATCTGAACTTCGTCAAGGCGTTCAGCGGCGGCTCGGAGTCGATCGAGGCGGCCCTGAAATTCGTGCGCCAGTATCACAAGCAGACCGGCCGCCCCGGCAAGTTCAAGTTCATCGGCCGCTACCTCGGCTATCACGGCAGCACCTTCGGCGCGATGTCGGCGAGCGGCACCGGTCGTCGCAAGACCATGTTCGAGCCGCTGCCGGCCGGTTTCCTCCACGTCTTCCCGCCAACGCACTATCGCGACCGCTTCGATTCGTGGGAGGCCTGCAACCGTTTCGCCGCCGAATCGTTCGAGGAGGTCATTGTCCATGAGGATCCCGACACCGTCGCCGGCATCATCGTCGAGCCGATCAGCAACACCGGCGGCATCATCACGCCGACACCGGAGTACTACCGGATCATCCGCGACATCTGCGACCGGCACAACGTCCTGCTGATCTTCGACGAGATCATCACCGGTTTCGCCAAGACCGGCGCGATGTTTGCCGCCCAGGCGTACGGCGTCACGCCGGACATCATCTGCAGCGGCAAAGGCCTGGGCGGCGGCCACATGCCGATGGGCGCCATGATCGCCCGCGAGGGCATGGGCCAGGCCTTTCTCGGGCCTGCCAAAGACGCCGTCGAGTTCGCCCATGGCAATACATTCGCCGGCAACCCGCTGGCCTGTGCCGCCGGCATCGCCATGATCGACGAGATCGTCGAACAGGATCTTTGCGCCAAAGCAGGCGAGCTCGGCGACTATCTCGCCGACCGCTTGAACGACCTGAAAAAATACGGCGTCGTCCGCGAGGTCCGGGGTATGGGCATCTTGCGCGGCGTCGAGCTTGTGGCCGACACGACCACCATGGCGCCCTTCCCTGCCCTCGGCGCCGCCTTGAAGAAAACCGCCGTCGCCAACGGGTTGATCATGCGCGTCGATCCGCACTGGTTCGCCGTCGCACCGCCGCTGATCGCCGGGCAATCGGACATCGACGAAATGTGCGGGCTCATCGACAAAAGCCTGCGCGAGGCGCTCGAGGCGACCGGCAGGTAGCCGTTCTACCTGGCTCGCAGCCCCGTTGCCGGGGCTGGGGCGTGATTGACGCGATCCCTTTGAATCGCGCCGACCACGCGGTAGCTTGGACAGTTCACGCAACTCCTCCATACAGCAACCCGAATGATCATGAGCTACACCAGAACAGTCCGCGAATTCACCATGGCATGCAACGACGAACTGCCGGAGCACCCGATCCTCATGAGTAAGGACCGGGTCGATTTCATCCGGCAAATGGTCAATGACGAAATGGACGAGCTCGACGAGGCCGAGACGGTCGTCGACCAGGCCGATGCGCTGGTCGACGCCATCTATTACATCTGCGACACCGCAGTACGCCACGGCATGAACCTCGACAACCTCTTCGATATCGTCCATGGCGCCAACATGACCAAGGTCATAAACGGCAAGGTCCTGCGCCGCGACGACGGCAAGATCATGAAGCCGGAAAACTGGGAACCGCCCGAGCCCAAGCTCGAGGCCGAGATCCGGCAGCAGTGCGACAACGGGTCGTTCTCGTAACAACTGCCTGGGCGACCGGGCACCGAGCGCCGTTCTACTTCCCGTCGGCGCTGACCGTGCGCACGTGCAGGAGCACCGTCGCCGCGGCCAGCAGGCACAGCCCGCCCAGCCACTGCGCCGCCGTGAATGTCTCGTCGAGGAATATCCAGGCCAGCGTGTAGGAGATCACCGGGCTCAGGTTCAGGGCACCGGCGCACGGTACGCTGCCAAGGGTATGGAGCGCCCGGTACAGTGCCAGATGGGCAATGGCAATCCCGAGCAGCGACGAGGCGACGATAAGCCCCCACATGCCCCCGCCGAGACCTCCCAGCGCCCGGAAATCTCCGCGGCACAGCATCAGCACCAGCAGCACCGCCGCGGTATACACACAAACGACCGCGAAGCTGAGGAGCACCGGGAACTGCGACATGCAACGACGCACCGCCACGCTGTAGGCGCCGAAAAAGGCCGCACACGCGAGGATCACCACGGCGCCGCGCACGGACATCGACGCAGATTCCATGGCCGCGTGGTGAAACAACAGCCACATCCCGGCGATCGTCACCAGCGTCGCCAGCCAAAACAGCGGACGCCGAACAATCGGCCGCTCGTCCGGCAACAGCAGGACACTCCAGACAATCGTGAAAAAAAACGCCGAACGAACCGCGAAGGCGTTGACCGGTGCCGTGTTGAAGTAGGGGCTCAGCCCCCAGAGAATCTGGCCGCCGACATTGATCGCCGCCGGCACCATGGCGCAGCGCCACAACGACGGGGCGCCACCGCGGCGGCGGTGCTCTATGGCGATGTATATCGCCGCCGCCACGGCAACCAGGCCGTAGCGCACGCCGTTCACCGTCCAGACGTCGAGGTGCCGGGCGAAGTACCGGACAAAAACGGGCACCGCGCCGAAAGCACTCACGGCAACCGCCAGGGCGGCAAAAGGCGGTATCTTCATGGGTCCATCCTGTAGCTCCGGAAGGCGGCGAAACTCCGACTGTATCCCGGCGATTACATCGGGTCAACACTTGCTTCGGCCGACATCATGCGGCATGTTCCGGCATTGCCTTGCAGCTGTCCGCTTTTTCCACAACCACTGTCCGCCATGAGTATCTTCAACTATCAGGAAGCGTTCGACTTTGTGCCGCCGGAGCATCGGGTCACGATGGGCGAAGGCAACACCTCGCTGATCCGGTCGCATCGTATCGGCCCGGCCGCCGGGCTGCAGAACCTCTGGCTCAAGCTCGAAAACTGCAATCCCAGTGGTTCCTACAAGGACCGCTTCGCCGCCAGCGCCGTTTCGCACATGGTGGCCGCCGGGCAGCGCCACTGCGTGGCGACCTCCAGCGGCAACACCGGTTCTGCCCTGGCCGCCTACTGCGCCGCCGCCGGGATCAAATGCGATATCGCCATCTGTGAAGCAGCCCCCACCGGCAAGCTCAAGCAGATGATGGCATACGGCGCCAATATCTTTCGTGTCCGCGGCTTCGGCCTCGATCCGGACGTCACCATCAGCGTCTTCGATAAGCTCAACGAGATGGCCGCTGCGCCCGATGCCTCGCTGCAGGTCAGCGCCTTCGCATTCAGCCCGCTCGGCATGGGCGGCGTCCGATCGATGAGTTACGAGCTGGCGGAACAGGCCGAGACGCCGATCGACCGCGTCTTCGTCCCGGCCGGCGGCGGTGGCCTGACGCTGGCCGTGGCCGAAGGGTTTCAGCAGCTGGCGGCGGCCGGCAAAATCGCCCGGAGCCCGCGCATCGAATGCGTCCAGCCCGTCGGCAACAACACGATGGCCGGGCCGTTGCGCGACGGTCTCGAAATCGGCCAGCAGGTTGAATGTACGTCCGACATCAGCGGCCTGCAGGTGCCGACCAGAATCGACGGCGATGCGGTCATCGAAGCCTGCCGCGCCAGCGGCGGCACCGGGCACCTGCTCGAGGACGCGGAGATCCGCAAGGTGTACCACCGCCTGCTGGCCGAAGAGGGCATCTATTGCGAGCCGGCCGGGGCCGTGGCAGTCGCCGCGGCGATCCGGGCGGCGCCGGACATCGGTGAAAACGAAAATGTCGTGTGCCTGGTGACCGGCTCCGGTTTCAAGGACCCCGAATCAGTCGACCGCATCCTGGGCGGAGAAGATTGCCCGATGATCGACGCGGCGGACATTGGCAAATAGTGTTTGAACGCAAACCGTGAGGAGCGAAAAAATGAATGCTGTTGAGAAAATGCGCGCCGGCGACTTCGTCTATGGCACGATGAGCCGGCTGATCGCCAACCCCGGCTACGTCCGGATCTCCGCCGACTCCGGCCTCGACTTTCAGATCTTCGACATGGAGCACGGCGCTTATTCGATCGCTGACATTGCCGATGTGCTGGCGGTCTCGCGCGCCCTGCCCTTCACGACGTTCGTCCGCATCCCCGAACTCTCGAAAGCCTGGGTGTCACGCGTCCTCGACGCCGGCGCCGATGGCATCATGCTGCCGATGGTCGAGACCGAGACGCAGGCAAAGCAGTTCGCGTACTGGGCCAAATACACCCCGCTCGGTAACCGCGGCCTGGCGATCGGCCTGGGTGCCACCGGCTATAAAGGGCAAACGGAGCCGGCCGCCTATATGGCCGCGGCGAATACCGATACCGTGACAATTGCGCAGATCGAGACGACCACGGGCGTTGACAATGTCGAGGCGATCGCCGCGACCCCGGGCATCGACGTACTCCTCGTCGGGCCCGGTGATCTTTCAACCTCGCTGGGCTGTCCGCTGCAGATGGACGCGCCCGAGCTGCACGAGGCCATCGACAAGGTTGCGAAGTCCGCAACCGGCCACGGCAAGATTTTCGGCATGCATGCCGGCCTGCCGCTGCTCGAGAGCTACGTGCCGAAAGGCCTGCGCATGGTGAGCCACGCGACCGACGTCATCATGCTGGCGCAGGCGCTGAAGTCGATTCATCAAAAATGCGTCGAGATCTCAACCGGCTGAACGCGCCGGCCGGCCGGCTCAACCTCGACTGGCAGATGTCTTCCCTCATTCCGGTACATTCACGTAGTCCCGGCCGAACGTGTGGTCGCGGCGCTCCCTGAAATCGCCGCTGGCGTAAAGGTTGCTCGCCTGCCCGCCATCGATCATGTACGTCTGGCCGACGATATACCGTGCCGCGTCCGATGCCAGGAAGACGGCCAGCTCGCCGATGTCTGTCGGCTCACCGACAAACCCCGCCGGTATTGGGTGGGCCGCATCGCTGAGATCGAGATTCTCGATCGCCTTGTAATGATTCTCGACAATGATCCAGCCCGGGGCAATTGCATTCATCCGCACCCCGAGCGGCGCCAGGTCAACCGACGTCGTGCGCGTAAACGAGACGATCGCCCCCTTGGTCGCCGCGTAGACCGAATGCTCGTGCATCGCGTAGTTCGCGTGTACAGAGGTCAGGTTTATAACGACGCCTTTGCCACGCTCGACCATTCCTTTGCAGGCTGCCTGGGTGAGGAAAAACATCGCCTTGATATTGACGTTGAACAACGTGTCGAACTGCTCCGGGTTCACTTCCATGAACGGCAGATTCATAGTGATCCCCGCGTTGTTGACCAACACGTCGATCTGGCCCAGGAACGACTCCGCCTCAACCGCCAGGCCACGCACCGCATCGACGTCGTTGAAATCCGCCTGCACAGCTTTCGCCTGCCGCCCCATCGCCTGGATTTCTTCAGCGGCGGACTTGGCACCCGCATCGCTGTGGCTGTAATGCAGCACCACGTCCGCGCCATACTCGGCAAAGGTCAGCGCGACACCGCGCCCAATGCCCGTGCCCGCACCGCTGACCAGCACTTTCTTGCCTGCAAGGTCTGCACCGATACTCATAATTTCACTCTCCGGTTGTTATGGTTGATTGCCCGTCCGACCCGACAACTGTACCGATCACGCGGGCCACGGTCAACCCGGCGGCATACAGTTCGTCAAGCACCGCATCGACGGCGCCCGGCGCCACACCGAAAAGCAGTACGATGCCGGGTTCGATTTTCGCGGTGCGGTTCGCAGGCTACACAATCTTCCGCCGGTCACCGACGCGTACGGTCACACGATCACGATCCATTTTCTCGGCCAACGGCACCATGACGCGACGAGTCGTGCCGATGGCGCTCTTCAAATCACTGACCGTCGCCGGCCCGTTTGCTTCGATGTGGGCGCGAACCCGCACAATCGCCTCGGCATAGGCCGGGCCCGACATCACAAGGTCCGGTCCTATCTGCACCGCATCGCCGGACTCGATCATGAACCTGACAATCTCCCGGGCCTTCGGCAATTGCAGCAACTCCTTGCGTGCCGGCGGTTCAAAAGGTTTTTCGTTCAGCGTCTCGCGAATCTTTTCACTGGCCCGGGCCAATGCCTCCGGCAGCTCGGATACGTGGGCCGCGCGCCTCAGCACATTCCCGTCCTGCGCGAATCCGCGGTCGCAGAGGCCCGCAACCAGGCTCCGAAAAAGATCCGGCGCCCGCAACGCTTCCGCCACTTGCGCCGTTAATTCCGTCAACTCCGGCCCGGCGCGTTCCGGGAACTCACGGTGACACGCATCCACTGCCGCAGCAACTGCAGCGCCCGATGCCTGCCAGACGCCGCTGGCGATTGCGACCGACTCCAGCCGCTCGAGCTCGCCCGCCGCTGCCAGTGCGTCGACGGCGGCGGCGATCTGCACCCGGCTGAACCGCGATTTTTGCAGTGCGGAATCGAGCCGCAGAATACTGTCCCGCCGCAGCAGGCCCCGCAGGCACGCTGCAGCATCGTCTAATGCGGCAACGCGCGCCGCCATGAAGTTGCGTCGATTTTCGCTGCGCAGCCGGTCGCGTTGTGCATCGGGATCGAGGACGATGCCGCCGGCGAGCGTGACCCGCTCGGGCCAGTCGCGAATGACGAAACGATCGCCGGCAAACAGGAACACCGGCGCTTCCAGCCGCAGTTGGGCCAGCGCCTGTCCGCCCGGTTCCAGTCGCCGGCAATCGAGCAGCTGCACGGCCGCCGGCAGGTGCCCGGCACCATGGTGCAGGTTGACGCGGGCCCCGTCCTTCAGGACATGCGCCCGGTTGCTCCGCGCTTGCAGGCGCGCCGACATTTCGAGTTGTACATCGATCGCCTCGGCAGCCTCTCCCGTTCCGGATACGGTGACCACGTCGCCGCGGGACACATCGACATGGGCGGTGGCGTCGGCCAGGTTGAGCGCCGCCCGCATGCCCGGCACGATGGCATCGACCTGGGCGTTGTGCGTCTGCAGCGTCCGGACGCGCGTGCGGCAGCCGCCCGGCTGGACAACGACGGCATCGCCGGCCGACAAGATACCGCCGGCAAGCGTGCCGGTGACAATCGTACCGGCGCCGGCAAGCGAGAACACCCGGTCGACGGACAGCCGCGGCTTGCCGAAGTCGGCGGGCGCCGGGCAAGCAGCCAGGGCCCCGGCCAGGGCCTGCCGCAGCTCATCGATGCCGCGGCCGGCCGGCGCCGACGTCGTGACCACCGGGGCATCTGCAAAGGGCGTGTGCTCGAGGTGCTCGCGGATGTCCTCGATCACCAGTTCCAGGGTCTCGGCATCGGCCAGGTCGGCCTTGGTCACGGCGACGATTGCGTCACGGACACCGAGGTACGAGAGAATCTGCAGATGCTCCTCGGTCTGCGGCATCCAGCCGTCATCGGCGGCAACGACAAACAGTGCCAGGTCAATGGAGCCGACGCCGGCGACCATGTTCTTGACGAAGTCCTCGTGGCCGGGCACATCAACGATACCGACCCGCAAGGCGACATCGGGCGTCGCAAGTTCGAGCGCGGCGAACCCCAGGTCGATGGTCAGGCCGCGCGCCTTCTCCTCCGGCAGGCGGTCTGTGTCGGTGCCGGTGAGCGCCTGGACAAGGGCGGTCTTGCCGTGATCGACATGACCGGCAGTGGCAATGACAAAGTACGCGTCACGCCGCATCAGTCAGGCAGGCGCTTAAAGGAATATTCAGGCACCACATCGACGGTACGGCGGCCACCCTGCAGCACCACCGGACAGGCAACACCGTTGAACGGCGCCGCGGCCGGCGCTGAATGGTAATCCCGGAGTGCTGGAAAGTCGACCTGGCAAACCGCTTCACAGCGCTCGACCGGCGTTGGGCCGACGGCCACAGCAACAGTGCAGAAGGCACTGGAAATGAGCCAGCGGAAATAGTTCAAGGGACTGACCCACTGTTGGCGATTACGGACTGCAACATGCTGGACAACAATTCGTCCTGCCCGGGAAACACGGTCCGCAAGTCGAGGCGAAAAGATTTGCCGGAAACATACCCGATAACGGGCGGGCACACCAGGCGCAGGGCCGCGGCGAGTTCAGCCGGCGTGCGGCTCGCCGGCACCAGCTCGACGGCAACCGACGGTATCGCCGCACGCGGCATGGCGCCCCCGCCGAGCCGCGAATTCACTTCAACGCAGCGGCCGGCCACCGGCAGCCCGGCGAGCGCCGCGATCAGCTTATTGGCCCGCGCCTCGAGTTCGGCCACAGATTGCGACATCATCCGAACCACCGGCAGCTCCGGCAAGCCGCCGGTTTGCAAACTGCGCAAATACGTGTCGGCGGTCGCCTCGAGTGCCGCGAGAATAAGTTTGTCACAGCGCAGGGCCCGATAAAGCGGTTCCTTCTCGAGACTGCTGACCAGTCGCTTCCTACCGGCAATCACGCCCGCCTGCGGGCCCCCGAAAAGTTTGTCGCCACTGAAACAGACCAGCTGCACGCCGCGCTTCAGCGCGTCCCCCGGTGTCGGCTCGTGCTCGACCGCCGCAAGCTGATCGGTTGCAACCATGGCGCCGCTGCCCAGGTCCTCGACCAGCGGCACGCGCTTCTTTTTGGCGATCGCCGCCAGCTCCCCGGTCGCCGGCGATGCAACGAACCCGTCCATAAAGAAATTGCTGCGATGCACCTTGAGAATCATCGCCGTCCGCTCGCCGATCACCGCCTCGTAATCCGCTGCATCGGTGCGATTGGTGGTGCCGACTTCGCGCAGGACCGCACCGCTGCTCTCGAGGATATCGGGAATGCGAAAGCCGCCGCCGATCTGCACCAGCTCGCCGCGCGAAACGATGACTTCCGGGCGCGCCGCCGTGCAGAAATGCCTGAGGATCAGGATCAGCGCCGCCGCATTGTTGTTGACGACAGTCGCCGACTCCGCAC
>JASLZG010000006.1:9781-35439 GCA_030754995.1 Lentisphaeria bacterium
AGCAGCGCCAGTTTGCGCTTGACAGCGGCCGAGCGGCCGCCGCGCTTGCCGCTGTCGAGGTCGAGCTCGAGGTTGCTGTAGCCGCCGCCGACGGCGGCTACAGCGGCAACCGCCTCGGCACTCATCGGCGCGCGACCCAGGTTGGTGTGAATGATCACGCCAGTGGCGTTGATCACCGGCTGCAGCCGCGCCCGCACGAACGCCGCGACGCGATCACGAATGTCCCCGGCAATCTGCTCGAAGGCCGGAATCGACCTCGCCTTTCGCAGCGCCGACAGGTGCTCACGGACGATCGCCAGCAGCAGCGGTCGCGGACAGTCGATATCATCGAGGGCATCGAGAACCGTATCGACACCGGGAATGGCACTCAGGGATTTCTTGGACACGTATCGCTCCCATCTTGGCAGACGGGTGGAATGTACGGCTGCCGGCGCCATAAGTCGACAGGCACCGCCGCCAAGGCCTCATTGACACCGCTTACCGGCGGATTCGCAGCGCGCGGCTCAGGCTTCGGCAAGCACGGCGGCGATAGCCTCCTTGTGCTGGTCATCGGTCGGCTGCAGCGGCGACGAAATTCGGCCGTTGCCGATGCCCATCGTCGACACGGCATACTTGATGCCGCTCAGCCAGCAGTCGCCGGCCAGCAGCAGCACATCGCGGATACGCATCAGGCGGGCGTGGCGCTCGACGGCACCTGCCAGGTCGCCGCGGCTGACCGCGTCGAAAATGCCGACGCACAGCTCCGGAACGACATTGCCGAGAACCGGCACAAAGCCGACCCCGCCGGCAATCAGGCCGGCAACGATCAGCGGTTCGTCACCGACCAGCGTCTGCAGCCCGGCCGGGCCGCCGTCGTTCAGGTAGTGCAGGAGCGTGTCACGGTCGCCAGAGCTTTCCTTGCAATAGCGGATCCAGCCGTTCGCGGCCATGGTGACGACCGTATCGGGGGCCAGCGCCGACCCGACACAGCTCGGAATGTTATAGGCGATCATCTCCATCCCGCCGCGATGCTGCCAGCAGGTCTCGTGCAGACGCAGATGCTCGGCAGCACAGCTGTTGGCCAGGTAGAAGGTCGGTGTGGGCACGAAAAACTGATAAGCGCCGGTCGCGGCGATTCGCTCGATCTTGTCGACAACGCGGCGGGTGGAAGTGTCGGCGACACCGCCGAGCAGGGGCACGCGCCCATCGACAGCAACGCCGGCGATCTCGATCATGCGCCGCCATTCCGTTTCGGTGTGCAACGGTCCTTCGCCGGCGGAACCGCCGACAAAGAGGCCGCCCACACCGGCGTCGATCAGGCGATCGATCTGGTCGTGAAAGGCCGTTTCATCGACCGTTTCGTCGTCGTCCAGGGGAGTGATCACGGGGACCACGACGCCTTTCAGGCTGTGTGTGTCGGACAAGCTGGAGCTCCTCGGAATACGGCAGGCACCACAAGGTGTCGTTTGGTAACGAAACAGCCATTAAGATAAGGCGACAATCCGCAATAGTCGAATACAACGGGCGAACCGCAGCGGCGCGACCGGTGTCGACGACCGGGCCGGGGGCGATGGCGCCGGCCATCGGTGTTGCTGCCGTGGGCCACGCTGCATGCGACCGGACGGTGAGCGTCATGCTGCCGGAAAGACTTGATCTTTGACGGTGACGCATCTATCCTTCACCATCGCCCCAAAAAATGGGAGTTATATATATGAGTAAATGGTACGAGAAACCGCTGCGCGTGTTCGACCTGGCGCTTGAAGATCCGTGCGGCCAGACACTCGATCAGTGGACCGCCGAGGATATCCTGGAGATATGCTGCGAGATCAACGCAAACGTCTTGAGCGTGGCGATCGCCAACAGCTGGGGCCAGGCGTATTTCAAAACACCACAACTGCCGGTCAACCCGCGGATGGCGGGTTTCAACCGGCTGGCCGAGATCATCGACGAGGCGCACAAGCTGGGCATCCGCACCACCGGCAGATGGGGGCCTTCGCGGAACACCGGCATCTGCGAAAAGCACCCGGACTGGACCAAGTGCACGGCCGACAATGCCAGTGACCGCGGGGACGCCTGCCACAACAGCCCGTATGGCGACATCGTCATCGACACGCTCAAGCATCTCTGCGACACGTATGCAATCGACGGCATCGTCTTCGACAACTTCGTGCCGCACCTGTGTTACTGCCGGTTCTGCCGTGACAAGATCGCCGCGGAGTGCAATATCGACATCGGCGCACCGGTGGAGCTCGTGGAGACCGAACAGGCCACCCTCACCTTCTGGGCCCACGCCGATGCCGAGAGCTTCCTGCAGCGGGCCCGCGAGGTGTGCAGCAAACATGACCGCGTCTTCTTTGGTGCCCCGGCCTTTTCGTCGCGGGCCCTTGATGTCATTTTCACCGAGTCCGATACCGTCGGCGGCATCACGGTCCGGGACAGTGGTTTCGAAATCCGCAAGGTCACGGCCCGCGCCCGAGTCGACAAGCGCCCGACCGTGGTCAGCTCGCCGTATGGCCAGTTGCGGTACGTTGGCCTGCCCAAGCCGCCGGCACACATGCGCCAGGAATTTCGCGAGATCGTGATCTCGGATGCGTCCCCGTCAGCCGTCGCCCGGGATTGGGAGTTGCTGCACGACCGGCGCGGGCTGGCAGCATTGGGAACCGTGTTCGGGGAGATCAAGGCGCAGGAGGAATATCTCATCGACCGCAGCAGTCTGAAACACGTCGCACTGCTGCTGTCCGCCCGGGCCACGGCGATACTTGGAGACGAAGCCTGCCGGCATGTCGATGCTGCCAAAGGCTGGTACGATGTCCTCAGCCACGCCCATGTGCCGGTCGATCTCATTCTCGACGAGGAGCTCACGGCAGAATGCCTGGCGCAGTACCAGGTGCTGGTGCTGGGGAATTCGCCGTTTCTCGAGGACGACCAAGTCGAGGCCATCCGCACATATGTCAACAGTGGCGGCGGCTTGATCGCCGGGCACCGAACCTCGCAGTACGATGGCAGCGGGCTGTCGCGCCACAGCTTCGCGCTGGGCGACGTCTTCGGCTGTGAGCTTCAGGACGTCATGGACGAGGCCTGGACCTACATCGGCTTCCCGTCGGAGCACCCGCTCAGTGACGGCTTCGGCATCGACACCCCCGTCATGCACGGAGAGATCGAGGACGGTGTGACGCCGGGCGTGCGCGAGCAAATGAAAGTAAGGCCACGGGGCGGCAACGTCGTTGCGACGATCCACGACAGCGTCGCGCCGGTGGACAACGGTCTGCCGCGAGGCCGGACACCGGCGATGCCCGGACTCGACACCGGGTACCCGGCCGCCGTGGTCAACGATTTCGGCGACGGCAAGTCGGTGTATTTTGCCGGCCAGGTCGACCGCTTGTTCCATCGCACCGGATACTCCGTTTACAAGCGGCTGCTGCTCAACTGCATCGCCCTTGCAGCCGGCCCGCCGATCATCAGGATCAACGCGCCGACCACCGTCGAGGCAACCTTCTACGAACAGGCCGGGACCAACCGGACGGTCATCCACCTGCTCAACCATTCGTACGACCAGACCTTCCATGCCGGCGTCTTCCGGCCGGTCGGCGACATCATCCCGATTCACGACATCAGGGTTTCGCTGCATCTGCCCGACGGGATTCGGACAAAGAAAGCGTATTCCCTGGTTGCCGAGGAAACGTACCAGGTGGAAGACGGCGCATTCGTGATCCGCGAACTTGCGGAATACGAGGTAGTAGTGTTGGAACTGAGCGACTGATCACGGGTTTCGACCCTGGATCAGCCTCCCTTGCCAAGCCGGCGTGGTGCATTCCTCCCGGTCACGGGCCGGGCGCCCGGCAACCGGAGCGAATCGCCCCGCCGCCTTCACCCCTCCAGCCCGGTCATCGAAAGGCCCTCGATGAACGTGCACTGCGCGAAAAAGAACAGCCGACAGTCGGCAGGCAGATCAGTGTACTGGCGGCCATCGGCCACGGGGAGTTGCATGAAAAGAGCGGGAATATGCGGGGTGAGCCTATTGCGAATTCACCGGCTATCGGTTACAATATGCCATATATATGGCTGTTTCGGACGTAGCTTCCTGATTCACCGTAAATCGTAGAACTTTAATATGGATGTCATCACCGATCTGACCACCGATCATCAGTTGACGGCCCTCCTCAACCAGATGGTGACACCCGCGGGTCTCCAGTTACGGGCGCAACGCGAACTGCATCTGGCCTTTAAGGAAGTCGATGAACGCTTTGTCTGGATTCTCGACGGTGAGGCCCATATCGGTATCATCGATCGCCTGCACACGACGCTCGAGTTGATCGCGCCACACCCCGGGGACGCCGCCGCTCAACGATCAGAAATCCCGGAACCGTATCACGCACCGACCTACATCGGCGGCCGAATCGTCATGCAATGGTGGCTCGACACGCCGAAAGGCGGACGTATCGAGCCGGGAACCGACCGGCCGTCACCAATCGGTGTGCTCAAGGACAATCCCGAAGCCAGACGACCGCACAGCACAACGGTGCTCGGTGACACAATCGGCATGGAACTGTTCCTCTGCATCGACCACGAATGGCCGGACGACGAGCGCATCTCCGGCAGCCACGAGGTGACGATCGGCTACGACCCGGTCGCTGACAGCTACTTCGCTGATGTACGGGCCTATCTCACGGCACCGGAACCCTATGGCGCCGGGTACTGCAATCTCTATGCCGGCGGCCTGCACGATGACCGGCCGCGGACCAAGCGCTACCAGCATACGATCTGGCAGAATCCGGACGGCCGCATCATCCGCTGGCCACAGAACCCGGTCAGCCACATGACCCCCGGAATGAACGACGAGCAAGGCAAGCGCCGGGTTACGGACGGCGGCTTCATCGGCTACTTCACCGACACCAAGACCAATCCGCTGGTCATGGTGCTCTCGTCCAAGCCCAAGACCTTCGGCACCACCGACTGTAATCTGTACGACGAAAAGCTGTGCTGCCTGCCGGCCCCCGATACCGGCGCCGACTCTCATGTGTACAGGGTCCACTGCCGATTCTTCAGCGTCAAGCCAACGGTAGCGGCAGTAATTGAGCAGCGTTCCGAGCTTGTTGACTACGGCATCGACCGCGACCGCACCGACGCGGTGTTCACGGAACCCGGCCGGCGAGCGATTGATTTGCACGGCAATGTCTGTTACCATCCGGAAATGCCGGGATTCTACCAGGGGCGCCTCAGCGATTTCGAGCAGCCGATTCCGCTCGAGGAAGGCGTCGTCGGGCATGGTATCTGGGCATCGCACAATCCGCAACACGAGATTTACTGGGACGACAACTGCGGCCACAGCGGCAACCGTTCGATACGGCTGCGCGGCCGCGGCGCCGGCCAGACCGTCGCCACGGAGATGGCCACCGGACCGACCATCCACCTGGATTCCGGCCGGCAGTATCGCCTCAGCGGCTGGCTGAAATGTCAAGGTTGCGATGGCACCGGCGCCCAAATCCGCTTGAACGAAATCGGCTTATGCCCGACCGGCCACAAGCAGACCCATGTCATCGGCCCGGTCACCGGCGACGCCGATTTTGCCCGCGTCGAGTGCGAGTTCACGGCCGTGTCCAACGCCGCCTGGCTGCACTTCGAGCTCGACGGCGGCGGCCAGGCCTGGTTCGACGACGTCATGCTGGAAGAAGTTTAGGAGCCGGTCGCAGCAGCACCTTCATGAAACTCTGCGGCGTCGACATCTTGCAGGCTGCACGGCAGCAGTCGTTCGTCGCGCCGCTACCCGCCACCCATACACGCATCGCCTGGTTATGCGTTCAATCGCCCCGTTCATCTCCGCCTTTTGCATCGCGGCAGCGGCTGTGGCGCAGCTGCCTCCCCGCGAAGCGCAACAGGTCCGCGCCGCACAGCTCGGGGTCCTCGGCCAGTTCGCCGCGGCCGAGAAACGGCTCGACCTGCCAGGACAGGCCGGTTCAGTTGAAAAACTCAAGGCCCAGCGCCTTCTGTTCCTGCTGTCGACGGCGGCGGACTATCCGGCCATCAAACAAGTCGCCCTGTCCCGAACGGACCCTTCACCGTACGCCGGGCGCTACGGCCTGGGTGACGGCCGGCTCGTGCGCCTGGTCGTCCGCGAAGGCGCCCTCGGCGTCGGTCACGGTGCCGACAGCCCGATCACCTGGCTGACCGAGGCGGCACCGGGAAACTACAAGCGCTCGGCCGGCGGGCTGTGGTACATCTTCTATCCGGACACCGACGGCAAGGCGGCCGATATCCTCGTGTCCGAGGCGCCGCGGTACGCCCGCCGTGTCGATCCCACGGGGTTCACGACCATCCGCATCGAGACTTCGATCGCCGGCGACAGCCGCCTCGTGTTGCGCGGCACGACAGCGCAGTGGTTCAATTCCCGCGGCGTCCCGCCGGGACGTGATCCCGAGCACCAGTTTCCGACCACAATCAACGGCGCCGAGTGGACGCCGAAATGGTTCAACTTCGCCGGACGCGCGGACGATTACGGCGTTCGGTCCGATGTGTTCAACGGGGTGGCGCCCGGCGTTCCCGCCAGCCCGGCAGATGTGCACTGCACTGTCATCCGGGCCCGCGACCGCGTGCATGTGGTGCGGCAACCGGCGACGCTCGTGGACGACGCCATAGTGATCGATTTCGTCGACAACGCCTGGCACCTGGACAAATACGTTGTCCACATTCATTACCGCGCGCGCCCGCAACCGCCGCCTGCCAAGGCGCCAACGATGATTTCGAAAAACGGCCTGGTCGGCGAGTACCGCTTCGCCGGCGACGCCAGCGACAGCAGCGGCAACGCCAATCATGGGATCGCCGAACGGATAACTGCCGCTGCCGACCGGTTCGGGGCACCGGCCAAGGCAATACGCTTCGAGAGTTACGGCAGTGTAAAGATTCCGGCGCCGGATCCTTTGACCAACGGGAACCTCGCCATTTCGATCTGGGTCAACTGCCGGGCCTTTCCGGAGCTGACAGAGTGGTACCCTTGGTCCAGCTGCATTCTCTCACAGCACGACGGCGCCCGGGCCCGCCACTTCCAGCTCGCCGGTCACCGGCGTTTTTTCTCGTGGAATCGCTTTCAACGGAGCGAGCGCCGGTTGTCGGCCACTGAGCCTGCCGAGGTGAACCGCTGGTATCACCTGGTGGCGCAGACCGATGGCGTGGTGCATGAACTGTATGTCGACGGTGTCCTGCAGGATTCAACCCGCGGCGACTACACGTTCAACCCCGACATGCCACTCTATGTCGGGCGCAATGGTGACCAGGAACGCAGCCTTTACTTCAACGGCGCGGTCGACGATCTGCGGCTGTACAACCGCCTCCTGACGCCGGCGGGGATCCAGGCGCTCTATCATGAAGACGGCTACGGCAAACCGCCCGGACTGGTCAACGAACCGCCGCCGGCAGTACCCCGGCCCGATCACCCGGCGCGCCTCGAGGCAATCGAAAGGTGGGGCAAGCGCCTCGCCGCGGCCACCGCGACGACAGCGCCCGTCATCAAACACGCCACCGGGCCGGCGCAGCGGTACACCGGCCGGTACCTGCTCGACGATGGTGCGGTGTTCGAGGTTGTTGCTCACAACAACAAACTGCTGCTGCACCGCGCTGCCGCCGCGACAACACATCAGCTGACGGCCGTCGGAGCCGATCGATTCGTCGCCGCGCAAGCACAGTTCGTCTGCCAGTTCACTATTGGCCGTGGCGACCAGGCGGATGGGCTGCTGGTGACCCGCGTACGCGGTATCGGCAGCGTCCTTCCCGAACAACCGCACTATCGAATTGAGGCGCGCATCGACGAACGCAGCGCCCTGCATCTGGGTGGCAAATCAATGCACTGGGTCAACCATTGCAACAGCCGCGCACCCGGCCGTGACCCACGCGACACCCGGCCGACGATGATCAACGAAACTGCCTGGCTGCCGGTCTTCGCCGATGCCACCGGCCCGCAGAACATCGGTTCAGCGGTTTCCTTTCCGTTCAACGGATTGGCGGAAGCGATCCCGCTGAGCTCATCCCGGCTGCGGGTCGTTTTTCCGCGCAATCCCGGCATCTCACGCGTGGCGCAATGGCCGGGGCCGGTCAACGGCCACACCCTGATACTCGACTTCCATGATGACGCCCTCTACTCGACTCGGGACTACACCGCCGAGATTTACATTGCGCCGCCGCGTCCGGGGCAGCTGGAGCAGCGACATCCCATCGACCCGACGAGACTGGCGGTGCCCGAGTCGGGCCTGGTCGCCTGGTACCCGTTGGACGGCAACGTCGTTGACCAGCACCGCGGCACCGCGGCGGCCGATGCGCAACAGGTCGAGTACGCCATCAACCGCTTCGGCAGGCGCATGAGGGCGCTGCGGCTGCTGAAAAACAGCCGTGTGATGATTCTGGCGCCGCCGGACCTGGGAGGCGACGCGATGAGTTTTTCGATCTGGGTGAATCTCGACGGGCAACAGACGGATACCTACAGCAATTATATCCTGGCACAGCACCTGCCACGCCGCAATTTTGCACTCGCTCTATACCGTGACCGGATTACCTGGCGCGCCCACCCGCCGCATCTCGACCAGACCGCGGCTTTGCCGGTTGTCGAGCAGGAATGGCACCACGTCGCAATCACCTACAACGGCGCGATTCAGGCTCTGTACGTCGACGGCGCATTGCAGAGCTCGTCCAGGCTGCCGTTGCAGTTCAACCCCGAGGCACCGCTGCAGCTCGGTTTCGACCCGGACAATCCCAAACACGGGTTCGACGGCACCCTCGACGACTTCCGGGTATACGACCGGGCGCTGCAGCCGCGGGAGGTTCTTGCACTGTATCACGAAAACAACTTTGACCTCGACCCACCGCTCACAGCCGCCGTCAAGGCCGACCGGCCGACGGCAGTCATCAACAAGCTCGTTGCCGAGTACCGTGAGATCGACGTCGCCGACCGCCGCGGCAACACCCCCCTGCACTGGGCCGCACGAGCCGGCAACACCAGGCTGGTCCAGGCGCTCCTCCGGCACAAGGCCAGGCACACCGGCAACGCCGCCGGTGCCACGCCCCTGCTGCTGGCAATCCAGAACGGCCATGACCACGCCACGGCGCTGCTGCTGAAAAACGGCGCCGATGTCAACGCGACCAACCACTACGGCCGCACCCCGCTGCACGCCGCCGCCGCCACCGGCAATGTGCCGGTGGCGAAACAATTGCTTGATGGCGGCGCCGGAATCAACGCCCTCGACTGGAACGGCGACACACCGTTCCACCGAGCGGCGGTGTACGGACGCATCGAGATGGGCCACTTGCTGATCGCCGGCGGGGTCGACACCGAAGTCCACAACCTGGACGAGCGGCACGCCTTCGATCTGGCCCTGCAAATGAATCAAATCGCGTTCGCCAGAGAAATGGCGGCGGCCGGCGTGTGGAAAACGACGGCGCACGAAATTCAGATCGCCGCACAGCCGGGACCAGTAAAGATCCTCGTCGCCCGGCGCGTCGAAAAACCTGTCGGGGTCGACGGCAACATCAGCGGCGCGGAGTACGGCCATGCCGTGCCCGGACACGGCATGGTTTATTGCTACACGGACCGCGTCGCTATCGACGACACCTATTTCGTCGCCGCCTGGGATGACGCCAACCTGTACTTCGGGACCGTGGCCCTGCAGTCCGGTGCCGATGAGCTGCCGCTGTCACGGCTGGCGCAGGACTCGATGGAAATATTCAAGGACCACGACCATCTCGAACTGATGCTGGACACCAACCACGACCGCAACAGTTTTTTCCAGTGTTGCTGGAATTTCAAGGGCAGCAAGTGGGATTTCGCCTACAGCGCACCGCGCGTCGCGGTCGACTGGTCACCGGCCTGGGAGGTGACGACGGAAGTACAACACAACGCCTTCATCTCGGAACTGGCGATCCCGTTGTCGGCCCTGGGCGGTGCCAAGCCGAAGCCGGGAGACACCTGGGGCTTCACACTGGCCCGGCAGCAATCGGCCGCCAGCGGCGCCGTGCGCTATACCATCTGGTCGGAATATTTCCGGGGCGACTTCCTCAAGCCCGGGCTCTGGAGCATACTGAAGTTCGAGTGAGCCTGCTGCTGCTGCCGCACCACGGCCGGCCGGGCCGCCACACCGGGGATGCCCACGCGGCAAACAGCGCGGCGGCGGCTCAGCCGTCGAGTTGCTCGAGCATCGTGGTGAATTCGACGGGTGGATTGAAGCTGAACGATTGGGCATCGCCCGAGTACGGCAGCGTCGTAAAGCCCCCATCCCGGTACCAGTAAAGGTGCGCACTGACCGGCCCCGGACCGTCGCGATGCATGCCGTAGATCATCGGGATCATGGCCTCGGCGGCGGCCGTCGCCCGGCGGCTGGCGATCGGCGAAAGCAGCAGGCTGCCGCGGTCCGGAACACCGACCAGCGCACCGCCCGGCCCGATTCGCTCCGGGTGATCCTGGATCAGCAGCGCATGGGTCGAGACAAACATGGTGCTGCCGGTCAACGCGGTGATGACAACACCGTTGGGCAGCGTCTCCTGGCCGGCGTCGGGCCGGCAGTTGTCCCGCACATTGTCGCGGCCAAGACGGAACAGTTCTTCATCGTCAATCTCCCACAACCGGGCTTCCGACCGCAGCACGGTCTGCACCCGGGTCGGCAGGTCGAACACGAGCACGGTGAAAACATCCTCGAGATCCTCGCGCAGGACAAGTGTCGCCGCGGCGGCGTCGGGAGCATCAATGAAACGGCGCGGCATCAATCGCACTGCAAGCAGGTGACGAACTCTGTCGAAGTGGCGGATATCGGCCTGCAGCGCCTCGGTGTTCTCGAGCGCCTCGAGTTGAAAACTGAAATGGTCGTCGATGATCTCCGGCCACGACGACGGGGTCGCCGCCTCACAGGCCTGTGCCAGGCCTGCCAGGTCCAGCTTGCGGTCATCGGCAGGCTTGGTCCCGGCGGTGACAATCCCCTCGTCGATGGTGGCGTACAAGCCACGGGTCTCGAACCAGGACTTGATCTGCTGCGTGAACTGGTGGTACTCTTCCGAAGTAAAAAAGGAGGCCCACTGCGGCACCGAGACACGACGGAAAAGCAGGAAACCGACGCCGATAATCAGAACGACGCCGAAAGTGAACATGATCAGGTAATGAACGAACGTCATGCGCTCAGCAATCGATCGTTGTCGAAGAGGTCGTCAAAAGTTGCCGCGCCCAGGAGAAACATCGCGGTGACAAACTCGCGGCGCAGCCGCTCGATGACGGCAACGACGTCATCGGCAGAACGCATCGCCGGTTGCAGGAAGGGTGAGGCCATGCCGCAGAGCGTGGCACCGAGCACGACCGCCTTCACCATGTCCACACCGTTGCGCACGCCGCCGGAAGCGATCAGCTGCAGCTGGTGGCGCCTGGGCTGCAGCAGGCGCAGTGCGGTCGGCGTCGGGATGCCCCAGTCCTGGAAGGTCAAGCCCCAGTCATCGCTGTCGCCGCGTTGATTCTCGATGCGGCTCCAGCTCGTGCCGCCGGCGCCGGCGACGTCGATGTAGCGGATGCCGCGACCGATGACGCGATCGACATCGGCCGGGGAAATGCCGGCGCCGACTTCCTTCAGGATGACCGGGCGGTCGACTTTCGCGGCAACCTCACCGATGCGGGCGGCGAGGCCCGCGAAGTTGGTGTTGCCTTCCGGCTGCACCACTTCCTGCAGCGGGTTCAGATGCAGGTACAGCGCATCGGCATCGAGCACGGCAATTGCTTCGCGGCATTCGTCGACGCCAAAGCCGCAGTTGAGCTGGATCGCACCGAGATTGGCACACAGCAAGGTGTCCGGCGCATATTGACGCAATTCAAAACTTTGGCGGGCCGACGGGGTGGTGAACATGACACGCTGTGACCCCACGGCCATGGCAACGCCGGTGCGCTGCGCCGCCGTCGCCAGGTTGCGGTTGATCGTGCAGAGGAGTTCGTGGTCGCCACCGGTCATCGACGAAATGACCAGGGGAAGCGACAGGCGCTTGCCGAGAAAGTCAACGGCCGGGTCGACGTCTGCCAGGTCGGTCTCCGGCAAGGCACGATGGGTCAGGTGGATGTCGTCGAAATAGTACTTGCGCCGGTCGGCCTGCTGGTCACCGGTGATGATCTCGAGGTGTTCGAACTTACGCTGGTTTGTGCTGTCACTCATTGGCGTTCGAACTCGACGTGGGCGCGCATCAGTTCGCCGGGGTTGGTCAGTGCCGCCATCAGCGACAACTCGCCGCAGAGGACGGCCGCGGCAGTGATCGCCGCCAGGCGCCGGGCATTGTCTCCAGGCTCGCGAGGTTCAAGGCAGCCGAGCCGGCGCAGGTTTTCCTGCACGCACCCCGACTCCTTGCCGGCACCGACGGTGCCAACGATGACGTGCGGCAGGGTGACGGCGAAATACAGGTCGTCGTCCCGGCACTCGGCGTGCACCATGCCCTGGGAACCTTCGACGATGTTGGCGGCATCCTGGCCGGTGGCCAGGTAAACTGCCAGGAGGACGTTGGCGAAGTGCGCATTGGCGGTGCGCACGCCGCCCGCCAACGAGGTGCCGATCAGGTTCTTCTTGACGTTCAGATCGGCAATCGCCGCCGGCGACGTCTTCAGAAATTTGCGGCACAGCTCCGGCGCAATGACCGTCTCACAAATGACATGCCGGCCGCGGCCGAGGATGCCGTTGACGGCCGAGACTTTCTTGTCGGTACAGAAATTGCCGGAGACCGAGACGTACTCGAGTTCGGGCCACTGTTCGAGGATCCAGGACATGACGTGGTCGGCCGCCAGGGTCACCATGTTGTGGCCGGCAGCATCGCCGGTCGTCAGCTCGAGGCGCAGATAGATGAGGTTCGCGGTAAGCTGCACATGGTAATCGCGCAGGCGCCCGAAGCGGCTGGTGCCTTCGACGACCTCGGCGAGCTCGTCACGGCGTGCCGCCAATGCGCTGGTAAAGGCGAGCGCGGACTCCGCCGACGCCGCTTCGAGCAGGATCGACCGTGACATGCGTTCGTCGACGATGACCGTGCGGATGCCGCCGGCGCGGGTGGTGACGCGGGCGCCGCGGTCAGTGGACGGCCACAGAGGCGCCTCGTAGGTCGCCAGCGGCACCATCACCTCGCCATCGACCACCGGCCCGGTAATTCTGATCGGTCCCACGTGGCGCATCGGGATGGGACATTCGGTCACGTTACTTGGCGACTTTTGCAGTCGCGCCCGATTCGATCTGAACCCAGTCCTTGACGTGTGCCGGAAGCTCGGTTACTTCGCTGATCACGGCGGTCTGGCCCTGCGGCAACTCGACTTCGTCGCCGCATTTCCGTGAGATCAGCACCTTGGCTATATCGGTGTCGTAGGAGATGATTCCGGTTTCCGGCTCGCTGTCCCAAAGCCCGAGGATGTGGTAAGTGAGCGGCGAACCGTCGACATCCAGAACGACGCTGGTACCGGGCACGACGATATCGTCGACCTCGACGTCGGAGAAATCGGTCGGCAGCACTTCGTTGAGTTCACTTTCCAGGTAGCCGCGGCGTTTGAGCAACAGCCGCTGGTTCTCCTTGGCCGCCTTGAACTCGGCATTCTCACGCAGGTCGCCATACTCGCGGGCGTGGGCGATGGCGGCGCTGTTCGCCGGGATCTGCTTGTTGATGATCTCCTCCAGCTCCTGCCGATACTGCTCCATCATGCGGTAGGATGTCAGCTTCTTCTGTACCGCGGCTTCGACCGGCTTGCGATCCTCGACGAGGTCCTTGGAATCGGGAAACTGCCGCACGATCTTGACGAGCAGGCTCTGTTTCTCGCCCTTGTTCAGCAGGTGCGCATGCTTGACCATCTGCACCAGGCGACCGGTGCCGTCGCGACTGCCGCCGTCCATCAGCGCCGTCTGAAATTCGGCGTCGTTCATCAACAGCTTATGCAGTTCCTTCTTGGCCTTGAGGTATTCGCCTTTGGCCGGCATCGCCAGCGAGCGGAAAATCGGCCGCGGCGTGCGGAAACTTTCCATGCACTTGTCGCGGTGCCTCTTCCACAGCCAGACCAGCGTGTCGGGCAGGGGGTCTGAGCGCTTCACATGCTCATGAGCGCTGCGGTACAGCGTCTCCGCGTCGTGGTCGCGGTCCTGCAAAACGACGTCGAGCGGATCGTAGAAGCGCAACGGCATGGCCATCGTCGCCTCGATCACCCATTCGATGCCACGGGCCACGTATGTGGCTTGCAGCCAAAACGGCATCAGCTTGGCGGGCAGCTTCTGGGTCACCGGCGAGAACTCGCCGACGCTGCTCCAGATGAGTGTGTCCTCGGGCAAGGCGCGGATCATCTCCTCGAGCCAGGCAACATCATCCGACAACGACCACACGGTCGCCAGGTTGTTTGCGAACTCCGCGACAAGGGTGTTGCGGGTGGCCGCGAAGTTGAACAACTTGGCGAGGTGGGTGGTCTCTTCCTCGTCCGGCTTGATCTTCTTGACATCTTCGAGACAGCCCTTGAGCTCCTGCAGGCTGCGGGCCTCGTTCCAAGTGCGCTTTTTCTGCGTGGTCGTGCGGTTGCCGCGGGAGCCCCGGCGCCAGTCGTCGTAGTCTTTCTTGCTCATGTGCCCGGGAACCAGCAACTGCTCGACCGTAGCGCCAGCGCCCTTGAGGGCCGGCACGAAGGAGTTGGCGATCTCGGCATCGAACTCATCGGCGTCACGGGACGGCTTGAAGTTGACATTCCGGTCCGCTGCGAGCTGGCCGGCGAGGGTGTCGGGCCGGGCGATAGAGACGGTGCTGAGCAGCTGCTCCAGCGTGAAGTTCTGTTTCCGGTCGAACTGGATGTAGACCAGATCGCTGAACGCATCGATCTCGACGACCTGCCCGAGCCCAAAGGCACCATGCCAGACGTACACACCTTCCTTGAGATTGCCGAAGGCAGCCCAGCGCATCCGGACAGTCATGATATCGGTGCTTTCGTCGAGGACGGCGATAGCGCGGATCAGGCCGGCCGGATCGGGATACTCCGAGAAAACCTCGCGGCCAAGCGCCGCGAGCGCATCGCGCAGGGGCATACCGTCGATGCCACAGTCCGCGAGGGTCTCGACCAGGCCGGCGAAGGGCGTCCCGGCAGTCGTGCTGTTTGCGTCGGGGATCAGCAGTTCGAGATTTTCGCTGAGCAGCGACTTGAGGTTGGCGGGCATGTCGCCATTGGCGCAACCGGACAAGATGCCCTGCAGTTCGGCAATAGCGCCCTGATCCTTTTCAGAGACGGCGACGAGTGTTTCCTCGATGGTATCGAGCAACTGGTTGTTGACTTCCATACAGCCTTCAGTATCGGGTTGGTTTCGGGTTGTGTGCGGGTTCAGTTAAATGATTCATAGTTGCGTTCGGCATGCCGGGCAATCGTTTCGGCCTTGTCCGTGTTGAACGGGCCGATGATGTCGATGATGCCGCGGTCGTTGTAAGCCTCAATGCGCAGGAAAGCCATCAGCTCGCCGTCCACCATCAGCGCCAGCAGCCGGCCTTTGCCGCCGCCGGAAATCTGGGTCCACACGAAACGACCGTGGTTGTCGAGGTAGAGCCGCAGCCCCGAACCACCGTCAACCGCGTACGTGTCGATGCGTGGGATATTGACGGATGCCAGCACGTGGGACTTGCGAATGTACGCCTGCCGGTCGCCACCGTAGTAAATCTTGTGTTTGATGTCGAGCGACGGCTTCATGGCACAGTAATGGAGACTGACGACGTTGCTGGATTCACGACGTTTCGAAAGCGACTGACAACCGCTCAGCAGTATCCAAGGCGCAACCAAGCCGGTGATGAGTAGGGTTTTCACTGCATCCACCAGGAGCGTTCGACGCATTCATTCACGACACGAATATGCCGCCTTTGGCGCGGCAAACAGTAAATATACCGCCGCAACGTCCCCTTGACAAGCATTCCGGGCGAAAAGATCGCGGCAACTGCGGTCGGCCACACGGCAATTTTTCCCGGCCCCGCTAATAATTCGGGGGTCGGCACCCATCATGCCAGACCCCCTCACACCCGTGGAAACGCGGTGTCACAACAAGTTTATTCTGTCCGCCATTGTCTTCATTTTTGGCACCGCGCCTGGCGGCGGCGAGCTCTTCCTCCCGGCGCCGGGCGCGAAAATCGCCAGATATGATTTAACTTGTTATATTACAAACAGTTACGCTTCCATTTCTGGTGCTGTACAAGGAACTTTTGAGGAACATTTGAAACCTTCGGAGCGATTATTGCATCCTAAGGTGGAGTAGACACAATTACGCAATCACGCGGTTCCCCTATGGCAGCGATTTCGCTGTCATACCTCCCCGGGAGCGGCCCCTCCCCAGGCCGCTCCCGCTTTTTTTTCCGGCCGTTATCCCTCGCTGCTCCAGGCCCCCGGGCGGGGCGCCTGACAGCAACTGTGCCCGAATCCTGCGAATCTCTACCTATCGCCCCGGCGCTGTGATCGCCTGCGACCGGCTCCGGGCATTGCCAACCCTTTATTACAAGCTAAGTTACAGCTTCCCATTTGGGAAAAGGGGAGACTGCACGTGTTCCGTCGAATCTGTTGTAGCCTTGTCGTCATCGACTGCCTGCTGGTGGTGGCTCATCTGCTGTGGCCACAGTATGAATGGGGCCAGGGGCGCGAGTCGTATTTCAACCTGGGCAACCGCTTGACGCTGGCGTCGTGGTACACGGCGGCGAAGCTGACGGCCGTGGCGATCCTGGCCCTGGTCGCGTTTTTTCGGGAATCGCACTGCCAAAATGACCGGCGACAGCGCCCATGGATGTGGTTCGGGATTGGTGGTTTGGCGTTGCTTTGGTCGTTTGTCGAGATCAGCCAGATCCACAACCGCCTGGAGCTCCTCGACTATAACGATCCGGACGCCTACTCACTGCTGACGCAAGTCGGCCTGGGACTGATCGTGATGGTGGTGATGGCCGCTTTTCTGTGGACCCGCCTCAAAGATCCAGCCGCCCCACAGCGGCGTTGCATGATCGGCTGGATAGTCGCGTGGCTGGCGGCGATTGCCATTTCCGCATTGATCCGCGGCGGGCTGGCGGGCAACCGGGAGCTCCTGGTCATTTTGCGCGGCCTCGGCCAGCTGGCCGGCACGACGATGCTGCTGGCGGTGATCGGCGCCGTGGCGCTGCGGCCGCCGGCGGCGGTGCCATCCCAGGCGGCGGCGCCAAGTTCCGCATTCCCGTCCGGCCGCCGCAGCGTGTGGTTGCTGATAGGCGTGGGCGGCACGACGTTTTCGATTATTTATCTGCAAATCATTCTGTTCCAGATGATGATGATTTTCGCCGACTACCTGACTGCGACATTCGTCATTTCGATCGCCCTGCTCGGCCTCGCGGTCGGTGGCCTGGTCGGCGCCTACTGCGCCGGGCGCGCGGCCATATCGGCGATGACAACCGCGGCGCTGATCCTGCCGTTCGGCATCATGCTGGCATTCGGCACGGCAGTGAAATTCATGCCGACGCCGCTGCTCGCCTCGTTGCTGATGATGGTGCCGTTCGCCTGTGGCAGTGCGGTGATCACGGTGGCGCTGGCGCGGGCGAAGTCGCACCTCGTCTACTTCATCGATTTGCTGGGGGCGGCGATCGGGGCGTTGGCGGTTTGTTTCGCGCTCGGGGCTTTTCGTGAAGAAAGCAGCCTGTTGTTTCTGTCGGCGTTCACGGCGGCACTGGTGATCTGCTACGCCATCCATCTGCAGTCGCCGTGGGGGCGCGGCCTGACCATCGCCCTGGCCGCGGCCCTCTGCCTGGGCTTCGTGTCGGCCGGTGTTTCGAACCTGCAGAACGACATATTCAATGTCGTACGCTACAAGGTGCAGCAGCGCCATCCCAAGGCGAACATCATGTACTCGCGCTCCTCTTTTGTCGGCCGCTATGACATCGTCAAGCGCAGCCCGAATTCGAACACGATAAAGGCCTACAACAACGGCCGCACGATCGACACCATGCGGCCAACCCCGCCGGAGGAGTTCCAGATCGACCCGCGCATGCCGCACACCTACCTGGACAACCCGTCGATCCTGATCCTCGGCCTGTCGGGTGACGGCGTTGCCAAGACGTCGCGATTTCTCAGCGACCGGGTGGTCGGCATCGAGATCAATCCGCGCATTGTCGAACTGCAGTCGAAGGAGCTTATTCCATTCAACGGCGACAGCTACAAGGACATCGAAGTTCATGCCATGGACGGTCGCAGCTACCTGGAAGCGGTCGACGAGCAATTCGACATCGTGACGCTGATGAACGCTCACGGCGCCCGCGGCGCCGCGGAAGGCAGCGCACCGAGCCCGGAGTACCTGTTTACGCTCGAGGCGTTCCAGTCCTACTTCGACCACATGCCCGACCGCGGCATCCTCAACATCGAGGAACCGATCAACCGGCCGCGTCGTGAACCGCCGGTATGGAAAATGATCGTCACGATCCGCCAGGCACTGATCGACCGCGGCATCGAGCATCCGGAGAACCACTTTTTCGTTTTCCAATGGCGCACGACGGTCAACAACTACATCCAGGTAGTGGTCAAGAAAACGCCCCTGACCGGGACCGATGTGAGCAATCTGCGGCGCTGGCTCGACGAGGTCGACCGGGTGCGGCAGATCGAACGGGAACAGAACCGCAAGCTCGGGCCGATCCGGTCGTTGACGACCATCCTGCACATGCCCTATGCCGACTACGACACCAACTACACACGGCTCCTGAAGGGCGAGGTCGACGCGGCGGTGCTGCAGGCACGCAATCTACGAGTGACCACGGACAACCGACCGTTCCATTTCGACGTCGACCCGCGCCATCCGAATATCCGCAAGGCCTGTATCCGTGCCATGCTGATGTCGCTGCTGCTGCTGCCGTTTTTCGTTGGCTTCCTGGTGCGCCGCCGTGGCGGGCTCCGTAAACTTCTGCCGTTCGTCCTGGCGGTGGGGCTGACCGGGCTGGGCTATTTCCTGATCGAGGTGGTGCTGATCGAACGCTACGAGATCTTCATCGGTTCGCCGGTCGTCACCTTCTCGACCATCCTCGGCACCCTGCTGATTTTCTCCGGGCTCGGAAGCCTTTGGAGCGGCCGGGTGAAGCCGCGGCAGGCGTACATGGCGCTCGGCGCTGTCTTCGTCATGCTGATCTTGCAGCAGTTTCTGCCACGGCTTTTTCCGGTGGCCGCGGCATTGCCGCTGGCGGCGAAAGTGGTGCTGGTGATTGTTGCCGTGGCGCCGCTGGCGTTCTGCATGGGCGTGCCCTTTCCGTTCGTGCTGCGCCTGGGCAAGGATCGCTACGAAGAGTCGTCGGCCGGCATGCTGTTCGCTTTCAATTCGGTGGCCAGTGCGCTGGCAGTGCCGCTGTCGATGAACATTTCAACGTCGTACGGCCTGAACACGACGTTCACTGCCGGCATCGTGGTGTACCTGGTGGTCGTGCTGCTGCTCGCATCGATGCACCAGCCGGGACTGCAGATGCCGGCCAATGCAATAGCCGTCGTCGTCGCCGGCACCATTTTCGCCGGACCGTGGATCAGCCGACAGGAGATCGAGACCGGCGCGCCAGGCCGCTACGAGATCTACGCGATCAGCTACGGCCGATCGATTTACGGTGACCACAAGATATTCTCCGGCGGCTCGCGAGAGAAGGCGCACTATTTCGAGTGGATGTTCTGGGTTGTCAAAGGCGGCGGCAGGACGATCCTCATCGACACCGGCTTCGACGACGCGAACACCGCGAAACGCTGGGGCATCGACAACTACATCAGCCCGATCGAGCGCCTGCGTCAGTTCGGCATCGAGCCCGAGTCGGTGTCAGACGTCATCCTCACCCACATGCACTGGGACCATGTCGGCGCGGTCCGGCATTTCACGAATGCGAAAGTTTGGCTGCAGAAGTCGGAGCTCGAACATGCGCAGGATCGGCTGAGCGCCCAGAAGCAAAACACCAAGGGCATGCGTTGGGCTGACCTGGCGCAGATCCTGGAGGTGCAGGAGCAGGGGCGGCTGCAGCTGGTGGACGGCGATCTCGAGCCGTTCCCGGGTATCGAGTTGCATCTCGGCGGCGCCCACACGCCGGGCACCCAGTACATCAATATCGAAACTGCCGACGGCCCGGTCGTGGTCGCCGGCGACATCACCTATCTCTATGAGAACAACCGCCGGCACAAGCCGATCGGCGTCTGCGTCGATCCGCAGGAAAACCTCGCGACTATCCGCCGGCTCCACCGCCAGGCGGCAACACCATTCCTGATACTGCCCGGACACGGTCCGCAAGTCATGAGATGGTTTCCGAAAGTCCAGGAAGGCATCGTGCAGATCTCTACAATCGCCCCGTAACCATGGGCCCGCCGCGGCCAAGCGACACTATGCGCGAAGAAACATTCGTAAATCCAACGGCTCGCGACAGCGTACGCCGCGCCGTGCGCATCGGTCTCGGGGTGCTGATCGCGGCAGTGCTGGTGCTGGGACTGCTGCACTGTCTGTTCGCCGATCTCCGGAGTGGCGGCGTCTACTGGTTCCACCTGGACAAGGAGCGCAACCTCCCGACCTGGTTCTCCGGCATGCTGTTCCTAATCTTCGGTGGCGCGGCCTTTGTCGCGTGCTACTGGGAGAGCCGCATCAACCGGACGCAGGCACAGGTTTTCAAAATGCCGCTGCTATGGCTCGGTGTTGGCTTGGCCGGGCTCGGGATGTCGCTGGACGAGATCACGATCCTGCACGAAAACATGTTCTGGAGGGAGGTCCGCCAGGCGACCGCGGAAGTCGACAGCGCCTGGCGTTACCTGACCCAGTGGCAGGTGCTCTATGCCGTCCCGGTCCTGCTCATGGCGGCGTACATGCTGCTGTTTTTCTCGAACCGTTTCAATGCCAGCCGCGGTGCCAAGGCGGGTGCTTTCACCGGTCTCGGCTGCTGGCTGCTGGCGTTCTTTCTCGAAGGGCTGCGCCTGCTGTTCAAAGGATACGGCGACGCCTGGTATTCGACACAGGTCGTGGCCGAGGAAATTCTCGAGATGGCCGGGGCGCTGTTTCTGATGGCTTCCGTGGTGTACTACAACATCGACATCGCCCTGGACCTGTCGGATGAGCGCAAGCAGCGGCTGCAACGCGCATCGCGGCTGCTGACCCCGAAAGCCATGTTGCCGGTGGGGGTGATGGTCGGCACGATGGCGGTGTTCGCCGCCGTTTTCATGTATGTCGCCAAGGAGAATGAAGAGAAGGGCATGAAGGTGCCGTCGCTGGTGCGCCGGGCACTGCGCGAGGTCGACCGGCAGAAAGACGAGCCAGACGATGGCCCACCCGTCGAAACCGTGCTGGCGCGCACCGGCATCTGGTTCGACACGATCGCACCGGCACCTTTACCCGGCCGCCAGGAGATCGGCAGCGCCATGGCGACGCTGCTGGACGCCGCCAAGACGCAGCAAACACCCGGCGCGCTGCCGGCGGCATTGACCGAGGACAAGGCACCGCGCCTGGTGTTCCTGTCGGCTACCGGCGGCCGGCAGCGGGCCCAGCCGGCGATCGGCGCCGGCAAAGGCCTCGGCGCAGCGCTGCTGGACGCCTGGGCGCAGCTCGAGGCGCACCGGCCGAAAAAACCGGTCATACTGAAGCTGGACATCGTCGACCGCGTCGAGGCGCGGGAGGCGGGTCAGGACCAGGTGGAACTGGCCAGGGAACCCAGCCTCCACGGCCTGGCTTTCGCCGGCAGCACCGGCATCGCGTTTCTGCCCGAGGAGACGTACAGCCTGTCGCTGGTCGACGACGAAAAGCTGCAGACGACCGCCATCCGGGACGTCTTGCGGGGACGTGGCCGGAGTCGCGGCCTGGACTTTCTGGATCGGCGGTTCGGGATCCACCAGTTTACAACCCGCAGCTACGCCTTCAACGGCGAGCTGCTCGACCTCTATCGCGGCCATCGCATGTGGAGCGAACTGAAACGCAGCGACATTATGGACGCAGCGCGCAACGCCGGCCGCTACCTTCGGATCAACGTGCTGCGCGACGGCCGTTTCGTCTACAAGTATCTCGGCCAGCAGCACGTCCGGGCCAGGGAGTACAACATCGTGCGTCACGCCGGCACGATCCTGTCGATGCTCGACCTGTACGACACCACCCGGGATGAACGGCTGCTGGGCACCGCCGAACGGGCCACCGACTATCTCGTCGACCAGATGCAGGCGTTCGGCGACAACGACAGCGGCATGATCGCCCTCGCCTACGAGGACAAAATCAAGCTCGGCGGCGTCGCGCTGGCGGCCGTTGCCCTGGCCAAGCACATCGAAGTGACCGGCAACAATCGCTACCAGCCGCAACTGATCGGGCTTGGCAAATACATCCGCGGTTCACAGCGGGCCAACGGCAGTTTCATCCATCAGCGCCGGCCGGGCACCGGTCACGAGCTGCCGTTCGTGTCGGAGTATTATCCGGGCGAGGCGATTCTGGCGTTGATGCGCATCTACGGCATCGATCCGCAGGACAAATGGCTCGACGTCGCCGAAGGCAGCGCGTCGTTTCTGATCACCGAACGCGACGCCGGCAAGGAGACGCTGGAGCTGATCCATGACCATTGGCTGTTGTACGGCATCAACGAACTCTACCGGCAGCGCCCGAATCCGCTGTACCTCAAGCACGCCCGGCGGATCACCGAAACGATTATCCATCATCAACTGGTCGACTCGGAGTTTCCCGACTACAACGGCTGTTTCAACGAGCGGCCGCAGTCAACGCCGACGGCGACGCGTTCGGAGGGGTTGCTGGCGGCTTACCCGTTGTTCCGCGATCACGGTCTCGAGGCAGAGGCCGAGGCGATGCTGCCGGTCATTGTGCGGGCCGTGCATTTCCAGATGCAGAATCAATTCCGCCCGGAAAATGCGATGTACGCACAGCTGCCGAACCGCTGCCTCGGCGGAGTCCGCAAACACCTGGAGAGCTACAGCGTACGGATCGACTACGTGCAGCACAGCCTGCAGGCGTTTCTGGCACTGCACCGCCTGATGGAAGCGCAGGGAATCGAGTCGCTGCCGGTGGAGTAAGTGGGGGCGGCGCCAGGGGGTTGCGCCCGACAACATGCAAGCTGGCTGGGACCGCGACGCTGACAGTGCCTACGGATGCGGTGGGGGAAGTTGTTCCGGCGCGGTCGTGGGTTCGGGCTTCGCGCCGCCGGGGGGCTCCGGGTATTCGCCGTTGAACGCATTGGCGACGATCGTCTTCACCTCGGTGCTGAAGTCACCGCCGAGGATCCACTTGAGATACGACGGGTCCTCCTGCACCAGGAGGCTCAAAGCGGTACCGCGCTTCTGGCCGAAGCCAATGACGACCCGGTCGTTTTCCCAGCGCAGCTTGCCTTCCCAGTCGACGAAACTCTTGGTGTGCGGATTGAACTCGGCATCCAGTTCAACGATCGACTTCGGCAAATCATCATAGTGGTGGAGCTGGGCCTCGAGGACCTTGATCGAGGCAAGCACATCGGCTTCGCAGTTGTGTGCTTCCTCGAGCTCGGCGTTGCAATAGAAGCGCATCGCGGCGGTGAGCGTCCGCGCCTCGCGGCGGCGGAAGACCTGGAACGCGTCGAGCACGCGGCGGCCACGCATATCAAAGGGCAACTGGGCCCGGTTGAATTCGCTCATCAGCAGCGGGATATCGAAGTAGATGATATTGAACCCGGCCAGGTCGCAGCCGTCGAAGAGGGCACTGAGGCTGCGGGCAATCTGCCGGAAGGACGGCTGGTCCGCGACATCGTCGTCGGTGATGCCATGGACCTCGGTGCTTTCGGGGGGTATCGGAATCTGCGGGTTGACCAGCCGGCTCTTGACCTCCATGCCGCCGTCCGGCAGGATCTTGGCGACGCAGATGGAGACGATGCGGTCGTGCTGGACCGCTATACCAGTGGATTCGAGATCGAATACAGCGAGGGGCCGGTCGAGGTTGAGGCTGCGGATTTTCAATAAATCATCACTGGACATGGCAGTTGAATCTAACAAGTCAGCCGCCCGCTGCAATGGAAAATCTGAAACTTTTTGCAGAAATTCCCATCTTAAGGACAAGAAACACGGCGTTTCCGGAGTTCATCCATCGGGAACGGCTGCATGTGCTGCAATGCCCGTGTCCGTACGCGATTAACGAAAATTCGCACAGTGCAAATTGAAAGGGCTGGCTATCGTCGCTATGGTAAGCAAACTTGAAAGAGAAAAGACCTATGGCTGCGAACCAACCCAAGCTGAATCATGTTTCGGGAACATCGATCGCCCAACTGCGGCGAACCAGGTGTCACGGCGTGGTGTCATGTAAACAGACAACGCGGCAATTCGACTGGGACAGCCCCTGGAACTTCGGTCCCAGGGGTTTTTTTGTTTATACTGCAACTGGCTGGACGGAAGCAGGGGGAAGGTAGGAAATGGCATCGGCATTGGCACAACGCGTTCTGGTGCTCAACAAGCACTGGCAGGCGGTCAGTATCGTGACTGCACTGGCGGCTGTATGCAAGGTGTACCAGGGCAAGGCACGGATCATTGACGAGAACTACGCGATGTACGACTTCGAGTCGTGGATCGAGACATGGCGCGACGCCGCCAGCCTGGCCGTAGTCTCGACCGAGCGGGTGATCGCATGCCCAAACTTCCAGCTGGTCGTTCCGGAGATCATCATCCTCAAGGATTACGCCGGGTATCAGCACAAGAAGGTGAAGTTTTCCCGCCGCAACGTCTTCGAGCGGGACAATTACACCTGCCAGTACTGCCACCGGCGCTTCAACACCAGGGAACTCAACATCGACCACGTCATGCCGCTCTCACGCGGCGGCGAGACGTCGTGGAAGAATGTTGTGTTGTCGTGCATCCCGTGCAACCATCGCAAACGCAACCGGACGCCGACGGAAGCACACATGCGGCTGGTGCGCCAGCCGTTTGAGCCGAACTGGTCGCATCTCAAGCGTCCGACACAGTCGAACGTACCGAAGTCCTGGGAAGATTTTCTCGGCAAGATGTACTGGAACATTGGCTTGGTGGACTGATATATGGCCCTGCCCCATACAAACGATACGGTGAACAGTTGCCGCCGGTTGGCAACCGCACGCCTGTCGCTGCCCCTGGTCCTGGCCGTGGCGCTGGTCACGGCGACCGGCTGTGGCATCGTCAGGCGCGCCCTGGTCTCTTCCGGAACGGACACCATGGCACACCTGCTCACCTCCGTGCAGGCTCAACCCGACCCCGAGCTGGTCCGGCAGGGCCTGCCGGCTTTTATCCTGCTGCTCGACGGATTGATCGAGGCCTACCCGGAGAATCCGGAACTGCTGCGGGTCGCCGCCGCGTCGTATGTCGCTTATGCCCAGGCGTTCCTGGCCGACCCCAAAGACGAAGGGCGCGCCGCCAGGCTATACGATCGGGCTCATCAGTACGGCATGCGACTGCTGCAGCGCCACAAGCACCTGGCGGCAACCCTGCGCAGCAGCGGTGACTCCTTCGAGCTTGCCCTTCGCACCTGTTCGGTAGAGGACGTGCCCGACCTCTATGTCGCCGGCACCGCGTGGCTCGGCTGGATCATTACCAAGCCGGATTCGATCGAGGCACTGGCCGACCTGCCACAGGCCCTCGACCTGATGGAACGAATCCTCGAGCTCGATGAAGGCTACGGCAACGGCAGCGCCCACCTCATCTTCGGCATTTACTACGCGATCCAGCCCGCCGGCGCCGGCCAGGACCTGGCCAAGAGCCGGCACCACTTCAAGCG
>JASLZG010000006.1:35449-35763 GCA_030754995.1 Lentisphaeria bacterium
CCTGACCGCCCGCCTGCTGTATGCCGAGTACATCGGCAAGGCCACACTCGACCGCGATTTCTTCTCCGGACAGCTTGAGGACATTCTCGAATTCGACGTCACCATCGCGCCTGACCATCGGCTGGCAAACGAGCTGGCATTGCAGCGCGCCAGGATGCTGCTGCTCAATCAGGACGATTATTTCTGACCTGTCGGTCACCACCAGGTGACGCCGACGCAGTGAATAAAAGTTCTGCTTCAGACGCCCAATATTACTGGGATCGTTGACAAACGCTTCTTCGTATTTTTTTCCAGAAATCATGCGCGCTACCCTT
>JASLZG010000070.1 GCA_030754995.1 Lentisphaeria bacterium
CCAGCCTGTTATCGAGTCAGTGGCGGCACAGTGGTGTAGAGGGGCCGGTCGTGAATTTTATAAGCTGGTGATACGTTATTTACCAACGATACCGTGTCGCGGCGGTGTGGTGCACCAGCCGCGCCGCCAGGGCATACGCTTCCTGCTCCGGAATATTCGGGATAAAAGCACCACTGCCGGTGTAGGCCTGCCCCGCCGTATGCAGCTTCAGGGTTGCCAGCCCGAGCCGCCGGTCAAACAACCCCTGGTGCACGGTTACCGCCTGAATATTGCGGATCGGAATCAGGTAGGTCGAATGGCGCAGCCAGCCGCGGCGCGTGTGAAAGTAATTGCAGCCATAGGCGTAGGCCAGATACTCGTACTGCACGACATTGTAGCCGTAGACGAATGGCAGCAGCAAGATCGGAGCCAGGCCGACCGGGAAGGAGATCACGCCCAGCGTCAAGACAGTCGCGAGGCCGAGAAAAATTGCCCCCTTGAGCGTGCCCCGACGAATCGCGAACGTTGAAACCTGTTGCCATGCAATTGTTTCTGTACCGACATCCGGCAGCATGTACGGCAGCATCACCGGTATTTTAGGGCGTGGGATCACTGGTAACAGCACATCACGACCGGAGATGCGGGCCGCCTCCGCCATGCTCCCCGCCGTATCGGCGCGCACCGTCGCCAGCCCCATCGACCGCATGATCAGGTCCTCCTCGATCTCGAGAATCTGGATGCGATGCCACGGCAGGCTGCTGGAACGGCGGGTCAGCAGGCCGTACGCCCGATGCAGGTCATTGCCGAGGCGGGACAACGTGAAACGGTGAAAAATAGTCGCCGACCAAACCATCGAGACCGCCAGCGCGATGAACAGAAACGTAAAAAAAACGCACCCCATCATGACCAGCAGAATCGCCGATTCGCCGATCATCCTGCGCGTGTGACTGAGCAGGAAACCGGACCAGTTCACAATGTCCTGGCCGGATGCAAACCCGAGTATCTTGTCGATTCCGAACAAGCCGAAGAAACCGATGGACAAAGCCAGCGCGAAGGTCATGCGCTTGTACGACAGGCTGCTGAGCAGCAGGTGAAAAATAGTGACGTGGTGCAGGAGAATCGGCTCGGCGGACTGGCTGGCTGCACCGGCCGAGGCATGTGTCGGCGCATGCGCAAAAATGGCCGCTCGCAGACCCTCGGCGCGTTCAGCCGAGAGCACCGAGAGCGTTGCTTCCGGTCCTTCGCCGCCAGCGGTTTCGACATAGGCCACCACGACTTTGAAAAACCGTTGCAGCCAGGTCTGTTCGATGCGCAGGTCGTGGACCCGCTCGAGCGGAATATTGCGATGGCGCCGGTGCAGAAGGCCGCGTGATATCTTGAGCTCCGCCCCTTCGATCTCGTAGGTGAACGTCAGGTACCTGGCCAGCGATGAGATCACCGAAGGCATCATCAGCACCAGCAGGACCAGCGCCATGGTGAAATTCCGGGTGATCAGCAGCAGTAACAGCGCCGGCAGGAGATAGCCGCGGATGACGCCGAGTACGTCGAACAGTAGCGTGAGTGGATGCAGGCGGCCGGCAAAAACATCCCGGGCCGGCGTCGCATGTTTCGATTCAGTCATGGCTTACGCCCAGCTGAACCAGGTAATCGCGCAGCGCCACGGCGTATTCGGCGTCGAGACCGGGAATCAGAATGGTTGCCTGCGATGTGCCTGCGGTATGCAGGACCAGGGTTGCCAGGCCGACGGACCGCTCCAGCGGGCCGCGATGGATGTCGACATGCTGCATCCGCGGCATTGGCACGAGCTGCGTCGTGTGGAAAATCACCCCGAAATGCGTCTCGAGCACTTCGTTGTCGATGCGGTAGCGCCACGACTTGTACAGCCTGTCGGCGAACCACCAGGCCAACACCAGCGCGATGACCAGCAGCCCGCACCAGGCCAGCAGCAGCGATGGCCGGGCATGACCGAAAAAAACCAGGGCCAGCAGCAGCCCGAGCATTATGAAACCGACGCGGATCGTGTTTCCCAGGTGCCAGAGCCGGACGACGCGGCGGTCGATCGGGCGGTAACTATTTGGTGACTCAGACGATTCCATATGCGTGACGCCGGCTTGGGCTTGCTGCGAAACAGTCAATATACGGCAGGAAAATCGCCGTTGCGATTGTAAAGTCAACACATGAATTTGCCGATTCTTGAAAAAGTTAATCCTGCCGTCGCCGCGCTGCAGCCGTACGAACCGGGACGCCCGATCGAAGAAGTTGCCCGCCAGTTCGGGTTGGACCCCGAGGAAATCGTCAAGCTGGCTTCCAACGAGAGTGCCATCGGCACCTCACCGAAAGCCCTGGCCGCGATGCAGGACGCCTTGCCCGAGTCCTACCGTTACCCGGACGGCGGCGCTTGGCACCTGCGCAACAAGCTCGCCGCGCACCATGGTGTCGACCGCGAGCTGATCGCGATCGGCAATGGGTCCAATGAGATCCTCGAACTGCTCGGCCACGTCTTCATGGTTCCCGGCTCCTCGGTCGTGTCGAGCGCCCATGCCTTCATCGTCTACAAGCTCGTTGCCCAGCTGTTCGGGGTCGAGCAGCGGGAAGTCCCGATGACCAGCGGGTTGGTCCACGATCTCGACGCCATGCTCGCGGCGATCGACGACTCCACGACGCTCGTGTTCATCTGCAACCCCAACAATCCGACCGGCACCATGGTGCCCAACGACGCCGTCTGCCAGTTCATGGAACAGGTGCCCGAGCACGTGCTTGTGGTCTTTGACGAGGCCTATGCAGAGATCGCCCTCGCGCCGATGCCGGACACGCTGCAGTACGTCCACGACAATCGGCCGGTGATCGTCACCCGAACGTTTTCGAAAGCCTACGGCCTGGCCGGGCTGCGGCTCGGGTACGGCCTCGCGCCGGCACCGATCATCCATTGCCTGCAGCAGGCGCGCCAGCCGTTCAATGTCAATCTGCTGGCCCAGGCCGCCGGTTGCGCCGCCCTCGATGACGACGCCTTCATCAAGGCAGGTGTGGCGACCTACCACGCTGGCAAAGCATACGTCGAAGCCGCCTGCCGCAAACTCGCACTGCCGTTCATACCGACGGCCGCCAATTTCATGCTGATCGAGGTCGGCGACGGTGCCGCCGTCACCGGCGCGTTACAGGCGAAAGGCGTCATCATCCGCCCGGTCGCGGGCTATGGCCTGCCGCAGTATATCCGCATGAACTTCGGCACCGCCGCCGAGAACGAGTGCTTCGTCGACGCTCTGGCGGACGTGTTGTAGGTGCCTACGGAACGACAGGTTATCCGGCTCACCTCCGTCACTCACTTCCTGACGCATTTCTTCGAGCTGCTGCTGCCGTCGGTCACGATGTTCCTGTATCGCGACCTCAAGACCTCCATCCCCGACCTCGAAATCCGCACCATCCTCGAGGTCGGCACCATGATGTACCTGCTCTATGGCCTGCTGGCGTTGGTATGGGGGCCGATAGCCGACCGCTTCGGTGCGAAGCTGGCGCTCGGTCTCGGCATGATCTTTGCCGGTGTCGGTTACCTCATCGCCGGAATGGCGACCGGAATTCCGCAACTGTGGATAGCTTTCACGTTTGTCGGCATTGGCATCGCCGCCTACCACCCGGCCGGCATCGGCTTGATATCGAAAACCATCCGTGAGCGCGGGCGGGCGCTCGGCATCAACGGCGTCTGGGGGACGCTGGGCATTGCTTCCGCACCGTTCATAGGCGGTATTGGTGGTTTCTATTTCGGTTGGCGCACGTTGTTCGTCACTGTCGGCATCTGCGGGCTGATCGCCGGCGCCATCATGTTGTGCGTCAAGGGCCGTGAGGCCCGGGATGACGAGCGGACGGCGGTCGACGCGCTACCCGACGGCAGAGCCGTCAACTGTTTCCTGATCATCTGTCTGTCGATGTGCCTGAGCGGCATCGTCTATCGTGGCAACATGCTGGTCCTGCCGATCCATTTCGAGGAAAATCTCGGCGGCATCATCGCCTGGCTGAACCAGCAGTCCTGGTTCGATGTCGAGACAATCACCGGCCGGGGCGGCAAGGAAAAGACGCTCGGCGCCACCATGCTCCTGACTGGCGCCTACCTGATCGCCATCATCGGCCAATGCGTTGCCGGGCGCATCGCCGACCGCCACGACCTGCGCTGGGGCTATCTGCTTTTTTTCGGGATGAGCCTGCCGGGCCTGCTCGGCCTGGCGATGTTGAGCGGTTTTCCGGTGATCATTGCCGCCGGTGCTTTTGTGTTGTTCGGCATCGGCATGCAGCCGATCGAAAACTCGCTGGTCGCGCGGCTGACGCCGGCGCGTTGGCGCTCGACCTTTTTCGCGATCAAGTTCGTCCTCGTCCTCGGCCTGAGCTTTGTGGCCGTCTACATCGTGGGCTACACCATGGAGCGCTGGAATACCGCTGCCGTGTACTGGGTGTTGTCGGTGCTGATGGTCGGGGTTATCGCCATCATCGGCCTGGTTATTTTCATCAGCCGCGACATCAGCATGCACCAGCGGCAGGGGTGATGTTGAATGTGCCGGGCAACCGGCCCCGGCCTTTTGACCGCGGCGGCATCAGGGGCGTTTTCAGCAGCGCCTCCGCCGGTTCCCCCACGGCTTCTTCACGTCCATGTGATTGCCTGGTCGACCGCATCGAGCCACTGATCCGGCTGCCCGGATACGCGCAGTGCCTGCACCTCGCCGGTTCCGGCCTGCGAAACTGCGGACTCCGCAACCGTGAAACAGTCATTGGCGACCACCAGCCCGCCGGTTGCAACCGGCGCCCCAATCCTTGCCAGTGCGGACTCCGCAAGCCTGGCCAATTCCGCGAGGGCGCCATCGTCCGGCGATTGCCGGGGGCAGTGGATTGCCCATACAAATACACAGCGCCGCGGCGCCCCGTTCACATTCGACACCAACAGCAGCAGGTCCGCTCCCGACGCGGTTGCCCAATCCGCCAGCGGCAGGCCGAAGTAGTCACCCTTCGGCATCGTTGCCGGACAGAACGCCTCGACGACGGCCGCGCCGTCGTCGATCAACACGGGCCCCGGCCAGTCCATCGATTCGATCCAGTTGCCGGCCGTCGCACTCTCACGCAGCCACAGATATTGTTGTGCCGGTGACTGGGCCGCGGCGCCGGAGAGGCAGCTGCAAACGATCAGCCGCACGACATCCGCCCACAGGCGGTGCTGCCAGCGCCAGGCGTCGAGCGTGGCGGTTTCACGTTTGACCAGGCGCAGGTACCAATGCCACATCTCGCGATAGGCCGTGTCGTGCTGCAGCACATAATTGGGTTGCGGTACGCCGGCAAGATTGTGGATGCCCGCAAATACCGGCGACTGAAGTGCGGTTCCGCAGCGCTGATCGAAACGCTGCACCATGCGGTAACGCGACTTGTCGGCGTGGGCGCGGTTCTGGTGCAGGGACAGCCGCGCCGCGTGCCGGCAGCGCCGCAGCATGTCCTTGAGCACGCGGTTCTCCATCGTGTCGTAGCCCTCGGTCCGGGTCACCGCCAGAATCTCCTGGCGCGCCCCTGCTTTCTGGGCCGCCGAAATTCCCGGCTGCCGCGTCAGCCAGGACAGGCAGGCAGCGTCGAGCTGCTGGACGCGTGACAGGTGCTGCCGTTGCCGCTGCCGATGCAACACCTTGTGCGGCGCCGCGGCCAGTTTGAACAGGACCGTATCAAAGCTGCCGGCGATCTTGCCGATCAAGTCCATCCGCAACTCCTCGCCCGGTGCCTGCAGCATGTTGCGGACTTCCTGCCAGGGCAACGGCGCCAGCACCGGCCGCGGCGTTGTGAACCAGTCGTCGGCCCGCTCGGCGTCCTGTTCGGCGGCCCAGCGGAGCTCGTCGAAGACGCCGACAAGGTTGTCGATGAGGTTGTAAAGCGTCAGTTGCCGCCGCTGTTCCGCGGTCATCGACGCCGGCGACTGCTGCCGGTCGAACTGGCGCAGCAACTGCTCATCCGGAAAGGGCACCAGCCCATCAACGGTCACCGAGAGCTCCTCGCCGTCACTGTCGAGGGTTGCTGTCAGGGCGTCCTCGCGAACCGGGTAGGGCAGGTCGTACAGGCCGGGAGCCTTGGGCGGCAGTCGCCAATTGCCCGGGCGCAACTGTGGCGCCACCGCTGAAGCGACAACTGGATATCCGCAACTCGGTGCCGAATCGCCCGGCGGCTGCTTGCCGGCCAAAAGGGTGCTCACTTGTTTCAACGATTTGCCGGCGGTTGATGTTTGCCGTATCTGTTCAACATTACCCCATCATACACTGTCGGCGCTGACAGTTCCATCATGCCCTGCGCCTGTTTGCCAACCATTCAACCGCTCACTCCTCGTGCGAATCGTTCATTTTTCAGATCCCCATGCCTGGTGTGGGCCGTATGGTGTGCGGCGGCCGGACAAACGGCTCTTCGGGATGTTCAACCACCTGGTGCGTCGTGCCCGCAAGCACAGGTGGGAGCTGGCGGTTGCCGCGGCCGAAAAAATTCCGGCTCTCAACCCGGATGTCGTCGTTTGTTCGGGCGATCTCGCGACGATCAGCGCGCCGCGGGAGTTTGAGCAGGCGGTACAAACGCTGCTGCCGCTGGTCGACGATACCTCCTTCGAGCTGCTCTATGTGCCCGGCAACCACGACTACTACACTCACGACCCGGTGTGTGTGGAGCACCTGCGGCAGGCATTCCACACCATGAACCGCGGCCGCTGGCAACTGGGAGAATTACCGTTGGCGCACACCTTCGAAGGGGTCGAGTTCGTGCTGGTCAACGAGGCGCGGCCGGAACCGCCGTACTCCTCCGCCGGCGGCGTCACGCCAGTCGCTCAGGAATGGCTGCAGCAGTGGTTTACGCACCTTGCGGACGAGACGCCCGTGTGCCTGGTACACCACTATCCGTTGTTCGACGAGCAGGGCCGCGAGCTCGCCCGCCGCCGCCGCTGCCGCGGCAATGAAGCGATGCAGCAGGCACTGCGCGAAGGCGCCGCCCACTTGTCGCTGTGCGGCCATATCCACGAGCCATATGCGCGCGAGGAAGCCGGCGGCGGCATCGAATTCTGCGCCGGCTCCGTCACCGCCTGCGCCACCGTCACGGTGATCGAGTTCGATCCGGCATCGAAGGCGATTGCCTGGGAATTGGTGGAACTGTAAGCGGCGGCTGGCAAGCAACTGGTTCGACCGGCCCTGGCACCAGCGCCGGCCCCGCATGGCCGGAACAACCAGGGGAAGCGTCAAGCCGGGCACCTGAACCCGCCGCTGCTGAATTTTTTCCCTGCCCGGTGAATAATCTCCGTTCACCTGCCGTCTCACCCAGTGACGTCGATGAACCGGTTCTCGTATGATAAACACAAACGGAACGCAACGGAGGAACGGACCATGAAGAGTTACACGCGAATCACGATCCCAATCATTGCCTTGGCTATTGTCGCAGCGTTCCGCTGCATGCCACAGACTGCTGAGGCAGGCGACAAGGAATGGGCCGTTGCCGGCAAGATCCTCACTGGACTGGTCGTGCTCGACGCCCTGACGGACGAGAATCATCGCTACTACGGCAAGCGCTACGCCGACGTGCGCCGTGAACAGTCGCAAAACACCTACCGGCGCAACCGCAAGCAGGGCACCACGATCAGAACCACGACCTGCAAGCGGCCGCGGTCCAATTGGCGCGACCGTTACAACAGCCACCGCGCCAACACCCGCCGGCCGGTCTACCGCACCGAAACCTACAAATGGCGAACCGACCCGGTGATCCGCTATATCGAGTGCGGCACGCGGCGGATCTATCAGCCGCGGGTCCGCGGCCACGTCGCCTACGTACAGCGCTGGAGCAGCTACGACAACGGCTGGGTGACTATCGGCACTTGCGAGAGCATCTACTGAGCGACCTGCGTCTGCGGTCCCGATGGCGAGGTGCCCGGCACTTGCCGGGCATCCCGCCTTCGAGAACAAGCAGACGGGGGTGCAGCTCAAGGATCTCGATACAATAACAACCAGGGCTGTCAGCCGGCCCTTGCCTGATCGTCAGCCAACCGCATGCCAACGGCGGTTCACTGTTCCTCGCCGAAGTCCAGGACCACTTTGCCGGCATCTATTTTCAGCGCCGCCTCGAACTTCTTGCCGGCCTTCGACTTGAAGCCTTTGAGCACCGATGTCTTGCCGTTGCGGATCAGGCTGGTCGCCGTACGCGCGGAAATGCCCTTGCCGGCAATCTCTTTCCAGATCACAAACTGACAGCCCCCGCGCCAGTCCGAACAACTGAACGAACGAGGAAACGGCATCACCGGTTTGCCGCAGTTCGGACAGTCGCCAACAGGGTTTTCCCGGGTTTTGCCGCGCCCTTCTTTCGCCTGTTCACCGGCGGACTTTTTAGCGGTGCCGCCGCTGCTCTTCGGCCGGCTGCTCTTCGGCCGGCTGCTCTTGGCTGCGCCGTGGCCTTTGCCCGGCCGCTGGAAGTCGACGGGCACGCATACCGCGTCGCCGAGGTCGTTCATCGCCACCTTGATGATCGTGCCGTTGCTCAGTACCGGCGTCGACAGCAGGCGCAACTGCAGCAGCTCGCGGATCTGGCCCCCGGTGAAGGTGATGCCATGCTGCTCCTTCCACAGGACAAACGGACAGCCCCGGCGCCAGGCGGAACAGCCATAGCCGCGTTTGCCTTCGATCACCGCCGCAGCGCAGCGCGGGCAACTGCCGTAGGTTGCGTCGTCGACCGGCTGGATTTCGCTGTCGGTCACGATCTGGCGGGTGAAGTCGACGATCTGCTGCATGAACGCCTGCGGCTCGCAGCGGCCATGTTCGATATCCTTGAGCTGTGCTTCCCATTCGCCGGTCATTTCGGCTGATTTCAGCCGCGGGCTCTGTACCAGGCACAGCAGGAACCGCCCGGCATCAGTCGCGATCAACTGTTTCTTTTCCCGCTTGATGTAGTCGCGCGTCAACAACAGCTCGATAGTCGTGGCGCGCGTCGCCGGTGTACCCAGGCCCTTTTCCTTCATGGCTTCCCTGAGCGCTTCGTCGTCGATCCGCCGGCCGGCGGTTTCCATGGCGGCGAGCAGGGTGTTTTCGCTGTAGTGTCGCGGCGGCTTGGTCATGCCGTCTTTGATGTACGGCCGGTGCGGACCGCTGTCGCCGGCCTTGAACGCCGGCAGTATCTGCTCGTCGTCCTCGCTGTCGTCCTCTCCGGTCGGCCGCTTGGGCTGGCGCGGGTACAGGGCGGTCCAGCCGGGGTCGACGATGGTGACGCCGCGCGCCCGGAACGGTATCTGATTGGCCTGCGCCTCGACGGTCGTGACGTCCTTCAGGCAAGGCGGGTAAAAGGCGGCGATGAAACGGATGACAATGGCGTCGTACACCTTGCGCTGCTGCTCGTTGAGCTGGCCGGGCACCTTGCCGGTCGGGATGAGGGCGTGGTGGTCGCTGACTTTGGCGTCGTTGATCAGGCGGCTGCTGAAGTTGAGGCGGCTGGTGTCGAGCGGCTCGACGGCCTCCGGCTTCACCTTGCGAAGGGCCGCGAGGATCCCCGGAATCTCCGGTTTCATGTCGCTGCCCAGGTAACGCGAATCGGTCCGGGGATAGGTGATCAGCTTGTTCTCGTACAAGGTTTGGGCGGTCTTCAGCGTCGTTGCCGCGGCCAGGCCGTAGCGGCGGTTCATGGCGCGCTGCAGGTCGGTGAGGTCGTGCAGCAGCGGGGGCAGGGAGCGTTCGCGCTTGGTGTTGACCGCGGTGATCGCCAATGGCCCCTGCTGCGCCAGTGCCAGGGTTTCCTGCGCCTCCTCCTCCGTGGCGAAGCGGCCGCTGCCGGCGGCAGGCCGGGTGCCGGTGTACTTGAAGCGGACGTCGCGGTGCCTGGTGAACAGTTCCCAAAACGATTCCGGTGTGAAGTGGCGGATCTCGTCGTCGCGCGCCGCGATCAGGGCCAGTACCGGGGTCTGGACACGGCCAACGCTCCACAGCCGCGGGCCGTGGCGCACGCTGAAGTTGCGGGTCGCGTTGAAACCGACAATCCAGTCGGCTTCATTGCGGCAGCGGGCGGCGTGGAACAACCGGTCGTAGTGGCTGCCCGGCCGCATCCCGTCGAAGGCGTCGCGGATCGCCTCGTCGGTAAGTGAACTGAGCCACAGCCGCCGGCACGGTTTGCCATTGCAGCCGCTGAGCTGCTGGATGTAGCGGAAGATCAACTCTCCCTCGCGCCCGGCGTCGGTGGCGCAGATCAGCTCGTCGGCAGCGCGGAAAAGTTTCTTGATGACACCGAATTGTTTGCGGGCGCCCTTGTCGCCGGTGAGCTTGAGTTCGAAACAGTTGGGCACGAACGGCAGTGTCGCGATCGACCATTTCTTCAGCTGCGGATCGTAGTCGTTCGGTTCCTTGAGACAGACCAGGTGGCCGAGGGCCCAGGTCACCTGGTAGCCGCCGCCCTCGAAGTAGCCGTCATGCTTCTGGCTGGCCCGCAGGTATTTTGCGAGGTCGCGGGCGACGGAAGGTTTTTCGGCCAGCACCACGGTCATGAAGCAGTGTCCTCCGGCAATCCCGGCGGCCCGAGATGGTCGCGATACTGCCGGTGCGCCAGTCGCGGCAGCAGGCCGGGCACCAGCGACCCGAGATACAACAACCGGCTGGCGCGGTCGGGCAGCACCCGTCGTTTCCGCCGCGCCACGCCGCGGACGATGGCCGGCAGGATCCGTTCCGGATCAATCCCGCGCCCCTGGTCGTAGCCGGCGTAGTGACGCGCATGGCTGGTGCGCAGCGGCCCCGGATAGACGCGTGTCACCGACATGCCGGCGCCGCGGACGTACGGCTCCAGGGCCGCCGCGAACCCGTCCAGCGCCGCTTTGCTGGCGGCGTACGACACGGCAATGGGAAACGGCAGAAAGGTCGTCGCCGAACAGATGAAGACCAGGCGGGCGCCGCTGTTGAGACGCCTCTCCCGCAGCAGGCGCTTGATCAGCCGGACATGGCCCAGGCAGTTGATCGCAAACACGGCTTCCTCACGCTCACTTGCGAGCGCCGCAAAATCGCCGCTGACGCTGATGCCGGCGTTGCAGATGACCAGGTCGAGCGGGGCCAGCGTCGCCGGCAGCATGTCGTTGTCGAATGCCGCTAGATCAGCCGGCAGGAAATCAGCGTCGTCGTGCGCCTGTGCAAGGGACCGGCCGCGGTCGGTATCGATGTCGAGAATCGTGACGTGCGAACCGTGTTGCAGGTAATGCGTCGCGAGCACCCGGCCAAGGCCGTTGGCACCACCGGTTATCAACGCCCGGGTCATGGCGACGGCGGCGCGGTTGCCCGCGGCCGTGCTGAACGTCGGCGCAGCACCCGGCGAACGATGTCCGAAAGGCCCATCAGCAGGAGGCGCCCGCAGGCCCAATCGAACGCCAGCGTCGTCACGCCGGTGCGTCGCAGCATGGCGTTGTACAGGCGGTTGCCGATGAGCTCCTGCGCCTTGAAGCCGCGCCTGTTCTCGAGTTGCAGCCCGGCCTTTTCGTGGAAGTCGGTGTGGACCGGGCCGATCTCGACGCAGAGCATCGGGATCTCCGGATACTCGACACTGAGGACCGCGTAGAAATGACTGAGCCCGGCTTTCGATACCGCGTAGGCGGCGTAGTCGCGGCCGGGTACACGCGCCGAAATCGAACTGACGAATATGAGTCGGGCGCGCTGCTGCCGGATCATCGGCAGCAGGCCGTGGACGATCTGCATGTTGCTCAGCAGATTGGCCTGCATGACCGTGTCGATGTCCTCCATCGACTGTTCGTGGTACGCCCCGACCCGCGCGCCACCGGCGTTGAGCAGGACGTAGTCGAAAGTTCGCGACTGCAGCCGCGCAACAAGATCACTGACCTGCGGGCGGTCGGCCAGCTCGGCGACCTCGATGTCGAGATTGTCCGGATACGCCCGCCGCAGGCGTTGCCGCTGCTCGTCGCGCCGGACGACGGCGCAGACGGTGTGGCCGTCCGCCAGGCACCGGCGCAGTACCACGCTGCCGATGCCCGATGTCACGCCGGTTAACAGAAAGAATGACATAGCGCCTGTGGAACGGTTGTTCCCGGCCGTTTTGGCTCGACCGTACAGTGCAGGTGAAAAAGGTGCTGCACTGTCGCAATAAACGGCCAGGGACGACCGTTTCACGGCAATACAGCAATAGACGGAATTGCGAGACCTTAATAGGCGATCGGCGTCAGGAAGTAGAGGCGGCCTTTCTTGACCAGGCGCTGTTCTTCCGGCAGCAGCTCGACGACCGGCTTCGCGTCGTTCGCTGCCATGCCGAACAGCAGGCTGCCCAGGGACGGGATATACCCGTACCGTACCACCGCCGGCTCCTCGATTTCGGCCTGTTGGCGGGCCGCCTCGATGGCGTCGTCGAAATACCCGAGCTCGTCCACCAGCTGCAGTTCCAGGGCCTGGGCCCCGGAAAAAATACGGGCGCCGATATGTTCTTTGATGTCCGCCTCGGAGAGCGGCCGGCCGGCCGCGACAATCTTGACAAACTCGTTGTAGGTCTCGTCGACCAAGCCCTGGATCAGGGCGATTTCTTCAGGCGTCCGTTCCCGGGCCATGTTGAGGACATCCTTCATTTCCCCGCCAATGTACAACTCTGACTCGAGCCCGATCTTCTTGAACAGTTCGGCATAGTTGTAGCCGCCGATGATGACGCCGACACTGCCGGTCAGGGTGAGGCGGTTGGCGACGATGTGGTCGGTGCCCGACGCCAGGTAATAGCCGCCGCTGGCAGCGATGGCGCGCATACAGGTGACCACCGGCTTGCCCTCTTCCCGCAGTTGCTGGAGGGCGTGCCACACTTCATCGGTGGCCGTGACCTCGCCGCCGGGCGTGTTCATGTCGAGCACTACGGCCTTGACGTCGAAATCCTTACGGGCCTTTTCGATCTGATTGATCAGCGGGCCCGACGGGGAGCTCATGCTCGACGGGCTGGTGCCGGAATGGATCATGCCGTAGACGTCGATGACGGCGATCTTCGCCTTGCCATTACCCGACTGGATCACCGTTTCTTCGATGGCGTCCGGCTCCTTCGTCAGGGACGAGAAGAGGTTGGGCGAGGCGCCGCCAAGGTCGAGGCCGGCAACCCCGGCGATCGCGACGGCGATAACCAGGATGACAAAGACGATGGCGCTGATACCGCAGCCCCAGAGACAGCCGCGGGCCCCATGCTTTGGTTTTTCTCCGAGCGGGTTGAAGGCGGTGGGGCTTGTCTGGCTGGGCGGTACGGGCTGCTGCTGCCCGGGTGCGCCGGCGGCCATCGGCGGTTTAGAACTCCATGGGTCGGCAGGCGGGTCGCTGGCGGGCCCGGCCGATTCGGGCTGGACTTCGGGCGTCGGCTGGTTTTCTAAACCGTGGTCGGGTCGCGGTGCATCCATAATTTTACTCTGAATTGAGTTCGCAGATCAGTGCGATAACAGCATTGCCGACGATCGCCAGACTGTCGGCGCTCAGTTTGTCTATGGTATCCTGATCCGTGTGCCAGTATGAGTTATTCGGGCCATATTTGAAATCGATAATATCCAGCACCGGGATACCGAGGCGGCTAAACGGAATATGATCGTCCAGAATTGAGCCTTTCATAAAGTAGCCGAAATATTTGCGCGTGCCTTGTTGTTCTGCAATATAGAACAACTTTGTGCGCAGCTCGCGACTGTCGGTGGGCGAGATGGTCACCGTCAAATCCTTGTCACCGACCATGTCGAGCAGGATCATCGCCCGGCATTGCCTGTGGCGGCCGGATTCCTGCAGTTGCCGCGCCATGCGCCGGCTGCCATGCAGGCCGTCGCTGTCGCTGTATTGCCCAAAAGCCTCCTCGCCGTCGAAGAAGGCGAACCGCACGGTTGACCGTCCGGCTGCCGATGTCTCTTTCAGGGCCCGCATGAGCTCGAGCACCAGGGCGGTGCTCGAGGCGCCGTCATTGGCGCCGACGAAGGCCGCCGTGCCCGCCAGGATCTTGGTGTCGAAATGTGTGCCGATGATGATCAACGATTCGTCTCCGCCGCCGCCGCCCAGCTCGGCGGTGATGTTGGTAAATTCGACACTGCCGCGCGCCGTTCGTTCGGTCCAGGTGTCCTGAATCGGCTCGTAACCATAAGCAGTGGCGGTGTCAACGATGTATTGAGCCGTGCGGGCGCCGCCGTCGGAACCGCTGGGGCGTGGACCGATGTCACAAATCTCGCCGACCAGCCGGAAAGCGTTGGCCGCATCAATGTCCGGCGGCGGCACTGCTTCCGGCGCGGACCCGCAGCCGTCGGCCAGTAGCACGAGGCAGAGGACCAGCAGAAAACGGGTGAACCACGAATCAGTCATCGAGGTCGAGCACGAGGCCCTGCCGCTGGAACGTCGGGACATCCAAGTTTTCGCCGTTGACTAGGGTCGGGGGAACGTTGCCGAAGATGCCGAGCGAGACCATCTCCTCGACAAATGGCAGGTCGAACTGCTTCTCATCGGTCGCCACCTTGGCTTTACCCTTACGGCCGCGCTTTACTTCCGCCGGTGGCGGTGGCGGCGCCGGCTCCGGCGCCGCAGCCGGCGCCGGCTTGTGTTTGTAATGTACCGACACGATCGTGAGCTGCAGCTCGTCGCCCTTCTCCGGCACCGCGTTGGCGCCGATGTAGGAGCGAGTCGCGGGGGCCAGCTGATGGTGAAGCGCCGACAGGCATTGGTTCATTTCCCCGATCGACAAGTCGGGGCCGCTGATCAGGCTGGCGACAACCACATCGGACTGGGCGAGGAAATCCTGGTCGCCAAGCATTCGGGACTTAAACAGGTCGTCGATCACCTCGACCGTCTTGTTCGCACCAGACGCGTGGCCGACGCCGAAGGAGCAATGGGCCTCGCGGTTTTTCAGCAAGGCCCGCAGGCTGGCAAAATCGACCGATATGCCGCCGCGGCAACGCACCAGCTCTGCAATGCCCTGGACACCGTCGGCCAGAACCTGGTTGGCCATGGCGAAGGCGTCATTGGCCCGGGTGTCGGCAGCGATCGTCGTAAACAGCAGGTCGTTCTGGACGGCGACCACGATATCGGAGTTGTCGCGCAGGTCGCGCAAGGCGCTCTCGGCGATTTCGCGGCGGCCATTGCCTTCGACCGCTAACGGCATCGTCACGAAGAAGAAGGCCAGCAACTCCTCCTCGCGCACCAGCCGCGAGACGACCTGGATGCCGCCCGAAGCGGTACCGCGCCCGAGACAGCCGACGACAATCACCATCTCCGCGTCCGCCACCAACGCCTTCAACTCACGAATGCTGGCACCCACGGCCTTTTCGCCCACCGCCGGATCGCCGCCGCAACCCTGGCCGTTGGTCCAGTCGCGGTCAACCGGCAGACAGGTCACGCCCGGCACGTTCTCGAGGTCCGCCGGATCGGTGTCGATATAGGCAAACTCGAGCCACGACGCCCCTTTGGTTGCCGCCAGGCAGCTGATTACTTTGCCGGCGCCACCGCCGATGCCGAGGATAATTGTGCGTCCGTTGCTCATGCTCGAGGGGGTCAGAATTTGATTGCTTTTTTGGCTATGCCGATGAGTCGCGAAAAATCGTGTTTTATAACTTCCCAGAACGGCGTGGCAGTGGATTTCTCCATCTCCCGCAACTGATAGCCGAGATGCAGCAGGCCGATCGGGGTGACGTATCGTGGCGACTGAATTTCTTTCTCGGCCCCGGTGACGTTGCCCGGCTGGCCGATCCTGGCCGGTACCGCGAAGAACGATCCGGCCAGCTCGTCGATGTGCGGGATCAGCGCGCCGCCGCCGCACAGCACGACACCGCCGCTCAGCAGCTCCAGCATGCGGTGCTCGGCGAGGTCGTCGCGGACAATCTCAAACAGTTCCAGCAGCCGGTGCTCGATGATTGTCTGGATCGTTGACTCTTTGAACGCCCGCGGCGGCTGGGCCAGCCCCGTCTGCACGTTGACCTGCCGTACCCCGCCTTCCGCCCGGCGCATCGCCGAGCCATTGCTGCGCAGCACCTCCCGGGCTTTCGGAATCGGCAGCCGCAGGCCGATCGCGAGGTCGTTGGCCAGGTGTTCACAACCGATCGTCACCTGGCCGGAATGCATGCAACCCTCTTCGTAGTACACCACGTACTCGGTCACGCCGGCGCCGATATCAAGAACCAGCACGCCGTTGCTCGGCTCCGTCTCGAGCGCCAGGCCGTACATGTCCGCGATCCCGGCAAACGCAATGTCGGTAGCCGGGAAACCCAGCACTTCGTCGACCAGGTTGCAGGAGGTCTGAACGTTGTTGTAGTTGCCGTAAATAAAATGGATGTCCGCGGTCAGCGTGCCCGCCACCATGCCCAGCGGCTGACTCATCGGCCGTTCGCCGTCGATCAGGTAGGCGCGTTGGCACGAGTTGATCGGGATCTGGTCAATCGGCAGCCGGTAGCCACGGGCGTGCCGCGTTGCATCGACGATGTCCTCGCTCGTGATCTTGCGGTCCTCGGCCCGGATCGGCACCCCCCCCTGGGCGTTGACCGAGGAAATGTGTGCCCCGGTGATGGCCAGATACGCCTTGCCAACGCCGCAGCCGGTCGCTTCCTCGACGCGGTTCAGCGTGTCCGACAGCAGCTCCTTGATCTCCTCGACATCCTGAACCTCGCCTTTCACCACCTTGTTGACACACGGCGTCTCGTCAACGCCGATGATCGATATCGATCCGTCCCCGAGTGCATGGCCGGCACACACCTTGATGGCACTCGTGCCAATCTCTATCCCGGTCAGGACTTCTGTCGGTTTTTTTGCCATCGCGTCAGTGCGCCACCGCGGTCAATTGCTCAGTGCTGATATCACCGTCTCGTACCACCTCTAAACGCCCGTCGCCGTGCAGGCGGACCACGGTCGACGCCCGGCCGCAGCATGGGCCGCCATCAACGACGAAATCCGGCGCTGCCGCCAGCTCGCTCATCGCCGTGGCCGCTTCCGTTGCCGGCGGTGAGCCCGAAATATTGGCGCTGGTTGTCACCAGCGGCGTGCCCAGCTCCCGTAGCACCGCCGCCACAAACGCATGATCCGGCTGCCGCAGCCCGTGCGTCATGCCGTGGCTGTCCTCCACGACGATCGTCAAGGGCCCCGGCCAGAACGCCGCTGCCAACGCGCTCAGCATCGTCGTCGGTGTCACCACCGCCGCCACGGCTGCCTGGTCGGCGATGAGCACCTGCAGCTTTTTTTGCGGGTCCCGCACTTTCATGCGGAAGATCCGCTCGACACCCGAGTCGTTGCCTTGTTGGCAGACAATTCCGTAAAATGTCTAGGGCGGCACAAAGCCAACCACGCCGCGCCC
>JASLZG010000071.1 GCA_030754995.1 Lentisphaeria bacterium
CCGGCAGCGGGAAGCATCATGGTTTTTTACCCTCGTACCCCCCGGTGCCTGCCCCGGCCTGACTGCCTGTCAATCTCTCGTCTGCCACCCTCGCATCCGATGCGCCACGTGCTACTTTCCGTGTTACTTCAACCCTTTTTCAGGTGATCACGTCATGAATACTGCCAATCTTACCGGAACTCTCATCGTTCTTGCATCACTCGTTGTCCTCCCCGTGTCGTTCGCGGCCGACTTCATCTTCGCGGAAGGCGAAAAATTCCTGCCGCTCGACGACAAGGGCTGGCAGGTGACGCATCAGAACGAGAGCTGGGCCAGCCACACCTACGGTGGCGCGTGGACGAGTCACGGTGGCTTGCTGGGGGCGCCGGCGGATAGTGTGGACAGTGTTGCGGTGCAGGCAATTGCCATTCCTGTTGCCGGTGACTACCGAGTCTGGAGCCGTTACCAGGCGCCGCCTTATTTCAATTTCTCGCATCGCGTCGAGGTGCATCAGGACGGCGAGATTTTGTACTCGTATGTGTACGGCAGGAAAGAGAGCATGCGTCAGTGGAGTTTCGGTGCCGTTTCCGACCAGTTGTGGTGGTCCTGGGGCGTCGACCACGATGCCGCTGAAGCGCCGAGCGACAAGGTTGTGAAGTTGCAGGCGGGGCCGGCCAAGGTGCGGTTGGTTACGGTCGAGATGGGCGAGTCCGCCGGCGATCCGATGGTCGACCTGATCGTCCTCACCAACGACCTCGCCGATAGCGCGATCGGCCACCCGGGAACGCTCTTCACGACCCAGGCGATGGCCGCTTCCGAGCTGTACCTGCGATTCCGCAATACCACCGATGCCCCGGCCAGGCTGAAGCTGCGCCGCCCGACGGGACATTATCAGCCACTGCAGTATGCGGGCGATAGTACCGTTATACCTGAAACCGATGTGCCCGCAGGTGAGTGGAGCGATTGGATGAACATCGCGCCGTTCTGTATGCTCGTCCACGACGACGGTATCCATGTGTCGCTTGCCGGTGCTGCAGGCTTTCCCGTTCAGGTCGCACGGGACCGGGCAGGTAAAGATCTGGCCGGGGACATGCAGATTGCCGGGGCTACCGGGGTTATCGTGATCCCCGTCGACATTACCTGGAACCGGGCACGGCACGTGCAGACGAGACGTGAGCACACGGCCCGAGTGATCGCTTTGGCGAAGACGAAATGGCGCACCGCGAACGGCGGGCGGAAGCCGCAGGAATTGCTCTATCTCGGATGGGTCGCAGACCCGGAAATGAAGGACGCCCTGGGCTATAACACGCTGTTGCCCGATCAGTACGATCACAATCCGATCGACGGGTATTTTCAGCACGCCGGGAATGAGGACCAGATCCGCAAGCTGGCAGACCGCCTCAGCGACAAAGACAAGGCCAGCCAACGGGTCGTGAGTTACGGCGATGAAACGCATGTCGAATTCGAGTCTGCGCAAACACTGACAAGACTGACCCGGGAATTGATCGGGCCGCAGGTGGAGACCGGAGTCAACTACAGCCCGCATTACCCCCTGCCGCAATATTACGGGGCCCAGAAACAATGGGTTGATATTTTTAAGGCGGCTCCGGATGCGCTGACGATGTTCTGGACCGAGGACTATCTCTTCAGTGTCCCACAATTGCCGCAGACGTTCTCCTGGACCTACGCTCAAATCCACTGCGGCATCAAGTATCACAAGCAGAAAATTCACATGTACGTGATGCCCCATGCACCTGGGCAGGTGGCGTCTGTTTTTCGGCGCAACATGGTGTTGAGCATTGGCGCAGGTGCCAGGCATATCGATTCTTTCTGCGTGGCTCCGGCGGGCGTTCATACCGAGAATTACGTGTCCTGGGGGTACACCGATACATTCCGCGTACTCCATGAATCGATCTACGACTCGGCCGAAGCCGAGCCTTACCAGATCAACGGCAAGTTGCGCCCGGGCCGCGTCGCGATTGTTTTGAGCCGAGCTACGGAGACTAATGAGGCAAAACTAACCTTCGATCCAGCCACCGACCCGTTCATGAACCAGTGCAAAAACGCCGCCGGCGAACAGACGTACAACCGCCAGACCTTGTGCCGCAAGGATCAGCAGATGCTCTACCTGGCGTTGCGGCATGCCCAGTACAAGGTCGACCTGATCACCGAGGACGACATCATGGACGGTTACCTGAAGGGCTACGACGTCGTCCACTTTGCCGGCGAATGGATCGACACCAGGGTAGTGCCGAAACTGGCGCAGTGGGTCAAGGCCGGCGGCATCCTCTATGCCACCTCCGGCATCGGACACCTCGACCAGGATGGCGAGAAATGCCCGGCGATGCTGAAGCTGCTGGGACTGCAGGACAGTTCGCTGACCAAGAATATTCGGATCATGCGGCCGTTCCTGGAGATGCCGCTGGTTGAGCCGATCGATTCGATCACCCTCGCCGGGGCGGACAGCGCCCTTCCGGCAATCGCCATGCGCCAGGTGCTCGTGCCTGCCGGGGCCGAGGTGCGGGGAACCTGGTCCGACGGCAGTCCGGCAGTTACCATGCGCACGCTCGGCAAGGGGCGGGCGATCGCGGTCGGCACGCTGGCCGGAAGCAGCTACATGCGCAGCGGCCTCAAGCCGGTGCCGTTTGCCCGGGGCGGCAACAAGATGCTGTACAACCCCACCGAATTCTCAGCGGCAGCTGTGCAGCTGGTGGGCCTGGGCGTGGCACAGGCGGACATCAAGCGCCATGCCGAGTGCTCGAACAATTTCGTCGAGACCCTGGTCATGGACAGCGACAAGGGGACACTCGTGACCCTGGTGAACTGGGACAACATGGAACTGCCCGGGTTACAGGTGAGGGTTCGCCTGCCGGCGGCCCCGACAGCGGTGCGTTCGGTCCAGCAGCAGCAGGAACTTGAGGGCTGGGAATTCAACGACGGCATACTCTCGTTCACGACCGACCTCGAGTGGGCCGACTATATTCTGGTCGCGAAATGACAGGGCGGTTGACCTCGTGATCAAGCCCTCAAGCCCACGGTCGTGATTCCGAAAAAACGTAATCTTTCCTGTCCCCGGGCGGCGCCAGCCGGTTTGGATTTGAGGACGTGCGCGATTAGAGTCGACAGGATTGAAGACGGACGAAAAAAAACAGGCGGGACAGAACATGGCAACGGATAAACGACTGGAAGACAGGGTGGCGGTAGTGACCGGCTCCGGGTCGGGAATTGGCCGCGGCTCGGCGATTGTGCTGGCCCGCGCCGGTGCCCGGGTCATCGTGAACGATGTCGACCCGGACGGTGGGGCTGAAACGGTGGACCTCATCCGCGAGGCCGGTGGGGAGGCGACATTCATCGCCGCGGATGTCGGCCGCAGCGATCAAGTCAAGTCACTGGTCGCTCAAGCCGAGGACAGTTACGGTCGACTCGACATCATGTACGCCAATGCCGGCATCACGAACTACGTCGACCTCGAGGAGATGGCCGAGTCCGACCTCGAGCGGATGCTCGATACGAACCTCAAGGGTTTCCTGTTTTGCGCCAAGCACGCCATCCCCGCAATGAAAAGAGCCGGCGGCGGTTCGATTGTCTTCTGTTCGTCGGTCCTGAGTACCATCGGCTTTCCCCAGTGCGTTGTGTACAGTGCCACGAAGGCGGCGATGATCGGTGCCGCCCGGACGCTCGCGGTCGAGGTGGGCAAACACAACATTCGGGTGAACGTCGTTAGTCCGGGAACGATCAACACGCCGATGCTGGCGCGGGACATGGCCGACATGAATGTCGATGAGGCGGAGAACTATCTGCAGAATGTTCGCAACGCCAATGCGCTCGGGAGAATTGGCGAGCCCGAGGATATCGGCAATGCGGTCGCCTGGCTGTCCTCTGAAGAAGCCGGGTACATCACTGGAATCAACCTTTTCGTGGACGGAGCCTTCACGGCAGTGAAGCAAATTTGACACGGCAACAGCGTGATGGAGTTTTCGCTCTCACCACGACACCAGCTCGGAGGAACTACCATGAGTGCCGGATACTTTCATGAGGTGCACGCCCGGTTCGGCACCGAATTCTGGGTCAACAATCCGTCTTTGCCCGAGATCGAGCTGGCATTGGCCGGCGGCGCCGCCGGGGTAGCTTCGAACCCCGGCTACATTGTCGCGCTGCTGAAGACGGAACCCGAATTCGTCCACGCCGCAATCGACGAAATAGTGGCATCGGCAGGCGCCGTGGTCGACGAGGAAAAGTTGGCCATGCAGGTGATCCGGCACGCGGTTTCACGACCGCTCGGCATCTTTCACCCGTTGTATGAGAAGACCAATGGCCGCTATGGCCAGGTGGCGATCCAGGGGAGTCCGCTCAGCAATGACAATCTCGGTGCCATGCTCGATGAGGCCGAGACCTTTCGCGACCTTGGCGAGAACGTCATCATCAAGATGCCGGCCACCATCGAGGGCGCCCAGGCGCTCGAGGAGTTGACGGCGCGGGGCTGGTCGACGATCGGCACCATGTGTTTCTCGGTTACCCAATACATCTATATGGCGGAGGCCTATCACCGGGGCCTGGAACGCACCGACAAGCAGCCGAGATGCCTGATCACGATGCTGCCCGGCATGTTCGACGAGTACCTGGCCGAGGACGCTGCCCGGCGTGGGGTGGAGGTGTCCCCCGAGCTCATCAGCCAGGCCGGGATAAGCACGGCGCGGGCCGCTTACAAGATTTTTCGCGAGCGCGGCTACGGCGCCATCGTGATCTCCGGCGGGGCTCGATCGACAAGTCACTGGACCGAGCTGGTGGGTCGGGACATGGCGGTAACCCTGTCGGGCGCACTGGCCGGCACCCTGATCCGGGAAAGCCCCGAAATCGTCGAGCGTATCGAGGCGGCGGCAGCCCCCGAGGTGGTCGAGGAATTACGCCAGACATTCCCCGATTTCGTCCGCGCCTGTGACCAGGACGCCCTGGTTCCCGAGGAGTTTCGTTCATATGGGCCCGTCGTGAGATTCCAGAACAGCCTGCTCAACGGGATCGCAACGGTGATCGGAGAAATTCAGGCCAGGCAGGGAAAGTGAACTGGCCGGTGGCGACCGGGCCGGACGAGCCAAGACCGAATCCCATCAATCCTTGACCGGAGACGAGTAAAACCATGAAGGCCCTTGTAAAAACTGCCTCGGGTATCGGGAATTTGGAAGTGCTGGAGGTGCCGGAGCCGGTACCGCTGCCCGATCAATTGAAAATAGAAGTCAAGGCCGGCGCCATCTGCGGTACGGACCTGCACATTCACGACGATGAATACGTCAATTGTCCGCCGGTGATCCTCGGGCATGAGATGGCGGGCGTCGTTGTCGAGGTTGGCGACGCCGTCTCCCGCTTCAGCGTCGGCGATCGGGTCACGTCCGAGACCTTCAAGCTCACCTGCGGCCATTGCCGTTTCTGCCAGACCGGGCTCATCGGGCTTTGCGTCGACCGCGACAGCATGGGCGTGCATGTGGATGGGGCGTTTGCGAACTATGTCTGCCAGCGTGAGGAAAGCCTGCACAAGCTGCCGGATAATATCGACTTCGAAGCAGGCTCGATGTCGGAACCGTCGGCGGTGGCTGTGCGGGCCGTCTACGAACGTGCCAACGTCTCGCCGGGAGACGTCGTCCTGGTATCTGGTCCGGGGCCGGTTGGCTTGCTGTGCCTGCAGGCCGCAAAGTCGATTGGCGCGACCGTCGTCCTGGTCGGTGCGGCCGGGGACGAGAACCGCCTGGCGCTGGGCAAGGAGCTGGGTGCTGATGTTGTCCTGCAGGCGGCAACGGATTCCTTCGATGAACTGCTGGATATGACCGACGGGCTGGGCGCCGATGTGGCGTTTGAGTGCGGCGGCTCGAAGGCATCGCTGGATCAATGTATTGCGCAGTCCCGCAAAGGGGCGCAACTGGTGCTTGTCGGCTTGTTCGGCCACGAGATCGCGGTCAGCCTCGACACGACGATCATCAAGGAGTTGACGGTCCTGCCCAGTTTTACGTACCGTCATCGGACCTGGGAACGGACGATGCGACTGCTCGGGGATGGCAAAATAAAAACGTCCCCGCTGGTCAGCGGTCGATTCCCCTTAACCGACTGGGCGGAGGCATTCGAGATTGTCCGCGGCCGCCAGGGACACAAGTACCTGCTGCTGCCCGTCGACTGACGGGGCCGGGTTCCACGATGCCGGCGGGCCGGTGAAACACGGCATTTGAGCCGCCACTTACCCCGCGAACTTCGGTGTTATCTGGCCGCGCACCCCGGTATCGACCGCAAACAGGCCGCCGGCCAGCGGTTGCTGCGCCAGTTGTTCATCGTTCAGGGCGTGGGTCGCGGTAGTGATGTACATGGTCTCGAGATTGTCGCCGCCGAAGGCACAGGCGGTGACATTCGAGCACGGCAGCTTGATCTTGTCGATGCACTCACCGGTTTCCGGGTCCCAGCGCCGCACGTAATCACCGAAGTAGTGACCGACCCAGAGTTTGTCGTCGACATCGATCGCCATGCCGTCCGGCCACGCTGCTTCCTTGAAAATCTCGCAGCAGGTGCGGCGGTTCTCGACGGCGCCCGTCACGTTGTCGTAGTCGAACGCCTCGATCTTCATCAAGGGTGTGTCGATGTAATACATCGTCTTGGCGTCGCGGCTCCAGCAGATACCGTTGGAGATGGTGACGTTGTCGAACACCTGGTGCACACTGAGGTCGGCGTCGAGCCGGTACATGCCGCCGGCAGGATTGTCCTCGCTGTCCGGCATCGTGCCGGCCCACAGACGGCCGGCCGGGTCGCACTTGCCGTCATTGAAATGATTCGTTGGAATGTGGCTCTCCGGATCGACAATCGGTGTGACAACTTCACTGTCGACGTCGTAAAACGCGAAGCCACTCTGAAGCGCCAGCACCAGGCCGCCCGATTGTCGGCAGACCACTGTCCCGACCAGCTCCTGCAGCTCCCGGACCTCGTGGCTGCCGGTCGAGGGATCGTGAAAATGCAACTTTTTGCCAAAGATGTCGAGCCAGTAAAGGACGTGGTTCTCGAAGTCCCAGATCGGCCCCTCGCCGACTACCGATTTGGTGTCGAACAGCAGTTCCGGTGTGTTGCTCATTTGCCCGTTCTCCTTGTCAGGCTGTTGGACTTTTCAACTCTTCCCATAGAAGCCGCAGTTCGAGGAATTGAGTAAGACGGGCGGTTAAGATGACTGATCAAGATGAATGATCAAGGCATGTCAAGAAGTCGCTTTCTCGCCTTTCCGCCGGCCGCTCCGGGTGATTTCGTTCAGCCATTGATCGCGCCGCGCGTCACCGGTCCCGGAAACGAACCCGTACGGTTCGGCAGGTTCTTGTCCAATGCAACGAAGTCGGCCGCGGGTCGTCGAGTTGTCAATTTGAAAGGTGACGATGGTTGATGGTTGATGGTTCGGGTTTACCTTAGATGTGGAACCCTGTTTTTTTGCGAGGATATACGGAGCTCATGGAAAATGATTTTGCAGGCCGCGCCGCCCTGGTGACCGGTGCCGGCACCGGCATTGGCCGGGCAACGGCTGTTGCCCTGGCCGGCCGGGGCGCCTTTGTCGGGGTGCATTACAACAACAGCGCCGACGGTGCCGCCATCACGCTCGAGACCATCCGCGAAAGCGGCGGCGACGGTGTCCTCGTGCACGGCGACATCGGCGATGCTGACCAGGTGGCGGCGGTCGTTGACAAAACAGTCGAAGCGGCCGGTCGCCTTGACATCCTGGTCAACAACGCCGGCTCACCCATTGAACGGGCGAAGATTGAAGACTGCTCACTGGCGCTCTGGAACCAGGTGATCACGACCAACCTGACCGGGACTTTCCTGGTGACGCAGCAGGCCATTGCGCACCTCCGCAAAACGGGCCATGGCGCGATCGTCAACAACCTGAGCCTGTCGGTTCAGACCGGCGGTGCCAACGGTGCCGGCGCTTATGCCGTAGCCAAGGGCGGCCTGCAAGTGCTCACTCGCACCTTGGCCCGTGAATTGGCCCCGGAGATTCGGACCAACTCGGTGATGCCCGGCGTCATCGAGACCGAGCACCACGAGCAGTTCACGACGCCTGAACGCATGGCGGAGTATCGCAAAGAAACCCCGGTGCAGCGCAATGGCCAGGCGGCGGAGGTGGCGGCGACCATCGCCTTCCTGGCCAGCGACGCCGCCAGTTTCCTCAATGGCGCCATCCTCGACATCAATGGCGGCCGATTCCTGCGCTAAGATCAGTCGCCGGGCTGTGCATCCATGGCCGAAAGTGCCGCGATGCCGCCGCCTTCGTCATCCATCCCGAAGAGGAGACACAATGGCCAGGTCCGCACGACGATCCATTACCCGGTGGATTCATGTTACCGATCTGCAAGTCGGCCAGGTGCCCAGCGATGTCGATGACCATGACGCCCAGGTTGAGGAGTTGATCGCCAGGGTGCGTGCCGAGAAACCGGACTTTGTCATCAACACGGGTGACAATACTCCGGGTGCGGTTGACGATGACGAGCGCCGATTTATCGCCCAGTGCTGGCGGGACTTTCATCGCATCGTCGATCCGCTCGCCAGTGAATGTCCGATTTTCCATGCGCCTGGAAATCATGATCAATCGCGTCCGGGGCGGTCGCTGGATCTCTATTGCAGGCACGTCGGCCGGGCTGGAAAACGTGCCTACTACGCGGCAAACTTCGGCGATATCAGCATGGTGATGCTGGACTTGTTGATGCGCGTCGGCGAATACAACGCCAGGGAAGTCGGCACCTGCCGGGTGATGCATCATGGCGCCTTTCCACCGGGCACCGCGCAACACCGATGGCTGCGCCGGCATCTGTCACGGCCACGCCAGGCGCGGGTCTCGATCGTCGCCGGGCATTGGCCGATCTTCATGTCGAAGTACGTGTACCACGCCACGGATTCTTCCCTGCGCCATGACGAGCTGACCGGGCAGTCCGGGGTGCTGCTGCCAATGCTCATCGAGGCCCGGACCGATCTGTACCTCTGCGGCCACCATCACGTCTACGAACGCAGCCGACACCCGCAACTGATGCAGGTGATGACCGGGGCGGACAAGATTGCCTGGCCCGGATTAATGAAGCGGGCAAATCGATTTCGAGTGGCCAGTGACTATCGCATAGGCTACACCCGATTCGCCTTCGATCGGCAGTCCAATTTGATCCGCGGTGAGGCGGTCGCCCTGGACGGTGAGATTATGGATGCCTGGACACAAAAGCCACGTGGCAGCAAAAACCGAGGTTGAGCTGATGGACATTCTGGTAACTGGCGGCAGCGGTACGATCGGTGGCTACGTCCTGCGCGAATTGCTGGGCGCCGGGCATTCCGTGACCTGCTACAGCCGCACGGCACCGCGGGTAGCGGGCGCCTCATTCATCGAGGGTGAAATCATGGACCTGGACGGGCTCGCGGCGGCCTGCCAGGGAATGCAGGCGGTTATTCACCTGGCTGCGGTGCCGGGACCGGGGCGCGCCACTCCCGAGCAGTTGATCAACATCAACGTGATGGGGACGGTCAACGCCCTCGAGGCGACAGTTCGAGCCGACGTGCCGAGGTTTGTTTTCGCCTCTTCCGGTGCGGCCACCGGATTCACGTTTCAGAAGCACAGGCTGACGCCGCACTACCTGCCGCTCGACGAAGCGCATCCGTCCGAGCCGCAGGACGAATACGGGCTCAGCAAGCTGCTCGCCGAAATAACCTGCAAGCGGTATTCCGACCGCTACGGGCTGCAGACGGTTTGCCTGCGCATCAGCAACAATTGGTACATCGACCGGCCCGGCGCTGAAGTGGCGGTCAGCTCGGGGTGGGCGCAGAAGTTTTCCGTTGAGGAGCTATGGACCGAGCGCTATTGCAAGACGATCGAGAACACCGGGGATTGGCCGGTCCCCGGGCCGCCGCCGCCCGAAAAAATTTTGTGGTGTTTCACCGATGCCCGGGATGCCGCGACGGCGTTCCGTCTGGCGGTCGAGAAAGAGTGCACCGGGCACGAGGTGTACCTGATCGCCGGCGACGACACCTGCTCGAGAACCAAATCCCGGGAGCTCGTCGCCGAACATTTCCCGGACGTCCCCGTACAGGCGCCGCTCGAAGGGCATGCGACCCTGTGGTCATATGACAAGGCCACGAGGATGCTGGGATATCGGCCCCGATATACGTGGCGGGCGAGCGATTTTCAGGCCTGGGCGGACGACCGGGCCTGATCCCTCTTCCCTCCCTTCCGTACCACGATGCCTTCATGGCCCGCCCGGCCCGGGCTTGTTGACCGGGGTCGCCAAACAGGGCAAGCCAAGTGAAACTTCTCCTGCCTTCTCTCCGCTTAACGGCATGGGACATGTGGCACTTTCAGGCACCCCCTGCTAAAGTCCCGATTGTGAGCGCCGAGAAACAAATCTAATTCACCGGTGGCGGCTGGCGGCCCATGGATGATGCCGAGCTCACTGTCGACGGCATTGACCACGGTCGAATGCCGAACGCCGAACGACGAGTTTACGAACAATGATTGACCCGCAGAATGTCGAGCGAGTGACCATCGTTGGTGCCGGTACGGTCGGCTCCGGATGGGCGGTACACTATCTGGCTTGTGGCAAGACCGTCACGGTCAGCGATCCCGCACCGGACACGGAATCACGCGTCCGTGCCTTCGTGGACCAGGCGTGGCCCGCCGTGGCGGATGGCGCCGTCGCGGGCGCCGATCCGGGAGGGCTGCGTTTTGTCGCCGATCCCGCCGCCGCCGTGGGTGATGCCCAGCTGGTGCAGGAGAGCGGGCCGGAGTCACTGGCGGCAAAGACGGATATCTACCGGGCACTCGAACCGGGGTTGCCGGCCGATGCCGTCGTGGCAACGAGTACCTCGGGGTTGCTGATCAGCGAGCTGCAGGACGGTCGCGTCGGGCCGGAACGCTACATTGTCGGGCACCCGATCAATCCGCCCCACATCATCCCGCTCGTCGAGGTCCTTGGCGGCCGTCAAACCGACCCGGCCATTGTCGACTGGGCGCTGGCCTTCTACAAGGCCCACGGCAAGCACGCCATACACGTGCGCAAGGAAGTCCCGGGACACCTGGTCAACCGCCTGCAGCTGGCACTGTGGCGTGAAGCGGTGCATGCGGTCGACGCCGGTATCGCCACGGTCGAGGATGTCGATGCCGCCGTCGTGCACGCCCTGGGCCTGCGCTGGGCGCTGATCGGACCGCACCTGACCATGCACCTCGCCGGCGGTCCCGGCGGCATGCAGCATCACTTCGAGCACCTTGGCCCGGAAATCGAAAACTGGTGGGCCGATCTCGGCACGCCCAGTCTCACGCCCGAGGTCGAGGCCAAGCTGATTGCCGGCATGGACGCCGAGATCGCCGGGATGAGCTACGAGAAACTGGTAGCCCAACGCGACCGCGAGCTGCTGGCGGTGCTGGACGTGTTGGCAGCTGAGCGCGCCGACAAGGAATAACGAAACGGCCCGGAAAGGATGAGAATGAATAAACTGTCCCTGCACCTAATGTTCCTTGCTGCAGCTATCGCGGCGGCGGCGGCGGCGGACCAGGCCGGGCAGGTCGTGGCCTACCCGCGGCTCGCGGAGCCGGTATTGGTGATGGGGGTGACCGACGACGGATTCCGGCCGTTGCACCTGTCGATCTACGGGCGCTACGCGGCAATTATTGCCGCCAAAAACGGTGCCACCCGAGTCTACCTGTACGACACCAAGAAACAGGAACTGAAACTGCTCGGCAACGACGCTAAGACCGGGATCCAGATTGTCTGGGGACACCTGCACTACAAGTCCGGGCAGGTTGCGGTCAACGATAAGTACGTGGCCTATGCCCGGGAGAGCGGGGCAGTTGACCAGTTGATCCTGCGTGAGCTTGTCAACCCGGAAAACACCAGGATCTATGAGTTGCCCGATGGCATGTCGCTCGGGCAGATGTCGGTTGGCAATGACGACACCGGCGGCTTCGGCGTGATCGGCTACAAGCGCGATGAGAACAACATTCTTCACGGCAACGTGTATTACCTGGATCTTGCCGATGAAAAATTCAAACTGATACACCAGAGCATATGCAACGAAGGCGCCGACCCGGAGAGCCCGTGGCTCTACAATCGCGGCCCCCAGACCCGGAACGGCACGATGACCTGGATCCTCGGCAGTCACGACTGCGACAGGGCGACGATCTACTATTGGGACGGCAGTTTCAACGACGACGGCAGCGCCAGGACAAAGCCTTTACCGGTGCCGATGTACGAGGAGAAAAATATCCAGAACCCGTGCATGGTCACAATGTGCGAAGACAAAATCTACATGCACACCTTCAACATCCGCTACCAGGGGCGCCGCACCGGCGTGGCGGCGTGGGACCCGATCAAAGACACCCTGGTCCACCTCGGCGACGGGCTGACTCCCAGTCTCGCCGGCAAGTGGCTGCTGCTCTCGAACCCGCGCGGGATCTTCAAGCTCGACACCACCGCTGCCGATCCGTGGGCCTCGAGGAAAGTCGTGATCCCGCCGGCAGCGAACTCGAACCACTACACCCAGTCCGGTGCCCGGCTGAGCCGCACCGGACGGTTCGTCTATTTCGTGATGGACAACATGGATGGGGCGAATACCCGTGTCTACATGGCGGACCTGGGTGCCGATTGATCTATCCTGGAGCGCCGGTATCCGGCACCGTTTCGGAGGATCACCGGCGGCGTGAAAGTGACCTTTCCCACTCAACAGGCAGGGCGCAATGACAAACATCGCAATTGCCGGATCGGTCAGCGTCGACATTACCGTACGTAATCCACCTGCAAATTGGTGTGGCGAGGACGGTATCGATGGATACACGCCGGAACTGATCTCCAAGCTGCAGTTGCCGATAGACGTCGGGCTTGGTGGCAATGGTGCCGCCCCGGCATACGTGATCGGCAAGCTGGGCGGCAGCGTTTTCCTGAGTGCCCCCGTCGGCACCGACATGAGCGGCCAGTTGACGCGTCGCTGGCTCGACGACGCCGGCGTCCGGTTGCTTGGAGAGCCGACGGCCTCGACGATGAGTGCGGTGACCGCCGTCGATGACCAGGGAAAACGATTGGGGTGCCTGCAATATGTTGGGCCGCCGGTGGACTGGCTGGCCGCGACCCAATGCGACGATGCCGCGTGGTTGTTGATCGGGACCCATACGAAGGCCACCCAGGAGGACTACGACAATATCCTGCTGGCGCTGACGGCGGCGCGGGGGCACGGCACCCGGACGGCGCTGGACAGCGGCCTAAGCTGGCTGCGAACGCTCCAGCCGGCAGCCATGCACGCGCTGTGGCGACAGTGTGACCTGGTCATTGGCACCGGGGACGAGCTGGCTGCCTGGTCCGCGACCACTGATCCCGAGGCAATCGCCCGCTGCGTGCTGGAACACGGGCCGCGGAATGTTATTGTGAAGCTCGGCGCGGAAGGCGCCGCCTGGCAGGGAGTCGGCGAGCCGTTCGGGCATCAGGCGGCGCACCGGCCAGGATCTGCCGACGTCACCGTCGGTGCCGGTGACGGCTTCAATGGCGGCGCCCTGGCGGCGTTGGCGCGGGGAGATGCCCTCGGGACCGCGGTAGATGCCGGACAGGAGGTGGCCGGGGCAATCGTCCAGTCCGGGCGAGGCATACTCGGATGGCAGTGATGCATGATGGGGGAGGGGAGGCCGGTACCGCCGGCGGCTCCGCCGGTCGAAACGGAAGTTGAGAGTTGAATTTCTTAAGATTTTGGGAAGCGCAATGAACACCTTGAAACAACGCCTCGGCAACGGGGATATCGTCTTCGGTGCCACGGTGTGCGAACATCTGCGGGCATCGGTCGTGAAAGCGTACGTGAATGCCGGATTCGATTTTATTTTTCTCGAGAACGAACATGCCTCGTTCGATCCTTCACGCCTGGCCGATTTTGTCCTGTGTGCGCGCGACCATGGGTTGACGGTTGTCAGCAAGCTGGGCGAATTGTCGCGGGCGGATACCGCGCGCCTGCTGGAGATGGGGGTCATGGGAATCCAGTTGCCGCGTACGGAGACCGCGGATGACATGCGCACGTTGATCGATTACATCAAGTTCCCGCCGGCCGGCTCACGGGCCAGCGCGACGGGCTACGGAAATTCCTACTATGGGAAGGTCGACAAAGAGAACTGGTACGGCGAAATGAACGCCGAGACGTTCGCGATCGCCCATTTCGAAACCCGGCCCGGTGCCGAGAACGCCGAGGCCGTGATGGCGGTCGACGGGGTCGATATATGCTTTATCGGTTCCAGCGATCTGAGCCTGTCCTATGGCATCCCCGGGCAGTATCAGGATGCCGGCTTTCTTGAGACGGTCAACGGGATCTTCGAGATTGCCGCTCGTCGCAATATTGTCCGTGGCATCGTGGCGTCCGACTACGACGGCGCCAGGTACTGGATCGATAAAGGGGTCCAATACTTCGAGTGCAACAACGAACTTGATTTCATCAGGGCCGGCGCCGCCAAGGCAGTGGACGAACTGCACCGGGCGCGGGCGGCGGCGTCCGGTTAAGCCCACTGCCATCGGTTGCGGCTGAATCAACCGAGACGCAACGACAATGGCCGTATTCATGTGGCCCCTTTCCGGCTGGTCCCACCACTGGCGCGGGGCATTTTTCTCCACCCGATTCACCGACCGCGCCGCAGTGAACTTGTTGCCGGGCCGCCGCCGCCGGGGAATGTCCGGGAGTTGTCGATGCGGCCGACTGATGGACTTGAATAGCACCCAACCTTGGGGGAACTTATGCCTTGCAAAACTGTGATTAACTCCTTTCCGCAGGACGCGTAATGAACAACTGTCAGATGTACATAAACGGCGAGTGGTGCGACGCCGCCTCCGGTGAAACCTACGATGCCATCAACCCCGCCCTCGGCGAGCCTTTCGGGACGATCCCAAAGGGCGGGCGCGAAGACGCGCAACGGGCGATTGCGGCCGCCAACGAGGCGGCCAACTCCTGGCGCAAGGTGCCACTGTGGGACCGGTGTGCGGCGGCGGCGGCGGTCGCTGAGGTACTCGGCCAGCGCACGGAAGAGCTCCGTGACATTCTCTGCACCGAGCTTGGTAAGCCGTTCCACGGCGAAGCCAACGACGAGGCCGGTGAATCGGGCACGCCATGGATGGTGGCGGCGGAACAGGCGAAATACTTCGAGGCCCACACGAAACCCTGTGCGGATGCGGCGAAACGCGTTCTAACCTTCCACCAACCGCGCGGCGTTGTTACCTGCCTGACGCCCTGGAATTTTCCCGCGGCGATTCCTGGTGAGTACCTGCCATTTGCGATTGTCATGGGTAACGCCGTCTGCTGGTCACCGGCGCCGACGGCGGCAGCGACGGCGGTGGAGTTGATGAAATGCATTGCGGCGACCGAATTGCCCCCCGGGGTGATCAACCTGGTTACCGGCCCAGGCGCCGAGGTGGGCGACGAGCTGGTCGTCAATCCCGGCACCCACGCCGTTGGCATGACCGGCAGCCCGCAGACGGCACGCATTATCACCGCGCGCTGCGGCTTGAAGCCGCGGCTGTTCGAGCTCGGTGGCAACGGCCCGGTCGTGGTGCTGGAGGATGCCGATCCGCAGGAAGTTGCACCGTGCATCGCTGCCGCCTGCTACTATGCGGCCGGCCAGGTCTGTTCGTGTGCCGAGCGCATTTTTGTGCACGACAGCATCAAGGACGCACTGGTCGAGGCGATGGTCGCAGAGGCCGGCAACTGGATCCTCGGCGATCCGCGCGACAAGTCCGTCAACATGGGGCCGCAGAACAACATGGGCGTTGTCGACAAGATGACGGCGCATCTCGAGGACGCCATTGCGAAGGGCGCAACGGTGGTGGCCGGCGGGCAGCGCCCGGATCGTCCCGGGTTCTTCTACGAACCCACCGTGCTGACCGATTTTTCGATCGATTCACTGGTCAACAAGGAAGAGACCTTCGGGCCGATCGCGCCGATCGTCGGCTTCAAGAACGACGAGGAAGCGTGGGCCTATATCGATGCGTGCGATCTCGGCCTCTCGTCATCCGTCTTTACCAAGGACGTTGACCGTGCCTGGGAATGGGCTGAAGAGTTGCACGCGGGCATCACGGTGGTCAATGACTGGCCGCATTTCTGGGAGCACCATCTGCCATTCGGCGGCATGGGTTCGAACAGCAGCGGGGTCGGCCGTATTGGTGGCCGGCACACGCTGGACTTCATGAGTGACCTGAAGACTGTTGTCTTCAATGTCGGGCCGCCGAGCGTTTAATGCTCACGTGACAATCACACTTGCCACCTGCATCCGCAACCCAGCAGTTGAATGAACGGGAGAACATCTTATGGCTGTTAAAATGATCCATCACCACGGCTTCACTGTGTCGGACGTTCAGGCGTCGCTCAAGTTTTATCGGGACACGCTGGGGTTCGAGGAACTTCGCGTGAGTGAGCGCAAGGACTTGCCCAGCTACGACGTGATACTCGGCTACGAAAACGTGCACATCGTCACGGCGCTGCTGCGCCATCCGGTGAATGAGTTCATCCTCGAACTGATCCAGTACGTCAATCCGCCGTCGGCGCCACGCGAGCAGCGTAATCATTACGTTGGATCCTCGCACTGTGCGTATGAGGTCGAGGGTGTCGAGGAACTCTATGAAAAGCTCGTTGCTGCCGGTTACGGCTCGATCAATCCGCCGGTCGACGTGGTCCGTGGCGGCATCACCGTCGCGCGCGCGGTCTATGCCCTGGATCCGGATGGCATCAGTGTCGAACTGTTCGAGGAGTTCGAGGACGTGGTCACGAAATGAAAGGTGTGCAAAGATGACGAACATGGACTGGTTCAAGGGCAGGACGGCGATCGTGACCGGTGCCAGCTCGGGCATGGGGCGGGCGATCGCCCTGGCACTCGGCCGTGCCGGAGCAAACGTCGGCATCAACTACAATCGCAACCAGGCTGCAGCCGAGGCGAGCAAGGAGGAAATCGACGGCGCCGGCGGCAGTGGACTGGTGCTGCAGGCGGACGTCGGTGATCCGCAACAGGTCGAGCGGATGTTCGCCACGGTCGACGAAACGTTCGGCGGCAAACTCGACATGATTGTCTGCAACGCCGGTGAGTGGATGGACAAGAATCCGGTGACGGACTGTCCGCTGTCACAGTGGGACCACATGATGAGGGTCAATGCCACCAGTGTTTTCCTGTGCTGCCAGCAGGCGGCGAGGCGGATGATTCCACAGGGCGAAGGCGCCATCGTCACGGTCGGCTCGGTCGCCGGCCATACCGGCGGCGGCGGCGGGAC
>JASLZG010000072.1:0-14872 GCA_030754995.1 Lentisphaeria bacterium
GGATCTTCCGGTATGGTGTGTCGACTGCCGGTACGTCCACTGGTGTCATCGAATATTTGCCGCCTGCCATTGGTGCTCCCTGAATCTGCAAGTTTCGGCACGTTGAGAAACGTGTACTATACTATGTTTCACCGCTTTGACTTCCCCTTTGCAGCAGGTTGAAAGAGTGGATGGGAGGGATCGATGATGCCGGTTACGCCGGGGTGCAAGCGTGGCTGGCGGCGCATGATGCCGGGAAGGTTCGTGTATATCTGGAAGAGCTCCGGGAATTGTTCAAGCGGGAAAAGTACATTGAACTGCTCACCGCCTATGCCTGGATGCCTGACATCGAGCGCCGCCGGCGGCAGGAAAGGCCCGATCAATATGTCGCCGTGGTGAAGGACAGACGGGAGGTCATTCTGGCCGTGATCCCGACGCTGATGGGCGGTGAAAACCGGTTTGTTCGTCCGGATGGCACGATTCATGTGATTGCAGGTCTGCGAGCTGTGTCGTCGTACCGCGGAAAATTGCGCCTGAACCGAGAGCCGGCGGTCATGCCCAGTATAATTTTGAAGCAGAGACCGGACGAGGGCCATTGGCGTTTCGAGGCCAACGGTTTTTATTACCGGCGCAGCCGCGAACTTCGCGGCCTCGAGCTGCGCTGAGACCAGATCGAGCCGCTCACAACTGAACCAACTGCATGTCCGACCGCCCCACAAACAACAGGACCGCTGCCAGGATCATGCTGGCCGCCGGCGCAACGATCATCTCCCTCGTTGTCGCGGAGCTCGCCCTGAATTGGTACCTGGCTTCCGTGGCATCGCCGCGGCTGCTGCAGAAGTACGGGTCGAACAAACAGATCCGCAGTGCCGCGGCCCTGCGGTACGCGGCCCATCCGTACCTGCCCTTCATTCCGGCGCCGAATTACACCAAGGGGCCGAACCGCCACAACTCCCTCGGTTTTCGCGGCGACGAGGTTGCCGTGCCGAAGCCTGAAGGCGTCTACCGCATCGTCCTGCTTGGCGGCTCGACAACCTATTCGACGGCCATCGACGACTATGGCAGATCGTATCCCGTTCTACTTCAACAAGGTCTGCGAGCGGCCGGCCATGAACAGGTCGAGGTGGTCAATGCCGGGTGCTCGATGTATTCGTCCTGGGAAAGCCTGATCAATCTCCAGTTTCGCGGGCTCGATCTGGAGCCGGACCTGGTAATCGTCTATCATGGCATCAATGACGTGCATCCACGGTTCGTGCACCCGGCATCGGCGTACACCGGCGACAACCGCGGCAGCCGCATGGCGTTCATCGACCGGCCGCAGAGTGCCGCGGACTGCCTGGCGCTCCTGCGAGTCGTGCGAACTGTATGCGGGCAACGCCGGGGCAACGCCGGTATGGGCGTGTTTCAAACGTATCACGGTGTTGAAACAAACCATGCCGACCAGTTCGAGTTGCAAAAGAAAGGCGGCACCTATCCCGCCGGCATCTTTGAGTCGGTGCCCGCCCAACGTATGCTGGCCGACAATCCGCCCGTTTTCTTTGAACGGAATCTCCGGAACATCGCCGGTATCTGCCAGGCCCAGAATGTTGATTGCATGATGATGACCTTTGCCGTGTCGTCACAGTTTACAGATGAGCCACGGGTGACCAGCGAGGAATACGCCAGCGCCTATGCCGAGCAGAACGTCGTTGTCCGGGCGCTCGCCGGCGAATGCCAGGTCCCTTGCCTCGACTTCGCCGCGGCCATGCCGCACGATCGGGAGTACTGGGAGGACGGCCGCCACGTCACCGAAACCGGCGCCGTCGTCAAGGCTGGGCTCGTTGCCGGTTTCGTGACGGCAAATTTTCTGTCGCCGGCGGCAGGGGGGGGGCGGTGAAGCATCGAATTCCGCAGATCTACGGCACCGTCACGGTGCTCAACGTCCTGCTGTTTGCGGCGATCTACATGAGGTCTCCGGAGATCCTGATCGAAGAGGATATGCTGCTGGAGAATCTCACTGCCAGCGTCTTTGCCATGGCCGCGGTCATCGGTCTGATCATGGCGATATTCCATTGGCGCGGCAACGGATGGCACGCGTGGCTCACGTTGCTCGTGCCATTTCTTGCGGGGCTGGCGGCGCTGGACGAAATCAGCTTCGGCAAGCACGAGTATCTGTTGACCGTTCCGTTCCTCAAGGTGTACGCATTCAAGATCGACGGTGTCCACGACCTGGTGTTGCTGGCCTGGTCGATTCTCGAGACCGACAAGCCGCTGTATCTGGTCGCCTACGGCATTGTCCTGCTGGCTGCCGGGGCGGCTGCCTGGGTACTCTGGCGGCGGTTTGTCACGGGTTCGCCGAACTCGTGTCTGCGTGAGCTCGGTCCTCGAACGTGGGTCAGGTTTCTGCTGGTCGCAGTTGGCCTGGTGTGTGTGGCGCTGGCGCTCGACCTGGACCTGGTCGAGGTGCGCGTTCTGATCTTTGTCGAGGAACTCCTGGAGTTCAACGCGGCGGTGGCCCTGATTTTCGCCGCCCGCACAATCGGTATTGGTGTGGGGCCGTTGCCGGCTGCGGCAGGAGACGGGTCTTCTTAAATGGGTGGGAGCGCCCGGCGACTTGTGCGCCAAGGGCGCCTTCCACGAATGTATTGGATCGCTCAATCCTGCCGCCGTTCAGCCTCTACAGTTCCGTCACGTGCCCGGCCACGATCTCCTTCGCCAAAACGACCGTGGCGTCCGGCACGTCGAGCGGCAGTGTTGTGCGGCGGCGGGTGGCGATGATGACCTTGACCTGGATGCCGGCGGCGAGCATGTCCTGAACCAGTTCACGGCGGCGTGCGTCCCAGTCCAGCAGGACGAGGATCACGGCACCGATCTCCGCCAGTTCGACCATGTCATCGTTCGACAGCTCGGGGAACGCGACATCGGTCACTTCATCGAGGCAGGCAAGCACTTCGAGAATATTCCAGAAATGGTCGCGGCCACTCTCGCGCAGGCGATGATCCTCGTGGCCGGGTATCAGCATGTCGATGGTGAAATTGTCTTCGTGCAGGCGGTCGGCGATCGCCGCCGTCAGCGACATGGCGGCCTCGAACTGGATATTGATGCGGCGCGTCAGCTTATACCACTGAGCCAACGGTGGCATGTGGACGTCGACGACCAGGGTGATCCGCTGCATGGTTTCCTCACGAAACTCTTTGACGATCGGTTGGCCCAGCCGGGCCCATGACTGGGCATGGATGTGCCTGGGATTGTCGCCATGACGGTATTCGCGGCAGCCGAGAAACTCCATCGAGTGACCGGCGCGGTTGCCGGCGGATATGCCTCGATGCTGAACACGCTCACGGCTCGGCATGACGATCTGCGACAACCTCGCGTAGTCGGGGTACACCAGGAGTGGATGGGTCGGCAATCCGTGGCAACCCCAGCGCCAGAGCCCGAACGGAAAGGCCGAGTCGGCCGTTGGCAGAGGCAACAGATGACTGCCGCGTCGCTCCGTGACGATCTCGCGGGTCAGCTGCACTTCCTCACCCGGCCCCAGGTGATCGACGTAGGGAATGGCGGCATCGGCCGGACGCAGGAATATCGGCAGCGGCACCGCGTCGACGTATAGATTCCACGCCGGCAGCCGCCCGATATTGCGAACTGTATAGTTGATGCGGACCAGGGCGTGACAATCGGACGACTCCTGGAATGTGCGGGTGATTGCCACCCGCGGACGCAGCAGCCAGCCGACAACGAAATCGACGATGAAGAGGGAGACCAGGGTGAGCGACAGGAAGTACACCGGCGTCAGCAAGGTCGTCAGCCCGGCGACGAAGAACGGGCCGGTGATCAGGATCAGCATGCGCCCGGACACCGTAAAGTGCTTGACCGTGAAGGCGTGCAGCCACTGGCCGATCAACACGTTCGGTGAGCGATAGCCACTGATGCGGCGCCCGGGAAAGTTGAACAGGGCGGGCCCGTCGTAAAAACGTTTTTGGGCTTTGCGGATGAATCCGATCATGCCGTTGTTTGGCCGGAGTTTTTCAGGTCCAAAACGAATACGATGACGACTGTTCCGCCGATCAGCATTGCGAGCTTGATGGCGATACCCGCCAACGGGCTGAAGTCCAGGCAGGCGATGAACGGCATCAATGCCGGGACCACCGCCACACCACAGCGTGCAGGGTGCGGCGGGACCGGTTGGCCGTCGGCGCAAGATGCAGCAGTCTTGCCCGGCCCCTGGAGGCCAGGCCGAGGTGACCGTCCCTTGGGACGATCCGGCATGTCGATGGCCTGATCGTCCCGGAATTACGAGCGCCAGGAAGCTGCTGCCATGATCATACCGGGGCGCGTTTTTTCGTCTTTGACGCCTGCGTGGCGCGGCCCCAGGCCCAGTCGCGGATGACCTTGATCTGTTCGCGCATGGTTTCCGAAAGCGGGACAATACTGCGCGTATGCCGGTAAATATCCTTGTTGTTGAACTTGCGGCCGCCATCCTGGTTCGCATCGATGCGGGCGGCAATGACGGCCTGTTCGACTTCGGCGCCATTCCAGCCATCGGTCGTCATGACCAGGTAATCGAGGTCGAACTCCTTCGGATCACCGCCCTGGTTGCCGATGTGAATCTCGATGATATTCTTGCGTTCCTCGTCGTCCGGCAGGTCGCAGAAGAAAACCTGGTCGAAACGACCCTTGCGGATAACCTCTGCCGGCAGATGCTGGATCTGGTTTGCCGTTGCGGCGACGAATACCAAAGGCGGTTTCTCCTGCATCCAGGTGAGGAATGCGGAGAAGACGTGGTTGCCGGCGTTGCCGGATTGTGCCATGCTCAGGCTGTTCTCGATCTCGTCGATCCACATGATTGCGGGCGCCACCGACTCGATGGTGCGGAGTGCCCGGTCGAAGGCGGCTTCCGGGGTGCCGTAGACGCCCGAGTTGACCATGTTCATGTCGAGCCTGAACAACGGCAGTTTCCAGAAAGTCGAGACGATTTTGGCACAGAGGCTCTTGCCGCAGCCGGAGACACCCATGATCAGGATACCCTTGGGAATCGGCATGCCCGCATCGACGGCCTCCTGGGTGAATGACGCTTCGCGTTTGATGATCCAGTCCTTGAGGTTTCCCATGCCGCCCATCTGATCGAGGCCCAGTCTCTGCGGAACGAATTCCAGGAAGCCGGCTTTTTTCACCAGGATCTTCTTCTCCTCGAATATCTCATTGAAGATCGCCTCCTCATCGAGCTTGTTGCCCCGCAGAATCCGGTGTGCCAGGTGCGTGACTTCGTTGAGTGTCAGGCCGCGCAGCGCCATCCCCACTTCGCTGTGCAGCGTGTCCGGGATCTGGCGGTCGGGATAGCTCTTCTGGATCCGCAAAAACTGGTGGAGAAGTTCCTCCGGCATCGGCAGGCCGATATCAACGAGGGTGACTTCTTTCTCGATCGACCGCGGGATCGTGGCATCCGGCGAGACCAGGACGATGGTGGTTTGGCCGCTGCCGGTCAGTTCGTAATAGGCGTCGCGCAGCGCCCGCACGACTTCGTGCTGGTCCATGAAGTCGGGCATGTCCTTCATGACGTAGAAGCCGGGGTGCGGATCCTTGATAATCGCCTGGATCGCGCTCACGGGGTCTTTGGTCTTGCTGTTGCCGGGCGCGGGAAGGATCCCCGATGTGCATGTCCAGGTGGACACCTGGGCGTTTTCGTAACAGTCAGGCGCGATGTCGCGGAGGATCTCCTCGACGCGGTTTTCTTCCGGCGTCTGCAGGAAGATCAACGGATTGCGGCCATTCACCGCGTTCTGGATCTGTTCGGTGAATGTACTCATGGCTTGGTCCAGTTGCTTGAGTGTTGCACAGAAAGACTGCAGTCGCTTGGGTCGGCAGCAGCGGAACGTTATATTGCTGCCGGGGTTGCGATGACAGTACCCTGTGAGGTATAGGGCAAGTTCGGTATGATTTCAAGTCGAGGAAACGATCTCCCGGCGTCCAATCGCGTGGCAGTGCCAGGGGAAGTTGTCGAAGCCACGATAGCTGCCTATCTGGCCGGCTACTTCCCGATGTCCGAGGATGGTGAACTCGATTACTTTACCTGCGATCCGCGGTCGTTGTATCTTTTCGACTGTTTTCACGTGCCCACGAAGCTGCGCCGCTTCTATCGCAGGCACACCTTTGACCTGAAGATCGACAACGCGTTCGAGTCCGTGGTGCGGGCGTGCCGGATCGGCCGCCCCGAGTGGATCAGCGAGTTTCAGGTACAACTGTACATCGAATTGTTCGACCGCGGATGTGCGCATTCGATCGAGGCTTGGCAGGACGGCAAGCTGGCGGGCGGCATCTTCGGAACCCACTTTGGTGCCGCGTTCCTGGCCGAGTCGATGTTTTACCAGGTCTCCCACGCGTCGAACGTCTGCCTGGTTTATCTCATGGAGCGGCTGCAGCACGGCGGCTTTCACTTCTGCGACATTCAGTACGCCAATGAACACACAGCGCGCTTCAACCCGGTCGACCTGGAACTGACCGAGTTCCAGAAGATCTACCAGCTGGCGGTCAGCGGCGAAGCAAGGCTGGCGCCGTGAAGCCGGATGGGGCCGTTGTTGTCTGCGGCCATGGCGGTAAAGATGGGGGGAACCGGCTGAGATTGGCGATGCCGCCTTCGGTGTTCGTGGTTTTGTTCGTTCTGCCCGTGCCTGGATGCGCCACGAGGCGCCGGTCGATGCCTTTGCAGTCATTGGCTGATCAAGCCGCGTGGAGCTGGTCATCAGCGCTTCCGCGGTCCCGGCGCTACGGTGAACTGATTTGGCGCAGCGCCTCGTAAGCGATGACGGCGACGGCGCTGGCGAGGTTGTGGCTGCGCGCATTCCGGCCAGGCATCGGCAGGACATATAGATCGTCCCTGTACTCGTCGTACAGACGCGCCGGCAGGCCGCGGGACTCGTTGCCGAACACCAGGTAATCACCGTCCGCGAATTCGAATTCCCAATACGGCCGCGTCCCCTTGGTGCTCGCGAAGAAAAGATGCTGCGGCTGCTCGCCCGCGACGAACTCATCCCAGCCGCCATGCTGCCGCCAGTCGAGGTGCGGCCAGTAATCGAGCCCGGCTCGGCGACGGCGTGCTTCGTCGAGCCTGAACCCCAGCGGTTCGACCAGGTGGAGACGCGCCCCGAGACACACGCACATGCGTCCGATCGATCCGGTGTTCTGTGGGATTTCCGGGGCCACCAGGACAATGTTCAGTTTCACAGGTTCCATTGCAGCGCTAACTTCCCTCGGCTTTTTTCCTGGCAGCGCGACATGTGCCCGCGCTCCCAGGCGAATACAATACACTAATGCCAGTGCAGGACATGACACAACCCGAGCCGCAATCTGCGCAGTTTGCAATCAGCGATCGTTCACGGCAGTTCCGCCGGGCATTCTTTCCTTCGGCATCGGCGGAGGATTGGTGCGACTGGCGCTGGCAACTTCGACATCGTTTGCGCAAGGCCGGGGATCTGGCGGGGATTTTCGAGTTGTCGCCGGACGAGCACCAGGCGCTGACCCGGCCGGGGTGTGTGTTTCCGGTCAGCATCACGCCCTATTATGCCAGCCTGCTCGACCGCAGCGATCCGCTGTCGGCGTTGCGTCGCACGATGTTGCCGGTGCCGGAGGAGTTGGTCGCCTCGCACGGTGAGATGTCGGACCCGCTGGCCGAAGACCGGCACTCGCCGGTGCCCGGCATCGTGCACCGCTACCCGGACCGGGTGCTTTTCCTGGTCACCGATTCCTGTCCCGTTTACTGCCGTTACTGCACGCGTTCGCGGTTGGTCGGCGGCAAGGCCGAGTTCGACATCAATCTCGAGCAATGGCGGCGTGGTATCGATTACATCGCGGCGACCGGGTCCGTGCGCGATGTCCTGGTTTCCGGCGGCGACCCCCTGATCTACAGTGACGAGCGGCTGGACTGGCTGCTGCAGCGGCTGCATGCGATTCCGCATCTCGACATGATCCGTATCGGCACGAAGATCCCACTGGTCATGCCGCAGCGCCTGACGCCGGCGCTGTGCGAGATGCTGCGGCGTTACCATCCGCTGTACGTCAGCCTGCATGTCACCCATCCGGACGAGCTCACGCCGGAGTCGGCACAGGCCTGTGAGCGCCTGGCGGATGCCGGTATCCCGATCGGCAGCCAGACAGTGCTGTTGAAAGGCGTCAATGACGATCCCGATATCGTTCGCCGGCTTATGCACGAGCTGCTGAAGATTCGCGTGCGGCCGTACTATCTGCTGCAATGCGATCCGATCACCGGGTCGGCCCATTTCCGGACGCGGGTCGACCGTGGTGTCGAGATCATCGCGCAGTTGCGCGGCCACACCAGCGGCTATGCCGTGCCCCACTTTATTGTTGACACGCCGGACGGCGGCGGCAAGTTCTCGTTGGTTCCGGACCACATCGACGGCCGGGACGGCGACGATCTGCTGATCACCAATTATGAAGGCCGCACCGGTTTCCGATATCCGGACCCGGTCGGCTGACGAGAGACATTGCCCTCCGGATGCCCGGTGACGACGGCCGGCCGGGGTGGCGGCGCCAAGCAGATTGCAGTCACCGTACATTTCAATATAGTATGGGATCGAGCGAAAACGGCCGGTCCACGCGTGTCAAGGTCGTTTGAGCCGCGCCGCGGCACCCACCGCGGTCTCATGGCGGCCGCCATTTCTCTTTTATTTCCCAACTGCAAACCCGTGGCTGTTTTTTGCACAAGAAACCGACAAGAAAGAAAGCGATTGAATTGGTCGCCGTCATTGACATCGGTTCCAGCGCCATCCGCATGGTGGTGGCGGAGATGCACGGACCCGGCAGCTGGAAGGTCATCGACGGCGCCGACCAACCTGTCGGCCTGGGCCGGGACGTCTTTCTCTCCGGAACCATCACCCGGGCCTCGGCGACACAGACGCTGCAGATCCTGCAGGCGTTCCTGGAGCAGATTGCCGGTTGGCAGATCAAGCCGGAAAACATCACGGCAATCGGGACCAGCGCGCTGCGGGAAGCGCAGAACCGGGATATGTTCGTCGACAAGATCGCCTTGCGCACCGGCCTGGAGATCAGTATCATTGAAGGTGTCGAAGCGAATCGCCTGACGTATATCGCAGTGCGCAACGCCCTGCGTATGGTTCGCCCGGGGTTCAGTCGTGCCAACTCGGTGATCATCGAGGTGGGCGGCGGCAGCACGGAGGTGATGCTGTTGCATGCCGGCAGGATGGTTGCCGCACATACCTTGAACACCGGCACGGTGCGCTTGGAAACGGAGATCAAAACGGTTACCGGCTTTGGCGGTTATCTCGAGCGATTCCTGCGGGAACACGTGCGCTCGACGCTGGAGACGCTCGACACCGAATTCAAGCTCAAGCGTGTCAAGACCTTTGTGGCCGTCGGCGGTGACGCCCGATTGGCGGCGCATGAAGTCGGCCGCGAGATCGCCGATGCCTATCACGTCGTCGACAAGGCCGCGTTCGAGAAGTTCCTTCGACGGCTGCAGTCGATGTCGACCGACGAATGCGTGCAGCGCCTGCACATTTCCTATGCCGATGCCGAGGCGTTGGTTCCCGGGCTGCTGATTTACCTGAACTTCATGGACGACACCAGCGCGACCGAAATGATCGTGCCGACGGTCAGCATCCGCGACGGCGTGCTGTTGGGGTTGTCGCAAGGCACGGATGAGTTCAAGGAGGAGTTTAATTCGCAGATCATTGCGTCGGCCATCAGTCTCGGGAACAAGTATGGCTTTGACGAGGCACATGGCCGGCAAACCGCCAAACTGGCACTGCAGATATTCGATCATCTGCAGTCAGAGCACGGTCTCGATGCCCACCGCCGGCTGCTGCTCGAGGTGGCGGCGCTGGTGCATGATATCGGTCGGTTCGTCAATGCCCGCGATCACCACAGGCACAGCGAATATGTCGTTGCCAACTCCGAAATTTTCGGGTTGCATGAGAATGAGCTCAACGTCGTCTCGAATGTCGTGCGCTTTCATCGCAGCTCGCCGCCGAACAAATCGCATATTTGCTTCATGGGGTTATCGACGGAGGACCGTATTGTTGTTACAAAGCTGGCGGCGATTTTGCGCATCGCCGATGCCTTGGACCGCGGCCACCAGTCGCGCATCCGCAAGATCGAACTCGAATCGTTCGGGGACGAACTGAGCATCCGCTGCCACCCGCACGGTGACCTTGCCGGGGAGCGGATGGCGCTGGTCACGTGCAGCCAGATGTTCGAGGACCTGTTCGGTATGAAAATCGTGCCGGAATAATCTGTGAACGCGAAACGCAAGACCACGAAACAACGACACCAGCCGGCACAGTTCCTCGATCGTGAACTGAGCTGGCTCGAGTTCAACGCCCGCGTGCTGGGCGAAGCCTTGCAGCCGGAGCTCCCGCCGCTGGAACGTTTGAAGTTCCTGAGCATCGTAAGTTCGAACCTCGACGAGTTCTTCATGGTCCGCGTGGCGGCAGTCAGAAGCCGGCCGGAGACCGCCACCAGCCTCGCGGGGATGATGCCGGCCGAAACGCTGCAGGCGATCAGCGAACGGGTCCGCGACACCATTGCGCAACAGTACAAATGCCTGCTCGAGGATCTGTTGCCGGCAATCAGCACGCGGGTCAAATTCTCAAGGCCGGCCGAGCACAATGCCACGCAGCGGCAGTTCGTCCACGACCTGTTCAGGAACGAAATCTTCCCGACCCTGACGCCACTGAAGATTGGGGCGAATGCCAAGCTGACTTTCGGGCGCAACCTGATCCTCCACATCCTCTTTGAATTGACCCCGGCCGGCCGGCCGGACGAGCAGGCGCAGATGGCCGTCGTGCCCGTGCCCGGGAGCCTTGACCGTTTCTGTAACCTGCCGGTCGACGACAAGAGCTACTGCTGCACGCTCATCGAGGACATCATCATCGACAATGCCGCGGCGTTGTTTCCCGGTTACGAGATTACCGACCATCTCGTCTGGCGCGTGACGCGCGATGCCGACCCCGGGGTCGACGAAGAGCGTGACGAGGATTTTGTCGCGGCGATGGCGGAGATGCTCGTGCGCCGGCAACACGGCGGCCCCGTCCGGCTCGAAACCGACACCGGCAGCGGCCCGTTGCTGCAGAAACTGCAGGCGATGACCAATCTCAGGCCACGCGATACTTATTTAATCCCAGGCCCAATTGATTTGAAGCCGTTCGTGAAGCTGGCGTTCCTGCCGGGATTGGACAGCCTGCGGCAGAAGCCGTGGCAGCCGCAGCAACCCCGCGACATCCCGAAGAACACCGACATTTTCGAACTGCTGCAGGACCGTGACGCCCTCATCCATCTGCCCTATGAGAGCTTTGACCCGATTATCCAGCTCCTGAGCCAGGCCGCCGCCGATGAGCATGTGCTGGCCATCAAGATCACCTTGTACCGCACCAGCGGTGACTCCCCGATCATCGATGCCCTGGCCTGCGCCGCGGTGAACGGCAAGCAGGTGACCGCCGTGGTCGAACTGAAGGCACGCTTCGACGAGGAACAGAACATTGGCTGGGTTGACAAACTGCAACGCGTCGGGGTCATCGTGATTTACGGCATCGCCGAGCTCAAGATCCACTCGAAGGCGTGCATGATCGTCCGTCGCGAACGCAGCGGCATCCAGCGCTATGTGCATCTCGGGACCGGGAATTACAACGACCGTACCGCCAGGCTTTATTCGGACCTTGGACTGCTGACCACGAACGAGCAGATCACCTACGAGACGGCGCTGTTCTTCAATTCCATTACCGGCTATTCGTCGGTGCCCGGGCTCCGTCACCTGGCCATGGCGCCGGTGGCGTTGAAAAGCAAGGTGATCAGCCTGATTCGGCGCGAGTCGGAACGCACCAATCATCACGATCCGGGCAGCATCATGGCCAAGCTGAATTCGCTCGCCGATCCCGACGTCATCGAGGTGCTCTATGAAGCTTCACAGGCCGGTGTCCGGATCCAGTTGAACATCCGCGGTGTTTGCCAGCTCGTGCCGGGGGTGAAGGGGCTGAGCGACAACATTCGCGTTGTCAGCATTGTCGATGGTTTCCTCGAGCATAGCCGCATCCTTTGCGTCCGCAATGGCGGCGCCGAGGAGTTGTACCTGTCCAGTGCCGACTGGATGCCGCGCAACCTCGAACACCGTGTCGAGCTGATGTTTCCGGTTGAACAGGACAACCTCAAGCGGCGCCTGGTGGACCTTTTGGAACTGTATTTCAGCGACAACACGAACTCCCACGAGCTGCAGAGCGACGGTACCTGGATACGGCAGTCGCCGAAGCGCGGCCGCCAGGTTCGCGCCCAGGAACGACTTTGCCAAAGCGCTTTGCAACACACCGAGTCACTCAAGACTTCGTCGCACAAGAAGTTCACGGTCCGTCGCGGGCCGCCAAGCTAACGGCTTGGTCGGCCCGACAACTCGATCTCTGTCTTTCCCGCAGGCCAAGAACGAACCGGGAAATGGCGCCGGTCACGGCAATTCCAGGCTTGCCAGGCAGGGTTGCGTTCACCGGACACGACGCCGCCAGTCAATTTGCGTCAATTGACGCTTCACGCTTTCCCCCCTGCAATTTCCCGGCCGCAGCGCGTACATTGTTCCATGTCCGATACCGACCAGCAATCGTGCCGTGCGGAGATCGCACCGGTGCTCGGGTTTTACGCCATCCTCCTGATGATCCTGGCGTATCCCTTTATGAAGGGCGAGCTGCTGGCGGCTTACGATCTGGCCGAGCAGTTCCTGCCGTTCCGCGCATTCTATGCCGCCTGCCTGGAAGAAGGCTCCCTCGGCTTGTGGAATCCGTGGCTGTGCCGTGGCTACAATCACCTCGGGGAAGGGCAGGCGGGCCTCCTGCATCCGGCCCATATCCTGGCCTACAAATACCTGCCGCTGTGGGCCGGGATTATTCTGGAGTCGCTGGCCTACTATCCGGTGGCGATCCTTGGGATGTACCTGTTCGCACGCCGCTGCCTGCGGTTCCTGCCGCTGCCGGCGCTGCTGGCGGGCGGCCTGTTCGGATTCTGCACCTTCAGCCTGGCCCATTTCCCGCACCTTAACATGGTGTGGGTGTACGTGCACCTGCCGTACATGTTGCTGGCCGTGCACCGCTGTCTGTGCGCCAGGCGGCGGACGCCCCATGCGGTCCTGCTGGCGCTGCTGTATGCCTCGATGCTGCTGCTCGGACATCCGCAGCAGGTGTGGATCAATTCGCTGGCAATCGTCATGTACGGCGTCTTCGTGCTGGTGCGTGAGACCGATCGCCGACGGGTGATCAGGGGCGCCGGTGTAGCTGCAGCGGGGGTGATGTTCGGGGCGGCGCTGGGGGCCCCGCAACTTTTGCCGTCCGCGGAGTACGTCAGCGCATCGCCGCGCGGTGAGATTGCCGGTGAGGCGCGGCAGGTGTACTCGCTGGAGCCGATCAATCTGCTGCCGAACCTGTCGCCGTTCCTGTTCGAGGACAAAGTTGTCGGGCACTGGCAAGGGCAGGGCGATGACCGACGCGTGTTCGCGTCGAAGCAGGAAACGCCCGCCTACTTCGGAATTGCTTCCCTGGTCTTGATCGTCATCGTCTTTGTCCTGCACCGTCAGTTGCTGCAGACGACCTGCCGGAAGGAATCGATTGCGGCGGTGGCGCTGCTGGCGCTGACGGTGTTGCTGATGCTCGGCAGGTACGGCGCGCTCAACGCACTGCTCGAGTACGTGCCGCTGGTCTCGCAGTTTCGGGCGCCGGGACGTTACATGTCGATTTTATGCGCGGCGATTGCGGTGCTGGCAGGGTTGGCGCTGCACTGGCTCACGACACGCCCCTCGACATTCGACCGGGGCGCCTGGATTGCGGCGTTCACGATGCCGCTTCTGGCGACGCTGCTGCTGTTGTACGCCATAGTGACGGGGTCATTGCTGATCGACGGGATGGTCGTCGAGTTCAATCGGCTTTTGCTGCTGGTCGTCGGGCCGGTGGTTGCGCTGCTGACCGTCGCCACAGTGGTCGCGTTCAACCGTCGGGCCGACAAGCGTTCGGCCGTTGCCAGGTTCCTCGGCGGGTTGCTGCTGATTATCTGTGTGGCTGATATTGCGGTCTGCAACTTCCAGATTCCGTTGACCGCCGCGCGCACCGGCATCGATGATTTTCGACAGAAAGCCAGGAGCATGCGGTTGACCGCCGACCAGTCGGATTACCGGTACGTTGCCAAACTCAACCGTCCATGGTGGCGGGGCATGCGGCAGGCGAGCGGCTATCTGGGCATTCCGCCGCCGGAGCCACTCGATCTCTTCGGTGAGCGGGGAACCGGCTTGACACGTCAGCATCTGCAACTGGTGAGCGTGATGCATGCCGTCGGCGACCGGACAACCTTTACGATTCCCGGGCACATGCCGCGCCTACGCCTGGTAAATGTGGTCCGGTACAGCGACTCACCGCTGGAAGAATTGGCTGCAGTCGAATTGCAGAACGTGGCGCTTTGCCGGCCTGAGGCAGGTGTCGCATTCGCCGGCCCGCCCTTGCTGCGGCAATCGAGTGGGCCGGCCGATGGGGCCATTGAACACGTGCGGATCCTCAATGAAACGCCGGAGCGCCTGGCGTTTGCTGTCGCAACGAGCTTCGAAGACCGCATGCTGGTCTTGTCAGACACCTGGACCAGGGATTGGCATGCCACCCTGGACGGTCAACCGGTGCCGCTGCTTCCCTTGTTCGACGGTGTCGTGCGCGGCGTCCATATCCCCGAGGCAGGCAGGCATACAGTCGAGATGTTCTATCGCCCGGCGGCCTTTCATCGCGGCCTGATAATCGCTGGCGGCGCGCTGGCGGCAGCGCTGGCGCTGTTTTTTTTAGGTATTTTCTGGCGTCGGCGCCAAAGCGGCACGGTTCCTGCGAAACAGAAAGGCGATGGGGCGAAGGAGTAAATCTGGTCGGGATGACTGGATTCG
>JASLZG010000072.1:14882-17083 GCA_030754995.1 Lentisphaeria bacterium
TGCGTTAACGTATGGGTGGGATCTGGTCGGGGCGGCCGGATTCGAACCGGCGACCTTTTGACCCCCAGTCAAACGCGCTACCAAACTGCGCTACATCCCGATAAAACTGGAGTTTCGAGGGAATGGCTACAATAGACTCGCCGGTGCATAACGCAAGGGAATGCAGCACTTTTTCGATCGATTCCGTCGATGGAAATATTTGTTTTGTGCAAGCCGGACGACGGTTGTCAAACCCGACATCTTTTTTGGCGAGGTACGTGAAAATCGGCGTACAGACTGTAATGTACACACGTAAGGATGCGTGTGTGTATGCGAATGGGCGAGAACCCATCTTTGACGACAATCCAGCCTGGCAGGGACTCGATATGGACTGCGATTTGTGCGGCGACAACGAGGCGACGAACCACATTGAGATGGTCATCGACGGTGACAAGAAGTCACTGCACCTGTGTTCACAATGCGCCAACAAGAAGAAGATCAACCCGAATATGTTCGAGGGCGTTGCCCTGGCAGAACTTCTGCATAATTTTGCGGACATGACCAAGGAAGTCCCGGAGGAACAGCCCGAGACCGTGCCGCTGATGACTTGTCCCACCTGCGAGTTGACCAGCACCGAGTTTCAGAAGTCTGGATTGCTTGGCTGTGCCGACTGCTACGAAATCTTCAAGCCCTTCCTGCTCGAGGCACTGCCGGCGCTGCACAAGGGCGTGAATCATGTCGGCAAGATGATTGAACTTCCCGATGACGGCAGCCTGCCTGCTTTCGCCGTCAAAGCGCCGGTGAATCGCCTCAAGGATCTGCAGGCAGCCCTGCGCCAGGCGGTCAGCGACGAGCATTATGAAGAAGCGGCGGCGCTGCGCGACGAAATCAAGAATCTTATGGAAGGCGAACCGTCGGAAGACGGAGTTAATGACGAGATTCTGCCATGAAAGCGAAAAATCCCATCGACCAACTTGCCGATCAGCCTGTGCAATGGCTCAGTGACGACGGCCCGGATGCCGGCATCACAGTGAGCACACGCATCCGCTTGGCACGTAACCTGGCGGGCATCCCGTTCCCGACAAAGGCCAACACACGCCATCGCCAGGCGGTTCTGCAGATGGTCCGTGAAGCGGTCGCCGGCGTGCCGTTGATGGATGGATGTATCGATGTCAAGATGTCGTCCCTGGCGGAGCTCGACCGCGTGTTCCTGCTCGAACGCCATCTGATCAGCCGTGAGCACTGCAGCACGCGCAAGACTGGCAACAGCGTGTTCGTAGCGCGCGGCGAGAACTGCAGCATCATGGTCAACGAAGAAGATCATCTGCGGTTGCAGGTGATGACTGCCGGCATGCAACTCGAACAATTGTGGCAACTGGTGGATCACGTCGATTCACTGTTGACCGAGCGTCTGCAGTACGCCTATTCCGACGACCTCGGTTTTCTGACGGCGTGCCCGACCAATGTCGGCACCGGTATCCGCGCCTCGGTGATGCTGCATTTGCCCGGCCTGGTATTCGCCAACCAGATCGAGGCGATCACGCAGGCGGTGCACACGATCGGGTTTGTCGTACGCGGCTTGTACGGGGAAGGCTCGGACACGGCCGGCAACCTGTTTCAGGTCTCCAACCAGTCGACCCTGGGTGAGAGCGAAACTTACATTATCGAGAAACTCGAGAAGATCATCCGCCAGGTCGTTGAGCACGAGCGCAACGCCCGGCAGGTGCTGCTGGAGCGCAAGCCGAAGTACCTCTATGATCACATCGGCCGTGCCTACGGCATCCTGCGCCACGCTTACATCCTCGAGTCATCGGAGGCGCTGCGTCAGCTGTCGGCGTTGCGGCTGGGTATTGACCTGAACATGTTCTCATCGATCGACGCGCACACGATCAACGAGCTGATGGTCATGATCCAGCCGGGGCACCTCCAGAAAATTCACAATCGGACACTCGATGAAAACGAGCGTGACATCGCCCGCGCCGACATTGTTCGGGGTAGGCTCAATGACAGCAAACGCCAGACAACCGACGAACAATCTCACTGAACTGTTGACGGGGCCGGGTGACCGGTCTCCGGGGACCAGCCAGAAACGGAGAAAGCAATGCCGAAGGATGAAAACAACGATTTCCCGATGAACAATTTTACCCCACGGGCCCAGCAGGTGTTGAGCCTGGCGAAGAAGGAAGCTCGCCGCTTCGGGCATGACTATGTCGGCACCGAAC
>JASLZG010000073.1 GCA_030754995.1 Lentisphaeria bacterium
AGTATCGCCTTGGTCGTTTCCGGCGTGGCCCAATGCGGATCCAGGTCCCACATTGTCGTCGAGGCGCCGGCGATTCTGTCCAGGCTCAATGATGCGTGGGACCCGATCGCGGCGGTGATGCCGCTGGTCATTCCCGCCCGCTGCGGCGTCAACCCATGAGCGATGGGCTTGCCGGCATGCTGACCGTCAGCAGTGGCGCCGAGCGCCGCGCCGGTCGTGGGCGCCCAGACGTGGGTGAATATCATTGGCTTGACACGCCCGTCCCATCGGTTCTTATGGCCGCCGAAGAGCCGGCACACGGTCTCGAGCACGCGGTTGGTCATCGCGTCGGCGCCATCATGTTGTTGGCCGAACTTGGGCAGCGCCCGTAAGCGCAGGCGCAGGGCCTCGAAACCTTCGAAGTCGACCGCCATCGCCTCGAGCAGTTCGTCGGGGGTACAGAAACGGTCGTCGTAGACAGCGCGTTTCACGGCGTACAGTGCGTCGCCGGCATTGGCAATGCCCAGCGGCGCGACCCCGTAATCATGGTAACGCGCGCCGCCGTCATGGAGCTCACGGCCGCGCTCGAAGCAGTCGGCGGTCATACTGGAAAGCAGGTAAACGGGCCGGCACTGTGCCATGGCTTCGCTGCCGATGTCCAGCCGGCCGAACATCACCCGCAGCGCGCGCTCCAGTTCGTTGACGAAGGCGGCGTGAAAATCCTCGAAATGCGTGTATGCCGGGAGCGGCCGGAGTTCAACCGCCGCGAGTCGGCGCCCGGTTCGCAGGCACCGGCCTCCCGTCAGGCAAAGCTCGAGCAGTTTGGGAATGTTCACCCTGCCGGTAAACAGCATGTCGCTGTTCATTCCCTGCGGCACGATCTCCATGCAGCCCCCGCAGGTGTACATCCTGGCATCTTCTTCGGGCATGCCGTAATGCCGCATCGCGGTGACGACGGCGCGATCGCTGAGGATTTGGGCGCGGTTTTGTCCTTCGAGAAGGTAACGGGTCGCCAGCGTGGTCAGCGCTTCGGGCGCGTCGTCGGGAATGCGCAGGTAGACCGACGGATGCGTCTGGTCAAGCGCCATGATCGATTCGACCATAATGGTTGTCAGCGGATTGACCGCGGAAGTTCCATCCGGATGCGTTCCGCCGACGACAATCGTCTCGACCCATGTATCCGCTTTCTGTATACGTTCGTCGATCCTGATGAACAGTTCGTCGATCAGTTCCCGCGCCTGGCCCAGCGTGTAGTCACCGGCCGCCAGGTCCTTCTCGAGATAGGGCCAGAGAAAGTAGTCCAGTCGCCCGGGGCCGTTGCCGCCGTGAGGATTTTCTCGCATCACCGCGAGGTATTGGAAATAGAAGCTCTGCACCGCTTCATGGAACGTCCGCGCCGGGTGGGCCGGCACGCGTCGACAAAGTGCAAGCAGTTTGCGCAGCCGTGGCCGGTCCTCCGGATCGGCGTCGAGACAAGTTTTTTCGAGGGTGGCAACATGCCGGTCGTTCCATCGTAGAAGCGCCTCGAGCAGGCCGATCACGCCGCTGTAGAGCGTCGCCGCGTCACTGTCTGCCGCATCGCTCAAGGCGTCCTTATACTCCCTGAGCATCTGAACCACGCCCTTCTCCAACAGCCAATCCCAATGCCAGGTGACATGACCGGCGGCCGCCCCGTCGGAGTAAACTTCCAGTTCCGCCAGTTCAGCGTTCTCTGGAAATTCCTGCCGCGTGCGTTCCGCGGTGAGCACGCTCCAGTTCAGGGGGTGCGCCACCTTCGGCCCCTGACCGAGATGATAGACCATGCCGACCAATTGCTCGTCGGGAAAAAGATAAACCGGCAGCTTGTCGAAGGCGCCCACCCACGCCAGTTTCTGGCGCTCCCGCAACGGCCTGTCTGCGTATTGATCGAACGCCGCCGCCAGGTCGGCAACGAACCGCGCCGGCGGCTGCTTTGCACCACGCTGCCTCGAGGCTGCCAGAAATCGTCGGAGGCGCGGCGAACGCGTTTCCTGTTCAGGGAAGACGGACGTTGTGGTCATTGTGCGTCCTCCGATAACGGGTAGTTGCCGTACCCTTGTCCTGCACACACCATGGCGGGATAGTTCTCCGGCTTGACGCTCGAGTGGATGCTGTTGCTGGAACCAACATAGACGGAATCGCGACAATTCACAACGCGCCTGTCGCGTCGCGGCGGCTCGAGGCGGGCGGTTTCATCCCTATCGCTGATCACCGCGTGCGGCGTAGTGTCAGCTGGTCGAACTCCCGGCACAACTGGTTCGACGGCATGATGAAGCTGCGGCGCAGCGGGGTATTGCAGGGGTCTGGTACGGGCCGTACAGTGTAAATACATCGACCCGGGAAAACCATCATGACCTCACGCGAGCGTGTTCGGCGGATTTTGAATCACCAGGAAGCAGACCGGGTGCCGTGGCACCTGTCGTTGACTGTGGACATTTATCATCGGTTGCGCGAGCACCTCGGGCTGCCGCCGGAGCCGGAAAAAACAATCGGGATCTGGACCACGGTGTCGCCGAGCCTCGACCTGCTCGACGCCATGGGCGTGGACTTGTACTACACCGGCCTGCAGCCGCCGGCGAACTGGTCGGCGCCGGCGACCGGTGACGGTCTGCTTTACGATGAGTGGGGCATCGGCCGGACCCGGGTGAACCGGGTCGACGGTGGGTACTACTATGAGATGGTCAAGCATCCCCTGGCGGGGGCCACGCTCGAGGAGGTGGAAGCCTGGCCCTGGCCTGACCCGTACGATCCGGGTCGAACCGACGGGTTGCGCGAAAAGCTGTTGAGGATTCGCGAGGAGACGGACAAGGCGATCATGTTCAAATCCTCGACCGCGATATGGGAGCAGTCCTGGTGGACCTACGGGATGCAGGACTGGATGGTGGACATCGTGCTGCAACCGGATGTGGTCGGCGCGATCATGGACAAGGTCACGGAGGTGGCGGTCGGCATGATGGAAGTCGGCATGGAGGCGGTGGGCGACCTCGTGGACATAGTGCGGTTGAGCGGCGAGGACCTGGGCACGCAGCTGGCGCCAATGATTTCACCGAAGATGTTCGACGCCATGGTCAAGCCGCGATTCAAGCGGCTTTGGGACACGGCCCGGGAAAAAATTGAACAGAAACAGCCCGAGGCAAAGTTGATGGTCCATTCCTGTGGCAACATCCGGCCGTTCATCCCGGCCTGGATCGACATGGGGCTGGATGTCCTGGATCCGATCCAGCCGCAGGCCCAGGGCATGGAGCCGGAGCGACTGAAAAAGGATTTCGGTGACCGGCTGGTCTTTCACGGCGGCATCGATCTTCAGCAGGTCCTGCCCAACGGCACGCCGGAAGAAGTGAAGGCCGAGGTTCGGCGTTACATACAGGCGCTGTCACCCGGCGGCGGCTACATCGTGGCCCCGGCGCATAATGTGCAGAGTGACGTGCCGCCGGAGAATCTCGTGGCGATTCGGGATGCGATTGAGGAGTACGGGCGGTATCCGATTGCCGCTGGACCATGAGTTCAATAAACGGCCTGTTCCATCTGCAGGCTCGTTGAACCATTCCTCGACAACAACGACGGCTGTGCGGTGCCGATCCTCTCCGTCGCGGCGACCGCTGTTTGCCTTTCCTGTCGATCTGTTACCCCGAACAACAATCGCCGTGACGACCCGGTGATGACCGTCAACGGAATCGGGAGAAGACCAGCCTTTCCATTCCCAGTGCCGGCACGCCCGGCGGGTTCAACCCCGTTCGCGGGCCAGTCTCGTTGCCATTTCTGTCCACTGGGTAATCCGCTGCGGCTCCTTCTGAAACGTATGGGTGTCTTTCATGATCAGTTCAAGATGGCAATCCTTTGTCATGTCAATGGTTTCCCGGAGCTGCTCTTCCGCCGCCTCGAGATGTGCTTGCGGGCCGCAGATCAGGGCGGGATTGGGCTTGTAGGCGTACAGGTATTTGTCGGTTAGTTTTTCGGCCGCCCTGGCGCGGTCGCACCAGGCCGAGACGGAAACGCGGCGCAGGTTCGGGAGGTGTCGGAGCAGGGCCTCCAAGTTGTTGTCCAACGGCTCGCAGCAACCGTAGCTGACCAGCCCGAAGCGCTCGAGGACGGGTGCCTGGTATTGCAGGAGAAACTCGTTGAACTGGTCCGGCCCCACACCGGAGAACTCCTGGCTTGCTTCCGTACCCCAAAGATCGCACAGGCGCACCGTGCCGGTGAAGTCGCCGGCCGGCAGCTCGTCGATGATGCCGAGACCACCCTGGGCGATATGGTCGTAGGCTTCGTTGTTCAACGTCAGCAGCCCCTCTTTCTCGTAAAAGTCCAGTTCATGCAGCTTGGCGTCCCGGAGAAAGGTCATTGCTTCGTGCAGCAGTTCCGGGTTGTCAAACAGGTCCATCATGGTTTGCTCGATGCCCCGCAGGTAGGCCAGTTGTTCGGCCATGCCGAGCATGACGAAGAGCCTGCCGCGCACACGGGCTGGCAACAGGTCACCGAAAAGCTCATTGGCCAGCGTCACCTTGTATGCGGTGCATTGCCGATCGACCGCGATGTCACGAAAATGCAGCTGCTGCATATCCTCGATATTCTTCAGCGGCGGATCCCATGCGAACGCCCCGCCGGCGACTGTGGCAGGCCGTATTTTCGGTTCCATCCCGTAGTCGCCCCATTTCATCACCCAGCTGATGTCGAAGTGCCTGGGTAACGGCCAGTCGTCGGGGATGTGCCGGTGCCGGAACAGATGCCGGCGCAACACCATCTCCCATTCCCGCAGCCGCGGGTCCTGGCATTGCAGCAGTGATTCCGGCACCAGCTCGGTCCAGCCGTTCTCCGGTCGTACCAGAACCAGCGGGCGGGTCTGCGTCAGCGCGTTGTGACGCTGCCACAGGGCCGCCAGCTCGTCATTGAGGGGCGCGGCGGCGGCATCCGCCACGGTCCCGGCGAGGTCCCGCAGGATGCGCCGGTCACCAGGAGTCGGAGTGACCGGGATGTCCCAGGAACTGAACTCGGTGCTGGCGTCGCTTCTTATGCTCATCGGCCGTCTGTGGTCGTGCGGATCATGCGAAAGGAATAGTGATGATCGTCCGGGTCGTTGTCGCGTTTCCAGCCGACATTGATGCTGCCGCCGGAAATCCGCACCGATTTGCAGGGCGGTGTTTCGAAGATGGCGCAGCTCATCCCGCTCAGCGGCGTCTCGCACGATGTCGCACGAATCCCTGTACTGAACTCTCGCCAGCGATCCGGCATTCTCTCCGGATACGGCCGCCCGGCGGTGTCCCCGTCGGTTTCCAGGATCTGGTCAATCCGCAGGTGCTGACCCCACAGGTTGTCGATTCGCATGCGCACCGGCATGGCCTCGACAATCTCGTCGGCGTGGCGCCATTCTTCATGCGGTTCGCCTTCCAGGGTGACATAACCGGGCGGTGTACAGGCACTGCCGATGACCGCAACCCGGACGATCGGGGCGTCCTCGGTGACGATGATGCCGTCGGCATAGTGCCGGCTGCGGGCGCCGTCTTGGTACTTGAACGGCGCCTGGTACTCGAACGTGCGCAGTTGCATTTCCTGTCTTTCACGAACCGGATAAGCTTCCCAGAACTTAAACGTGTCGTCGTAGTTCAGGTGTTGTTTGCTCATTTGAAAACAATCCTCAGTTGGTCGTGGTTGTCACGGGCCAGTGACTGGACGCTGGGCGCCGGCCGGTCCTCATTGTATTCCAAAGGTTGTGCTTCGTGCAGTTTCATCTCAAGATCAATGGCGGGATGCTTTGCGGGCTGTCAAGAGCCCCGGGACAGCGACACCCCCCGGTCAACTGCGGAATCCTGGCCGTCTCGTTCACGCGTTTCCCAGGATATCACTCAACTGCTGGCAGACCTTTTCGGAGATCGGTTCAGGCGTATGCTCGGCCAGGATCTGTTCGACCCGGTCGGCGGCGGCCGCGTCTGCGGCGATCCCGCCGGCTTCCTCCCAGAGCCTGGGGCTCTGGCGGTCGAACAGGCCCGGCATGTACATTTCGCGGCGAAAGAATTCGGCCGTGTGGGGTTCGGCTAGATAGTCGCCCTGCGGTCCGATCTCGCTGATCAGGTCAACGGCCAGAGACGCCTCATCGACGATCACTCCGGCGACCGCGCGCAGCGCCATGCCGATGATCTCGTTGCCGATCAGCGCGTTCTCCAGGCAGCCATAGTCGCCGCTGCCGGTTGTGCCGACGCCCTGTGTCAGGTTCAGGCCTGCCAGGGCGTTGAAGAAGATGTTCATCGCGATCTCCGCCCCGGCCTGGGCGTCCGGGCACTTGGAGTCGGTGCCACCTCCGGTTCCAAAACACGGCAGGCCGCAGAACCGGGCCAGCTGCACGACGCCGACCCTTGCCACCGTCTGCTCGGTTGCGGCATAGGTGGAACGTGACGTCCGCATGTCCATCACCGGCGTGTGCGGCCCGTAAATGACCGGGGTTCCAGGATTGAGGATCTGGACGAAACACAATCCGGCGAGCGTCTCGGCGTGACCGATTACGAGATTGCCAGCGAGTGTCACCGGCGAGGTGGCGCCCATCATCGGGGACGGCGAAAACAGGATTGGCGCACCGATTGCGGCAAACTCGGCCATGTTCTCGCAGTAGCTCGGCAGGCACAGCGGCGACAGCGACTCCGCGAACAAGGTCACCGGCGGCCGGCGCCGCAGCTCGGCCTCGCCGCCGGCAACGGCCGCGGCCATTTCCAGCAGCATCGCGGCGGAGCTGCGGCTGGGTGCGCAATAGACGATCGGTTTGGTCGTGTGTGTGACGAGCGCCTCGAACTCGTGCAGGAAATGCATATCGCCGGTCGCTTCATAAGCACCGGCGAGCGACATGACGAAACTGATATTCTCGAGCGCGTCCCCGACGACGGCACCCTGCGCCACGTCTTTCCGCGTCGGTTCCCGCACCCGGCCCGTCCCCGGCTCCCGGTAGCGGGGCGTGGGCGATCCGCCCAACCCGAAATAGAGCCGTCGACCTTCGACCAGGATGTCTTTCTCCGGGTCGCGACCGTGGAGCACGATGGATCCCGGTGCCTGGCTCAGCGCCGTGTCGATGAGGTCGCGCGGAATCCTGATTCGGCGCTCCGTCCGATCGACATTGGCACTGCCGCCGGCGAAGGCATCGAGAATCAGCTCGGAGTCCGTTGAAATCCCGGTCTCCGCCAGGACTTTCAGCGCCGCCTCATGGATTCGCTGCACCTCGTTCTCGGAGAGGAAGGTGAGTTGTCCGCCCTCGGGTCCCTTGATCATGGTACCGTTCCCCTGGCTTGTCAGTTAGAGGGTTGCCGTGCCGGTTGCCGCCCATTGGCAGCCGCGTAACAGGATCCGTTGAAAATCCGGGCTGTCAAACGTGTCCATGGGGCCGCCTTCCCAAACATGACCCAGAATACAGTGGAAAATCCTTCCCTGCCCGTAACTCTTGACGATCAGTGCCGGCTCGTTCCTGCCGCTTCCCCCGGAGGCTGGTGATGAGTATGCCGTTGCAAGTGTCTCGTATGGTGTGTCGTGCAGGTGCACCAGCCCACCATAGAGTTCGTCAGGATGATCCTTCAAGATCGGCGATAATCCTTTCGTGATTGGGTGGTCCGGATCGATGATTTTCACGTCAAACTCATGATACGAGCCGTGGCGGGATGTCCCGTCCCGCCAGACCACGGCACACATCTCCTCGAAAGCCTTCCAGCCCACGAACCCGTTGTTCGCCGCGTGCAGAATACACACCCCGGCGCCATTCCTGACGCAGTCGACAAAGTTGTCCTTCGCCGCCGGATCCCAGTCACTCCCGTTGTAATCGATAAAGATCAGTTGGTACCTCGACAGGTTCGCAGGGTCGGCAAGTGCCTGCGACGGTTGATCAGTCAGGTCCACGCTGAACTTCCCGGTACCTTGCAGCAGGTCGACACAGAAAGGCGCCGATCGTGCCCAGTCGTGATTATTCTCACCCGTCACCAACAGTGTTTCAATACGCATCGCGTGTGTTCCATCGTGTTTGCAGGTTAGTAGTTCATGTTCTCGATCCCCGACCCCGACAATCCAGTGCCCGGGTCATCCTTGATTCGTGAGGGCGCCGCCGACCGGCACAACCCGGCCCGGGGTGGCTGTCGTGAAGTTGCCGCCGGTGGTTTTACTCCGCATTCATCAAGCGTTTATCCGCTCCTTGTTGACGACCGCCATAATTCTGCCCACGAGATACCTCCTCGTGGAGCATGTGTTCCACTCCTCCGCCGCCAGGTCGGTTGGGAAAAGCATATTGTTCGCTTTATCCCACGGAATGACCGGGCGCCGGCGTTTAGGGGTGCAGTCCGAATGTCTCGGGGGTGCGCTCGTTCCATCACTCCAGTTCGTCTTGGTTGTTGTCGTTGGTGTCAGTTCTTCAACAGCAGCACATAATCTGCGTCGGGCAGCTTCGTCGTGAACGTCACCCGGCCGTTGTCATAGTTGAAATCCAGGTTCTTCTGCTGCTGGACGGAGCGGACGATGGCAGGCTTGAACCCTGACTTTACCTGCACTTCAATTTTTTTCTTTGGTGCATTCGTCCAGTTGACCAGGGTGAGACAGGTGCCCTTGTCGTTGTCGAGCAGGAGTCCTTCAACGTGTGGTTCCGATACGGTCACTTCGCGGTCGATCCCGGCCGCATCAACACCGAGGCGGACAAGGTTCGCTTCCGCCTTTGCGAACTCTGTCGGGTGGAACTCCTGCCGTTTGCCGCCACGCGTGGCCGGCACGCGGCGCAGTCCCGTCTTCATGTAACCGTGCGCCGGCAGCGTGCCGACCGCAAACAACTTGCCCCGGCCGAGTTTGCGGACGGTGACTGCAGCGCCGTTACCGCGCTGCCAGGTGGCGACGGTCTCTGCATCCGCCGGGGTCAATATCTGCCGCATGCCGATCGCGGATATGTCGTCGTCGCCCAGTGTCGAGCCGCGGATTGTGTCAATCGGTTCCGCCAGCACGAGCTCGGCCAGTGTGCGGAGCACGTAGTTGTCTTTCTCGGTCGTGACCGATTCCAGGCCGAGCAGCTTGAGCAAACTTGATTCACGCTCGTCATACTGGTTCCGATGCCCGAGCCCGGCGGTGGCGTAGAAGACGCCGCCGGCCTCGACCCATTGTTCAACCTTCGCGCTGGTCCGGGTGTTGACCCATTCACCGGCAAAGTAGACTGCCTTGTAACCGTCCAGGCCATTCAGTTCAATGACGTCGTCTTCAGTGATGACATCCACCTGCACGCCGGCATGGCGCAGGGCGAGATGGAGCAGCGATGATTCGCGCCGGCAGAGCTGCTGAGTGATTGTCGCCGGGGCATTCCTGCAGCGTTTTATGAAGGCGTCCTTCTCCTTGGGCACAAGCGTGTTGGTCTCGTTTTCGTCCGTGGCCTTGCCGATGAGCACGGCGACTTGTGCCTGCCTCGTTTTCGCTTCTTTCAGGCAGACCTCGGCCTCGGCGGTGTCGTATATGAGTTCATGGACGGCCTGGAACTGTTCCAGGTACGGCCAGGCTATGTAGTTCTCCGTAAAGTTCTCTGCCGGTGTGACCCAGAAATTATCGATATGCTGGGCACCGCTGCCAACTGCCATCAGGCCGTTGCGCCGGAAGACGCTTGGCTGCTGGCCGGGTGAGTGGGTCATCAGATAGTAGTGGATTGGCTGTTTGTTGTACTTCACGGCGCAGCGGATCTGTGCGAACTGCCAGGAAATGATCTGCGGCACATCCATCGTGCTGAAGATATAATCCTCGGTCCAGAACATGTTCATGGCATTGTGCTTGAAGGCGTCGATCCATTGGTAGACCGGGCCGAAGTAGGCGGGTGCCGGCTCGTGCGGCGAGAAGTTCGCGCCGGTCAGCAGCTGTTCGCCGATCAGTTCCTTTGCAAGTACGGTCATCTCGCGGTACTGCCTGAAGTTGGCGACGGCGCTGAATCGTCGTGTGAACCAGGCCAGGCGCGGCTCGATATCGGTCAGGACCGCCTCGTCGACAGGTACGCGCAGCTCGTCTTCGCCGACGCCTTCTTCCTTCAACCACAGGCGGAATGCGTTGATGTTGTCGGCACAGTCGTAATCGATTTTCTGAAAGTGGATCTCATCGCCGAAGCTGAGGACGCGAAGGGAGTGCCGCGCTTCACCCAGCCTGGCGGCGAGCTCGCGAATCTCGTCCTGATTGTGCGCCTCATGGCAATAGCCGTCCATCGCGACATGATCGTAGCTATCCGGCAGCTGCGTGTTGAAACCGAGCGTGTCCTTCAGGTCGGTGACCCACTTTTCGTCGCTGTAGGCCTGGTCGTAGTTCATGTCGGTCCGGGAAAAAAAGAGGATGCTCTCCGGCTTCCTGCCGTTGTTCGCCTTGCGCCAGTTGCGGCTCGCGGCGATGACCTGCGCGGCGTGGTCCTTGCCGCGTCTGATTTGCCGTTCCGCATTCCACAGCAGATCCATCGGCACTATTACCGCATCGCCGTTGTCGATCTGGAGCTCTGCCAGTTTGCCAGTGCCATCGGCATGGCGCGCGAAGTCGAGACGGATTGTGTCGGCGCCCGGCAGTTCCATCCACAGCCCCTCGGCGTGGACCCACCGGATGAAGGGGCCGATGTTGTACCAGGCGCTCCATTCGCCAGGCGCCGCCGGCGGCAGCGTGGTGTCGGCGTCCTCGTAGTTCGGCTGGAAATGGCCGCGGCGCAGCACCTCGAGCGCCGCCGTCTCGGCAGTGGCGTTGTGGAAGCGCAGGTACAGGTTCGTCGCGGCGAATGCCTCGTTGGTAAACGGTGAGCTGACGGTGCACGGGCTGTACCCGAGATAGGTGTCACTCTGTTCGGTCGTAAGGACAATGAAATCGATCATGCGCGCCCCAGCCGGATCCGGGTTCCTGAGGCTGGTGACGCGGATCTCGGCCGTGCCCGCCTCCAGGGCGGCGCATTCCCCCGGTGCCTCGGCGCAATCGTGGTCCATTCCCCATGCCCAGAAGAGTTCGTTCGAGGCGATGCCGAAGCTCCACAGCCGGTCGGCTCCCGTCCGGCCGTAGACATGACAGTAGCGTTTGCTGTCGTTCTGCCAGACCTCGATCTGGTGCAGGTAATTGAAGTACGGCGGCGCCTGGTACTTGCTCCAGACACGATAGTCGCCGGCACACGGCACCGCGACCGTCGTTTTCGCGACCGCATCGATGATGTCGGCTTCAGCGCTCAACAGGCTGCCTTGTGCAGACCACATGCCGCCGTATGTGTGGCTGGCGAGACTGTCATCCTGGTGGATGACCTTCCAGCCCTTGCCGTCGGTTTCGAAATGCTCGCCGCCGGCGACGATTACAGTTTCAGAGTTCAACACCCCATCACCGCACTTCTCCAAGACGCCAATGGAAATCCATGGTTCAACTCCCTTTCTTCAATGCGGACAGTGCCAGCCGGTGGTTTGATGACGGTAACTGCCTGCCATTCCTGACCTCTCAATTGTTGCGCGTTATACCGTCGCCGTAGCGACCGAACTCGTCCACGGCCTGGCGCGCGGCCTGGTAATTTGCCAGTTGCGTGCCGGGCTGCAGCACATTGCCGCAGGTGATTACCAGGCCGCCGCCTGGCGCCGCGTGCTCGATGGCATAACGCACCTCCTCGCGCGCCGTCCGTGGTGTTCCCTCGATCAACGTGGCGCAGTTGACCCCGCCGAAGAGGCAAAGGTGACTGCCGTAACGTTCTTTAACCAGCTTCAGGTCCATGCCGATGTCGGGCTGGATACCGTGCCAGGCGTCGATGCCGAGCTCGACGAACGCGTCGAGGATCGGCCAGGTATTGCCGTCTGTGTGCTTGACGAAGTAGCCGCCGCCACGGTGCACGGCTTCACACTGGCGTTGCAACCCCGGCAAGACAAACTCTCGAAACCGGTCGAGGCCCATGATCGGCCCGCGGTTGTCGGAGTAGTCGTCGGTTGTCATTATCGCATCGACGCCCGCATCCAGGAAGGCGTCGATGTAGGCGATTGATCGACTCACGTACACGTCTGTCGCCCGCCGCACGAAGTCGGGCTCGGTCACCATGCGGACAAGGAAGTCCTCCATGCCGATCGTTTCGGCCCAGGGAAAGGTCCCGTCGACCGGTACGCGACCGACGATGAAGTGCGTTTCCTTCATCGTTTCCACGACGCGATGCACGACGTCGAGCTCCGATGGGTCTATTTCAAACGGCGCGTCCCGGTCCGGCAGGTCGTCGATGCCCATGTCGGGGAACTCTTCCCGGACCACGACGTTGCCGACATCCGGGTTGATGGCAACCTCGTATCCATCCTCGTCGATCCAGGCGTACGGGCCGGTCATCTGCGGGCGTTTGTGCTTGACATCGGCGGGCATGGACGGCACCCGCACGTAGTCCCAGCCAAGTGCCAGCGGCAGGTCGCGGCTGATGGCGCAGTAGTCGGCCACCAGGCTTTCGCGCTCGCCGTCCCACAGGGCTTCGCGTTCGGCCCGGCCTGAGTTGGCAAGCGAGGGTCGGCCCAGAATCTCCTCCGCCAGCTGCGGATCAGCCTGGTTCTCACCGGTCGGCACGCGATCGGCCTCGCGGTGCTCGAGTGCGGCGATGATGCGTTCCCTCGGCTTCATTGACCCAGTCTCTTCGTGGATGCGGTTGTTCGGCAGCCGGTCGTTGTCATTCTGCATTTTCCTGGCCTGCCGTCTCACGGCAGAGCATCTCGCGGGGATTGTCGACCAGCATGGTATTGATTTCTTTCTCCGATATTCCTGTCTGCTTCATCATCGGGGCAATGAGTCGAGGTATGTGGCCGTAACCCGGCCCCCCGAACTTCTTGAGCTCGATTTTCATGCAGATGTCCTGCGAGACCAGGATCTGGTGCAGGTATCCGGCCGCGATAAGCTCCTGGATACCGGCCAGCCTTTCCGTGTCCCGGGGAAAGGCCCGCAGATTATTCTCCTCGAGGTTCCCGCCATACCTGTCAATGCCGAAGCGATCGTACTCCACGTATGCGCCCCTGGCAGCGACCCGCTTGTGATACTCTATATCCATCACATGGTCAAGGTGGCAGATGATCACCCGTGAGAGGTTTCCCCCTTCGGATTCCACAATGTCCAGGAGGTCGAGCGCCTGTTTATCCCAGGGTGATGGATGGATAAAAAGCGCCGCACCCGTCGCCTGCTGCGCCCGGGCTGCGGCCCGCAGCGCCTTTTCTTCCCGGGCCGTGACGGGCCAGCTGGTCTCGACCTCGCCGATGACCCCGGCCCGGACATCTGTGCCCTCAAAACCATCGTTGATCTCCCTTGCCAATTCCTCGGCCAACTGGTCTGTGGTGTGATCATCGATGTAATCAGGCGGGGTGCCGTAGTAGGTGGTCACCGCGATAATATTGATCCCCGCGTCCTCGGACAACCGCCTGAGCACGGCGGTATCAGCTCCGACCCATTTGCTGGTCTGATCGATCACCGTCCGGCCGCCGGCGGCCTTGAAATACCCCAGTTCCTCGACGGTCAGCCGGGGGTCGGTGAGGCGGAGTGAATCCTTGGAGATCATGGGATACAGCCGCAGATCCGTGATGATCGAACAATCCACTGGACGCTCGGCGATTTCACGCCAGTACGGCGCCTTGGGGGTAAGCGCCACATGGGAAATGTCAAGCAGCAGGTGCTCGTGGGGCATCGTGATGCCCAGCTCGTCAGCGGGAATATCTCCACACACCGTGGCTACTTTCATGGCGGTCTCCTCGTTTGGGTCGGCAGTTTTTCAGATGTGGGCTGGCGCCGTTGTCGGGGAAGTACAACACACTGGAATGTCTCGCGTCGGGAACTGTCCTTGGCGGATCACCGCCGGCATCCCGGGGACCGCAACCGGTCACCGTCAACCGGTGATTGTGCGGACAACGAGCAAACGTTTTGCCAAGCTCGGACCTGCTCCACGTTACTGCATCGTCTCGACCGCATCCATCTCGATGGAAATCTCGTTGACATCGACCGTGCGCTTTTCTTCCGCCGCCTGATAGGCCGCCTCGACAAGGCGCATGGTCTTCAGGTTGTCCAACCCATTCAACGTCGGTTCGGTATCATGTTCAATTGCCAGGAACAAGTCGCCCATCGTGCCCACAAACACAGTTGAACGCCGTAGCGCTCGGCAAACACTTGTGCATTCTCGTGGTCATCCAACTCCCACACTCCGACCATCTCGACACCCTCCATCTCGGACAGGATGTGTATAGATGTGCGGGTGGGTGACTGAGAGAAAACCAACTCGGGTGGACATGGCAGATCCCCCGTTTTCAGCGCTGATCAGAATTGATGTTCAGCAGGTATTCCCGTGATTTTGAAACAGCTGTTTCCGTTTCGTCCGTCGGCAGGTGTCCATGCATGAAGATGGAACTGTAATGTGCATAATTGATCTCGGCCAACGCCCGTATCAAGGGGGTGAAATCGACCGGGCCAAGCCCCGGCATTTGGGCAACGTCGGCGCCGTGCTGCCATGCGTAGAAGAAGAAAATCTGTGATCCCGCGATCCTGATGACATCCTCGATGGGCGTCTCGTAATACTGGAGGTGGTAAGGTGCAAGAGCTATGCCCAGGCGTTCCGGGTTCGGATTCAACTCCACAAACGCCTTGAACGTATCGACCGAGCTCAGGACCTCGCCCCCGTAGTTTTCAATGGCCAGCCGCGCATCACACTTTTCCGCCAATTCGATGTCCGGTTTCAGTTGTTCAAAGAGCGCGCGCATTCTCGGCACCAGTTCTTTCGGGTCGGTCAATCTCCCCGCCTCCGAGCTGCGCACCACGACACCTCCGCCGAAATCACGAATCAGCTCCCAGTACTGTGACAGCTTGTTGCCGTCGTAGATCTTTGAAAGCGGCCACGTCCAGGCCATGTCGCGTCATCAGCTCGCGAAGGCCTTTTCCACCGAGACGTTTCCTGATGTCTTCGAGGTGCACACAATTTTCGAACGGTGCCCAGATGTCCAGTCCCGCGAGTCCGAGCCCGGCCACCCTTTCACAGACCTGTTCGATCGTCTGATCCTCGAACATCACCGACGACGTAGCCAGTTTCATGGCCATTGTCCTTTCCGTTTCCTGCCGCATTTTTCCGTAACCGGGCACCGGCACGCCCTGTCACGGGTGGCGCCCGTTAAATTTCACCGTCCATTATATACGACTTGATCATTGGTTCAAATTATCGGGGCGATCGGATACGGATTCGCGGTGGCGGTTGATTGCGCGGCACCGGCAATTGCCATTCCCGAACCCCGGCAGTATAATGTGCCAGGATTATCTGCGGTCGGAATATTGATCCCCTCGACTGGTCAAGGCGAATGGCAGGCAGCCCGAATATTCTCTTCATATTGACGGACCAGCAGACGCGGACGGCGATGGGGGCGTACGGAAATCCTCACGTCAAGACCCCCAACCTGGACGCGCTGGCAGCCGGGGGGATGCGGTTTGAGCGGTCCTATTGCACCTCGCCGGTTTGCAGCGCCTCACGGAGCTGCCTGTTCACGGGGCGGATGGCGCATGAGACCGGGGTGGAAGTGAATGGGCAGAAGATGCGGGACGGGATACCGTTTCTCGGGGATGTGTTCCGAGAAGGCGGGTACGAAGCAAGTCACGTGGGCAAATGGCACGTCGGCGAACGCCGGGGATTCGATTTTCCCGGACCAATATTCCCGGAGGCCGCGCGGCCTGAGCTCGCCAGTTTCGGTAGTGAGACCGACCCGTTCTGGGCGGATGAGGCGATCGCCTTCCTGCAGAAGCCGCGTGACCGGCCGTTCCTGCTGGTGGTGTCGCTGCATAATCCACATGATATTTGCCATTGGATCGTCGACCAGGTCCCTGCCGTGGAGGAACCGGGGGAAGAGGAACTGCCGCCGCTGCCGTCAAACTTTGAGCCGGATCCCGATGAGCCCGAGTTTATAACGATCCGTCGCGGGTTGACCCGCTACGGGAATGAGATTAACTGGACAACGGATTGGGATGAGACTGACTGGCGGAAATACATTCACGCCTACTACAAGTTTACCGAGCGAGTGGATGCAGAAGCCGGACGGGTACTGGATGCGCTTCAGGAATCTGGATTGGCGGCGGACACGCTGGTGATTTTCACCAGCGATCACGGCGAAGGAGTGGCGGGGCACAAGTGGGTTGCGAAGCTGATGCTGTACGAAGGGCCGGTGACCGTGCCGTTCCTGATTCGCTATCCCGGCGTGGTCCCGGAAGGCGCTGTGGACGATGCCCACCTGGTTTCCGGCATGGACGTGGTGCCGACGCTCTGTGATTTTGCCGGCGTGGAACCGCCCCGCACGGTCACGGGTGCAAGCCTGAAGCCTGTTATAGAGGATCCGGCGGCGCCCTGGAGGGACTACCTTGTGGCTGAACTCTCCACGGATACGGACCAGTTGAATATGACGGGGCGAATGGTCCGAACGGAGCGGTTTAAGTACATGGTTTTTTCAGAAGGGCGAAATCCGGAATTGCTGTTTGACATGGATCAAGATCCGGGAGAGCAGAACAACCTGGCCGCGAACCCCGACTGTCGCGGTGAACTTCGGAAGCACCGGGATCTCCTCATGGCATGGAAAGGGGAGACTGCGGACACGTTCGTGTTTCCTCAAGGCCTTCTTGGGGACACCGCCCTTGAACGGCACAACGATAGAGCATGATCAAATGAGCCAGCCCGCCACAGTTGTCGTCGAGAGTCATGCGGAATTTGTCGTCCAGCACGCGGGCGCAAAACTGGCGCGATGGCTGGATTCCCAACTGCAATATTCTGAATCCGCGGCCGCCAAGAACGCAATTGTCATCGGCACTGCCCAGGACGGGCATATCACGGCGATTTCGCAGGGCTGCCCCGGGATGCTCGAGGAGTTGAAAAAAGTTGGCCGGGAAGGGTTCCTGATCAGGACCGTTGAACAGGCAATCGTCATTGCCGGCAACTCTGCCAATGGCGCGGCGAACGGCGCTTACGCCATGCTGAGGGACCTGCGGAAAGCATCGAGCCGAAATCCATTCGGACAAGCCTGGGCTCTCGTGGACAAGCCGCATTTCGAATACCGGGGCACGTGGATTTTCAGCACTA
>JASLZG010000074.1 GCA_030754995.1 Lentisphaeria bacterium
TCGTTTCTCCGGTCTCGGCTGCTCGCTCGATAGCAGCTACGATGTCGGATGCCCGGCACGCATCGTCCATCGTTGACAGTGGTGTTTCACCGGCGCCAAGGCAGCGGTTGACGAAAAAGTCCACCTCGTTGCGTATGCTCTCGTGATAGGCTGTATACACCTGCGAGTGCGCTCCGGCGGCCCGGTATTCCACCCAGTCGCGGTAACTGAAACGGGCCGCGCCCTCGGTCCCGATGACCTTCACCATCATCGTCCATGGGTCCCCGGCATGGTCGTCGGCGGCAAAACTGGCACTGAAATGCGCCAGGGCACCATCGGCCAGCTGCAGGTTGACAGTGGCGATGTTTTCCTGCGTGATTGTCTCGTAGTTCAGAGTAGCCTTCATCGCCGACAACCGAACCGGCGGTCCGGCCAGGTACATGAGCGCGTACGAGTGATGCGTCATGATCTGCGAAATCACTCCCGGGTACCTGGCGGCGATGTGTTCGGCATGGGCAATGTTGTAAAGGATATAAACCGACACAATCCGCCCGAGTTTCCCCGCGTCCAACATTTCCTTGATCCGCGTCATGCCCGGTTCATGGATATAATTGTGTCCGGGCATGCAGACAAGGTCGCGCTTTGCGGCGAGGTCCCGTATCTCCCTGATCTGGGCCGCATCCGTTGAGACCGGCTTCTCGATCAGAATATGTTTACCGCTCTCGAGCGCCTGACAGGCATACTCGTGATGCGTCTCGAGCGGCGTCAGGATGAACACGGCATCGATCGTGTCATCGTCCAGCAGTGCTGCCGCCGACGGATAGGTGCGGCAACCAAAGCGCTCAGACTTTTCGGCCGCCTGCGCCTCGTCAATAGTCCATAACCCGCACAGTTGCGCCTGGGCACACGCCGAGACGGCCTCGGCGTGAATATCGGCAACGTCGCCGGCACCGATGAATGCAATGTTTGTCATGCGTCAAATTGGGTTCGTGGTGGGTGCGGATACCGCGGCCGTCCCGTGAGTCGCCGAATATGATGACATCGGGTTGCCGGGTATCACACGGTTTTCTCATACAGCAGGATACCTTATCCTGCATCCGGGCCTCTGTCTCCGGGGCTGTTCATGGGAAAAATGGGAAGAAGGTTTCAGCGGGGAAGGGGGAAACATTTAACGTTCTCTTCGCGACCTTGAGGCTTTCGTGGTAAAATCTTCGATTGATTGTGTTATGGTCTGAGATGTTCTCCTTCCCTGATCTGCTGAAATTCTACCGCGATCATCTGGCCACGGATGTCATGCCGTTTTGGATCCCGTGTATCGATTGGGAACACGGCGGCATCAACAACTGCGTGGCGGACGATGGGGCGGTGCTGTCGACGGACAAGTTCATCTGGTCCCAGGGCCGGGCGCTGTGGACGTTTTCGGCGCTGTACAATCACGACGGCAACCCGGAATGGCTGAGGATCGCCGACAGCCTGGCAGCGTATCTCCTGCGTGTTCAACCGCCGAAAGGCGAGCTCTGGCCGTTCTGCCTGCACCAGGACGGCAGCGTTGCGGAACCCGCAATGAGCATCTATGTCGACGGCTTCACGATTTATGGGCTGACGGAATACGTCCGGGCAACGGGCAATCAGGAGGCGCTGGAACTGGCCGTTCAGATTTACGAACAGACCAGCCCGCTGCTCAACGACCACAGCAAGCTGCAAACACAGCCGCACCCGATTCCGGACGGGTTGCAGGCGCACGGCCCGAACATGTCGTACGCACTGTTCTACCACGAGCTGGGGCTGACGGCAAAGGACGAGCGGATCATCGGGCGGGCGCATGAGCTGGCAGAGATCGTCATGACGCAGCACGTGAAGCCGGCAGACAAGCTGCTGTATGAGATGGTACGCTCCGGCGGTGAGCTGGTCGACAGCGATGCCGGCAATACGTTCCTCCCCGGGCACGCGATCGAGAGCATGTGGTTCATGTTTCATATCTACGGGCATCACGGGGATCAGGCGCGTATCGACCTGGCGCTCGAGGTGATGCGCTGGCATCTGGAAAAGGGTTGGGACGAGAAGTACGGCGGCCTGTACCTGGCCTGCCACGCCAAGGGCGGTCCGGCGGTATGGCATCAGCCGGAAGCGAAAGTGTGGTGGGCGTCGACGGAGGCGCTCTATGGCCTGCTCAAGGCGTTTCAGATTTCCGGGCAGGACTGGTGCATGGACTGGTACTGGCGGATACATGAGCACTCCTTCAGGAGCTTCCCGAACCGGACGCATGGCGAGTGGCACCACTACCTCGACCGCCAGGGGAATGTGCAGCCGAATATCCTCGAGAGGCTGGCGGTTAAGGATCCGTTTCACCTGCCGCGGGCATTGGTCTTTTCGATAAAAGTCCTGGAGGACCTGTGCGGCGGGGAAGAATGACCGGCAACGGACCCCCGTCGCTTGCAGCCATGGCGGTTAAAATGGGGAAGAAGAAAAAACAGGTAACGGAATGAAAACGGGAGACCGAAAAGTGTTCAGTGTTCAGTGTTCAGGTGTCAACAACCGGTATCGAGTATTCCGTCGTGGCTCCGCGTGTTTCGTGGTGAAAGCAATATTGATCTGCCTACTTGGAGGATTCGTCGTGACACCGATACTGGGAGACAACCGCATCGGTGCGGACGGGGTGCTGCATGTCGACGGACAGCGACGGTTCCCGCTCGGGCTCTACCAGCATGTGGCGGACGTGGATTTCGGGAAGGCGCTGGCGGCAGCGGGCTTCAACCTGATGAGGTGCCACGCCAACCGTGACGAGCTGGACCGCGTCGAGGCGTACGGCATGGGCGCCTGGGTGGCGCTGGGCGGCAGTATGGTCGTGCGGCAGGAAAAGGAAGGCACGGCGCTGCAGCGCACGGTCGACACGCTCAAGACGCATCCGGCGACATGGGTGTGGGAAGGCCCGGACGAGCTCCTCTGGAACGAGTACTACAGCAAGTTGCAGAAAGTTGATTTCCAGCGCTGGTACAAGCTGGACCAGCTGGTGGCCGAGAAAGCCGCCGGCGGCGAGGCCGGGGAGCTCCTGGACCTGCACGAGAAACACAAGACCTATCGCAATTCGGCACGCTGGGCGGAGGCCGAGGAATTCGAGCGCCGCATCCGGCCGCTGCTCAACCTGCCGGCAGACGCCGGTATACAGCTCAGCGACTGGCAGGACGGTCTCGATGCGACGCATGCGGCACTGGCCGCCGGCGCCCGCATCATCCGCGAAAACGACGATGCCCACCCGATCTGGTTAAACTTCGCGCCGCGCAATACGCTCGATGACCTGCGCTGGTTTGGGGCGATCGGCGATATCATGGGCTGCGACATCTATCCGGTGCCTTTCCACAAGCAACTCACCCACTCCGACCTGGCCGACCGCAATCTCTCCAGTACCGGCGGTTATACCCGGCGGATGCTCGAGACAGGCGACGGCCGGCCGGTTTGGATGGTGCTGCAGGGGTTCGGCTGGGCCGACGATAACGCAGACGCCTGGGACCCCGAGGTGTTCGTGCGGCCGACGTACGAGGAGCTGCGCTATATGGCCTGCGACGCCATCGCCAACGAGGCCCGCGGCCTGTCGTGGTTCGGGACATCCCTTGCGGCCGGGATCGAGGTGCCGTTCTGGCAGGGCCTCAAGCGCCTCGTGCGCGAGCTCGCCGACATCGAAGACCTGCTGGCGGCGCCAGACGCCGGGCTCGACCTGCGGTTCGTCTATGACCCGACGGCGCAGTCAATGGATCGCGGCGTCGTCGCGTGCGAACGGCGGCTGGCGGATCGCTATGTGCTGGTGCTGGCCAACGAGAACAACCGTCGCCTGGCCTTCCGAATCGACGGACTGCAGCCGTTGAACGGCAGGCAGCTCGATGTGCGTGGCAGTTGGGAGACGCTCAGCGTCAAGGACGGCAGCGTGCGGTTCGGCCTGCCCGGCATGGGCTGCGCCATATTGACCACGGGCGAGTAGACAGCAGAAAGATCCGACGCCCGGCTTCGTGCCATTCGAGGCGAGACATTAAGAAATGCGCAGCGAGGCCACCGACGCAGCGGACGGTGATCGCACGGGGGGGCATGGCAGAAGCATCCGAAATACAGGCGCCGGTGTCGCCAATACTGAGATGCCTGGCGTGGGCGGTCGACGTTCCGATCATCCTCGGGTTTGCCTGGTCGGCGTGGCTGGTGACCGTCCGGATGGCGGATGTGCCGGCAGGCTGGACTGTGGCACTGCCCGGCGCGATTTACGTCGCGGTCGTAGTGCTGTACGGCATGGTACTGGAACTGTCGACGGGCGGGCAGACGGTCGGCAAGCGAGCGCTTGGACTGCGGGTGGTCGCTTGCGACGGCGGCCGCGCCGGCTTCGTCCCGATCGTCGTGCGAAACGTGTTGCGTGTCATCGACCTCCTGCCGGGCGCCTATCTGGTGGGTGGCGTAGCAGCACTGATATCGTCGCGGTCACAGCGGCTGGGCGACCTGGTTGCCGGCACAGTTGTGGTTTCGATACCGACAGCCGGGGAGCCGGAAAAATTCGAGCCGCCGCCGCTGCGTTACAATTCGTTCCGCGACAACGCCGAGCTCGCTGCCGCTCTGCGGGCGTCGGTGTCGCCGGAGGAGCTGGCGCTGGCGCTGGACGCGCTGGCGCGGCGCGACAGCCTCGATGCGAACGCCCGCGTCGAACTGTTCGCGGCGCTGGCGGCACACTTCAAGGAAAAAACCGACATGCCCGTAGCCGTGCTTGCCGGTCTTTCCGACGAACAATGTATCAGGAATATTTTCGATGTAGTCACCCACGATCCGCCTCCTCCAATTCCCGAGGATGCGCAGTAACTTCCTGAACGCCACAAAGAGAAACGCAGGGACGGCGCGTAAATGACCGGCCGATTTCGACATGAACTGCTGCTGTTCGGCGTCGTGCTGTTTGCGGTCGCGTACTTCTACAACGGCGCCAACTGGAACCAGCAGTCGCGGCTCGATGCGATCTTCGCATTCGTCGAACCCGGACACGCGGAGACCGGCTCGTTCTGCATCGATCGATTCCTGCCGGACCCGGAAACCGGCATCAACACCGGCGACTGGTCGCGCAACCCGCGCACCGGACATTACTACTCCAACAAGGCGCCAGGGCCCGCGATGCTCGGGGTGCCGGTGTACTTCGTGCTGTTTCACGGCGAGCGGATGATCGGCGCCGATCCCACGACGGGCGGCTGGCTGTTGTTCAACGGGTACGCATTGTCCGTCGTGCTTTCGGGGCTGCCGACGGCGATCGCGATTGTCTGTTTCTTGGCGCTGCTGGTGTCGCTGGGCATCGCGCGCCGGCGCGCCTTCCTGCTGTGTGTTGTGCTGTTCTTCGGGACCCTGCTGTTTCCGTTCAGCACGCAACTGTGGGGGCATTCGACTGCTGCAGCATTTGTCATCGTCGCCTTGCTCCTCTTCCAGCGCGAGTCGAAGGCTGCCATGTTCGGCGTCGGTTTCTGCATGGGCTGGGCAGTGCTGTGTGAGTACACCTGTGCCGTCATCCTGCTGACGCTGATCATCGCGCTGGCGTGGCAGCAGCGATGGCGGCAACTGTTGTGGGTGTGCCTTGGCGGGCTGCTGCCGCTGCTGCTGTTTGCCGTATATCATCGTGCCTGTTTCGATTCGTTCTTCACAGTCGCCAGCGTCCACAACAACCCGCGATTCCGCGACGCCGGCGCAGTCGCCGGACTGTTCGGCCGCATCTCGCCGGATGCGGTGCTGGGGCTTTCGGTGACGCCGTATCGCGGTTTGTTCTTCTTTATGCCGGTGCTGCTGCTGTCGTTGTACGGGGTGTTCAGGAAAGGCGTACCGCGTGACCGGCTGTACTGGCTGTGCATTGTGAACATCGCAATTTTCTTTGTGGTCAATGCGATGTTCAACGGCTGGCACGCCGGCTCAAGCACCGGTGCGCGCTACCAGATTCCGGTCCTCTGCTTTTACGTGCTGCTGCTGACACGGCTGCCGGACAAACCATGGACAGTACCGGTGCTGGCGGCGTTGCTGGTCCTGTCCACGGTGAACATGACGATGATCGCAGCGGTGAACCCGATGATGCCGTCGGGGTACGCCGACCCGAGCGCCTTCGATCCGCGCTTCGCCAATCCGCTGGCCGTAGTCTACCGGTTGTTCTGGCTCGACATGCTGACGCCCGACATCCTGCCGATCGGCTTGGACACGGAGGTTACGGAGCTGGTGCGGAACTATTCGACGTTCAATCTCGGTGAGCTTGTCGGGCTGCCGGGGAAGTGGTCGACACTGCCGTGGCTGGTGATCACCGGCCTGGGCGTGTGGCTGGGAATGAAAGGCGAAGGGCAGCCGGCGGGCGACAAGGAAATGCCGCAGGCGGAGCAATCCGGGGTAGGCGAATGAATCGACTCACGAGTCGAACAGCGAGGGTTGATCCTGGTCCTGCTTCGCCTTCTTTTTCGCCGACCTGGCGAGCTTCGGCTGGTTGGTTTCGTCGAAAGCGTTGCCTTCGAGGTTGGCGAGGATTTCATTGGCCCGCTCGATGACCGGCCGCGGCAGCCCCGCCAGGCGGGCAACGTGGATGCCGTAGCTCTTGTCGGAGGCGCCGGGGACGATCTTGCGCATGAAGGTGATCGAGTCGCCCTGTTCCTTGACCGCGACGTTGTAGTTCTGCACGCCGCGCATGGTGACGGACAGTTCGGTGAGCTCATGATAGTGCGTCGCGAACAGTGTGCGCGCCCGCTGGCTGGAGGCGTTGTGGATGAACTCGGCGACCGCCCAGGCGATGCTGAGTCCGTCGAAGGTGCTGGTGCCGCGGCCGATCTCGTCGAGAATGATCAGGCTGCGGTTGGTGGCGTTGTTCAGGATGTTGGCGGTCTCCAGCATCTCCACCATGAAGGTGCTCTGGCCGCGTGACAGGTCGTCCGCCGCACCAACGCGCGTGAAGATGCGGTCGACCAGGCCGATCACCGCACTCGATGCCGGGATGAAACTGCCCATCTGCGCCATCAGCGTGAGCAGCGCCACCTGCCGGATGTAGGTCGACTTGCCGGCCATGTTCGGGCCGGTGAGGATGATCATCTGGCAAGTGTCGTCGTCCAGATGAATATCGTTCGGCACGAACGGTTCGGCTTTCATGAGGTGGTCGATGACCGGATGCCGGCCATCGCGGATGTCGATCGCCATCCCGTCGTCGACGACCGGGCGCGTGTAGTGGTTTTCCAGTGCCACCTGCGCCAGGCTGCCAAGGACGTCGACCGCGGCGACGGCGCGGGCCAGGTCCTGGATCGCGCCGGTCCGGGCGACCGCGGCACCGCGCAGCTCCTGGAAGAGCTCGTACTCGAGGGCCTTGGCCTTGTCCTCGGCACCGAGCACTTTGTCCTCGATTTCCTTGAGCTCCGCGGTCATGAAGCGCTCGGCATTGGTTAGGGTCTGCTTGCGCGTGTAGGAGTCCGGCACGAGATCGAGATTCGACTTGCTGACCTCGATGTAATAGCCAAAGACCTTGTTGAACCGCACTTTCAAGTTCTTGATGCCGGTCGCTTCCTGTTCGCGCGCCTGCAGGTCGGCGAGCCACTGCTTGCCTTCCGTGGCGCCTTTGCGGAAATCGTCGAGGTGCTCATTGTACCCTTCACAAATCACCCCGCCCTCCTTGATCGTCAGCGGCGGCTCTTCGACGATGGCGCTGTCGATGAGATCCACCAGGTCGGGCAGGCCGTAGAGGCGCTCGGCGAGGCTGTTGAGCAGCGCCGACTCCTGGCTCGTGTCGAGGATGGCGCGCAGGCCGGGAATGGCTGCCAGCCCGTGCTGGAGCACCCGCAGGTCACGGCCGTTGGCGGCGCCGACGTTCAGGCGCGTGATCGTGCGCTCGAGATCCTTGACGGCGCCCAAGGCCTCGCGCAGCTCGACCAGCAGCAACTGGTCGTTGACGAACACTTCTATGCCATCCTGGCGCTCACGGATTTTCGGGATCTCGAGCAACGGCCGCAGAATCCACTCGCGCAACAGCCGGCTGCCCATCGGGGTGACGGATTTGTTGAGCAGCGCCAGCAGTGTGGCGTTGCGGGTCTCGGTGAACAACGGCTCGACCAGCTCGAGGTTGCGCTGCGAAATGCGATCGACGACCATGTAGCTCGACGACGAATACGGCGACAGCACGGTGATATGTTCGGCGTTGCGGCGCAGGTTGTTCTGGGCGTAGTAAAGCACGGCGCCGGCGGCACGGATGCCGGCCGGAAACTCGCGGCAGCCGAAGCCGTCGAGCGAGGCGACTTCGAAATGGCGCTGCAGCAGGTCGGAGGCGATCTCTGTATCGAAGGTCCAATCGTCGATCGGTGTCCAGGCGAGCTGGCGGCCCAGGTCCGGGAAACCTTCCTCCGTCCAGTCACCGTGCAGGCGTTCGGGCAGCAGGCACTCGGCGGGCTGCAGGCGGTTGAGCTCCATTTCCATCTGGGCGCGATCGTCGAGCTGGGTGATTCGGAAATCGCCGGTGCTGATGTCGAGTATGGCGACGCCGAAGCAGTCGTTCTTGCCGTGGCAGATGGCGACCGTGAAATTGCTGCGCCCCGATTCCAGTGCGGCGCCCTCGACAATTGTGCCGGGGGTGATGATCTGGGTGACCTGGCGCTTGACGATGCCCTTGGCCAGCTTCGGGTCTTCCATCTGCTCGGCGATGGCGACCTTGGTGCCGTTTTCGACCAGGCGGCCGAGATAGCCCTCCAGGGCATGGTGCGGGACGCCGGCCATCGGGACGCCGGCGCGCTTGGTGAGGGTGATGTCCATGAGCTTGCTGCCGCGCACGGCGTCTTCGAAGAAGAGCTCGTAGAAATCACCCATCCGGAAAAGCAGCAGCACATCGTTGTCCAGCTCCGCCTTGGCGTCGCGGTACTGCAGCATCATCGGTGTGAGTTTCGGGTCTGTGGCCATGGGGGCAGCGGATCCGGCGCTGAACACCGAACACTGGACACTGGACAATTCTTATTCTATCGGCGGGCGCCGCGGGCGCTCGAGTATGTCACCGTGCGGGACAGCGTGTCCATCTCCTCGAGCACGATGCCAGTGCCTTTGGCAACGGCGAGAAGCGGTTCATCGGCGACGTTGACCGGCAGCCCGGTCTCCTCGGTGACCAGTTGGTCGATGCCGCGCAGCAGGGCACCGCCGCCGGCCAGGACGATGCCGTGGTCGATGAGGTCGGCGGCAAGCTCGGGCGGGCAGCGCTCGAGGGTGGTGCGGACGGTTTCGACAATGCTGGCGATCGGCTCCTGAAGCGCTTCACGGATCTCGACCGACGTGAGGTTGACCGTCTTCGGCAGGCCGGAATTGAGGTCGCGCCCCTTGACCGGCATCTCCATCTCTTTCTCCATCGGGTAAGCGCTGCCGATCCTGATCTTGATCTCCTCGGCGGTGCGTTCGCCGATCATCAGGCTGTATGAACGTTTGATGTAGCGGATGATGGAGCCGTCCATGCTGTCGCCACCGACGCGGACGCTGCGGGAGTCAACGATACCGGAGAGCGAGATTACCGCCACCTCGGTGGTGCCGCCGCCGATGTCGACGATCATGTTGCCGATCGGATCCTGCACCGGGATGCCGACACCGATAGCCGCGGCCATCGGCTCCTCGATCAGGTAGACCTCGCGGGCGCCGGCGCGGCCGGCACTGTCCTCGACGGCGCGCGTCTCCACCTCGGTGATTCCGGACGGCACGGCGACGAGCACTCGCGGCTGCATGATCTTGAAGCGGCGGTGCACTTTCTGGATGAAGTACCGCAGCATCTCCTCGGTGATCTCGAAGTCGGCGATGACCCCGTCCTTCATCGGGCGGATCGCCTTGATATTGCCCGGGGTGCGGCCAAGCATGCGCTTCGCTTCCATGCCGACGGCGAGGACCTTGTTGGTCTCCGCCAGCACCGCCACTACGGAAGGTTCGCTGAGGACGATGCCCTGGTCGCGCAGATACACCAGGCTGTTGGCCGTTCCCAGATCAATGCCGATGTCGTTGGAAAGGAAATTTTTCAGTTTGCTGATCAGTTCAGCCATGCATGCAACCTGTGGTCTCTTATGATATTAACATTCATCGGCGGTCATTCGCGTCAATACCGCGATAATTGTCGCGCCCGAGGTGCGATCGCTGCTAATACTACCATATTAACAGGAAATAGACAAGCTTCACACGTAATAGGAGAAAACATGCCGGAATCCGGAGAATTGACAGGAATCGCGGTGCGTTCGAAGTCGCGGGCGCCGATGCAGGAGTGCGCAGTTGCGGAGGCTACCACCGACAGCGGTATCGCCGGTGATTTCCGTGGCACCGGCAAACGCCCGGTCACCTTGATGAGCGAGGAGCTGTGGGCGGACGTCGAGGCGGAGCTCGGGACGCCGCTGCAATGGACGTTGCGGCGCATCAACCTGCTGATCCGCGGCCTCGATTTCAGCGCCTTGCATGGCTGCACGCTGCAGCTCGACTCGGCGCAACTCACCGTGCGCGGCACGACACCGCCGTGCCGGCGCATGGACGAGCAGGTACCTGGCCTGACCACGGCGCTTGGCAACGGCCGGGAGGGGCTGTGGGCCACGGTCACCCGGCCGGGCACGATTAACGTCGGTGACCGCGTCGAAATAATCGATGTCGCCCCGGCGCCCACCAGTTAGTTTCAAGGCGTGGAACGATGTTGTACAACCCTGTCTTGTGTAATACCGTATAGCCCCTTCCAACCCGGGACCTGAACCCATGCATCGCCTGAAAAACCTGCTCCTGGCACTGTTCGTGGCGGCCGTATGCAACGCTGATGAAGCAGTGCCCGAGACTCCTGCGCGCTCACGCAAGCTGCAGCAGATAGTTGATAAAATCGAAGCGGACGACGCCAAATACAGCCCCCTGCTGTCGGAGTATCTGGGCGGCAACAAAAGCCTCGAGCGCAAGCTGTTACGAATGAAAGAGGGGCGCACCGAGCTGGTCGCCAAGCTCGAAAAACAGGTGGCCAAGGAGCGGGAACCTCTCAGTGCGGACGTCGACAAGCTAGAAAAGAAACTCGATCGGCTCTCCGATCGTTATGACCGGGCCGAAGAGGGCACGGCCGAATACGATAAGATCAAGGCTGAGATCGGCGCGTTCGAGAAAAAATTCCATGCCGCCAAGGAGGCGATTGCGCGGCTTGACGAACTGCTCAAGGACCGGCGTGATTTTGGTGATGACAAGGCCGATGCCAAGGACAGTGGCAAGGGCACGGCACACGACGACGCCATGGTGACGACTTTGCCGACCGTGCCGAAAGGCAGATGGAAGGGCGCACACCTGGTTTATCGCGGCAACGGCTGGCACGGCACCATGGATAGCAAGGGCGATCTCACCGTTCACATCGAGGACCCCAAAAACCCGCGCAAGACGCTCAGCCCGGCAATGCGGTTCGGGGATCCCGACGCTATCTACCTCATTCCTGGCGAACCCAAACACCGCAGCCGCCCGATCATTGGCTTTTCCCAGTCACCGTCGGCACCGGTCAATCAGCCGGAAACCTATACGCTGCAGGGTATGATGCAGCACTACGTGCAGTTCAAGGTGGACTACCGGTTCACCCCCGACGGCATCTGGGTCAAGGGCGGCTACCAGGACCCGGCGACGATCGATTACCCCAGCACCTTCCGCATCCTGACGAACTTCCGTGCACTGCCGAATGTGCCGAAGGACGTCACCCAGGCGCAGATCGAGCAAATGACCGAGGGCTACCTGATCACCACGAAAGAGATCGTCGGCGACAAGACGAAGAAGTTCAAATATCCGTATGCCAAAATCATCGAGGGCTTCGCTGGTCGCATCGAGTCGGCCAAAGTGACCGGCCCGTGGCAGAAAGCCCGTGCCGAGATCAAGACGAAGCGTCTGGATGCCGGGCTGCACCCGTATATTTATACGCGGTTTGCGCCGTGGCAGGGGTTCACGTTTTACTATCAAGCAACCGACAACGAAATCCGCAAGTATCGCGGTTCGTACGGCATCTTTATCCGCCCGGACGGCCACTGAAAGCGGCTTTCCCGGAATCCAGTATTTTTTACATAACCGTCTATAAACAGGTCAGATATGATTTGACGGCCGCCCCTGTGCCCTTGATTGCCGGGCGGCTCAGGCCCTCAGGCGCGCGATGATGTCATCGGCGACCTCGGACGTCTTCGATGTGCCGCCAAGGTCCGGGGTGCGGACTTCCCCGGCGCTCAGGTTGTCGATGACACAGGCCTCGAGCCGCTGCGCGGCGGCGCTTTCACCGAGGAAGTCGATCATCATGCCGGCGCTCATGATCGCCGCGATCGGATTGGCAATGCCCTGGCCGGCAATGTCGGGGGCCGAGCCGTGAACGGGCTCGAACAGCGACGGCGCGGTGCGCTCGGGGTTGATGTTGCAGCTCGGCGTGACGCCGAGGCTGCCGACAATGGCAGCGCCCAGATCGCTGAGGATGTCGCCGAACAGGTTGGAGCCGACAACGACATCGTAATTCTGCGGACAGCGCACGAAGTTCATGGCCAGCGCGTCGATGTGGAATTTGTCGACGGTGATGTCCGGATAGTCGGGGGCGATCTCGGCCAGCACTTTGTCCCAGAGCACCATGCTGAATTTGAAGGCGTTCGACTTGGTGGCCATGGTCAGGTGCTTGCGGCGTTTACCGGCGAGATCGAAGCCGTAGCGCAGGATGCGTTCGATGCCGGAACGGGTGTGGACGCTGGTCTGCAGCGCGGTTTCGCCGGGCTGGCCGACCTTGAAGGCCCCGCCGTTGTTCAGGTACTCGCCCTCGGAATTTTCGCGCACCACCATGATGTCGATGCCGCCGGCCTCGACATCGGCGAGCGGCGACTTGACACCCGGCAACAGGCGGGACGGGCGCAGGCAGACGTACTGGTCGAAGCGCTGCCGCATTTCGATCAGCGGCACCAGGGTGACGTGATCGGGAATATTGGCTGGATCCCCGACCGCGCCGAGGAATACCGCGTCGAACTTGCGCAGCACGTCGAGGTAGTCGTCCGGCACGACCTTGCCGGCGCCGGCAAAGTAGCGTCCGCCCCAGTCGAACTCGGTGGTCTCATAGCGCACGTCGCCGCAGAGTTCGGACAGGGCCGCAAGCACCTTCAGCACCTCGTCGGTCACCTCGATGCCGATGCCATCGCCGGCGTAGATCGCGATATCATGTGTTTTCAATTGCCGTTCTCCGGTGTGAATTCACCTGGCGCCGGGCGCCGGGAGGGGAGAGGGAAAAACGGACGGTCAAGATACCGCTCCAATGCGTTGTGGCAAATCAACCGCCCGGCACAATGGTTATGGGCGGCACGATAGGCAGGCAACGCATCAGGGCATTGAAGTGAGTTCTGTCACTTTACCGCAACCAAACCGGATCAACTGCATCCTATACAGTATAAGAGCGACGAACGGACAAGTGGGGCGGGCCGGCTTGAAGGTGGTCCGGATTCTGCGTTCCTACTGTGAAGAACATTTCGGCGCGGGTGAATGACGGCAAGCTAACGGACCAGCAGCCGGGACACCCCGCCGATCCGGATCGGATTTGCCTGACACAACCTCCTCTATTGCATACGGTTACGGGCGTATTGCCCGCAAGGTCGTGGTCCGCAGAAAAGGAGTCGAAACAATGAATGACCTATTCGAACAGCTCTTCAACAACCTCGAGCCGAGCAAAAACGAGGAAGAAATCCTTACTTTTTCGGATTACCTCGACCTGCTTACCCGAGAGCCGTGGATCGCTCGTGATTCGATGCAATTGCTGCATGACATGCTGCTGTCTGTCGGCGTCGAGTACAACATCTCGCCGGGCAAACCGCTGAAGCATCGCTACAAGTTTTTTGAAGAGCAGGAGCTGATCGGCCCATACGTCGTTTTCGGGCAGCAGCGGGCGAAAGAAAACCTCGTCGAGAAAATCGACAACGCCAGCCGCGGCGCCGAGGCCGGCAAGCGCCTGTGGATTCTGCTTGGGCCGCCGGGCGCCGCCAAGTCCCGATCAATGGACGCGATCAAGCACGCGCTGCACCAGTACTCGCGCTCGGAGACAGGCAAGAGCTACACCTTGTTGCTGCCGACCGTCGACGAGCGGTTGAAGGAGCGCGCCCTGTACAGCGAGAACGGTATTCACTACATCCCCAGCCCGCTGTTCGAGCGGCCGCTGCAGGTGATTCCCGAAAATCAGCGGGAGCTGTTCAACCGTGAATTGACCAACCACATCGATCATCAAGCGACCGAGGATTTCCTGGCCGACCATCCGCATTATGACAACAACCTGTCAATCAATGTCACTGGCCGGGTCTCACCGTACTGCGAATACGTGCTGCGCGATTTCATGCAGGCGCGGAACCTGTCGATGTCGACGCTCGTGCCGTACCTGCGGGTCAAGCGGATGCTTTACGATGCGAACACCAAGACCGGCATCGGTTCGTACACACCGCGCGACGAGAAGAGCCAGGAAGCCGGGTCGCTGGTCGGCAACATCGATTACAGCTTGCTGCCGATGTTCGGCAGCGAGTCGCACCCGCTGGTGCACGACTACAAGGGCGAGTTGTGTGCGGGCGCCAACGGTTTTGTCGAGATCCACGAGATCCTGAAGCTCTCGGACAAATTCCTGTACGAACTGTTGTTCGCGACCCAGGACCGTTTCTTCAAACCGGAAGGACAGCCGCCGATTCCGTTCAACGGGGTCATCATCGGCCACACGAACTTTCACGAATACAACATGTTCATGGCCAACAACACCTTCGAGGCGTTGCGGTCACGGACGACGTTCATCGAGATGCCGCTCTGCGTCCACTTCAAGGAGGAGGAGGAGATTTACTCCTTCACCTACGCCAATAATCAACGCGGCTGGGACAAGTCGCGCAAGCATCTGGCGCACGTGGCGCCGCACAGCCTGGAGCTGCTCAGCCTGGTTGCCGTGATGTCGCGCCTGTACGAATCAAAGCGCAATCCGAATCTGTCGCTGCTGCAGAAGGGGCTGATCTACGCCGGCCGTTCGGACAGCGGCGTCGACAACAACATGGCGAAGATGATCCTCGATGAGTTCGAATTCGTCAAGCCTTCCGAAGGCACTTTCGGGCTCGACCCGCGCTTCATCCAGAACGTCTTCGAGAACTCTGAGCATTTCCAGATCAACGAGCACGAGGCCAACATCCGGCGGCTGAACGAGGAGGGAACCGACCATGCGATGCTGGCGTCGATCTCTCTACAGAACCCGTGCGTCACCCCGTTGGACCTGCATGTGAACATGGAGAATTATCTGAAGGAGATGTTCGCCTCGCAGAAAACCAAGCTCAGCCACTATGTCGAGAAAGTGCTGCCGCAGGCGAAGAACTGGGTGTTTGGCCAGATCGCCTCGGACGTATACAGCGCCATTCTGCGCGACGACAGCGTCATCGAGACGACGTGGAAGAAGTACACCGACCATGTTCGGGCCTACGCCCACAGCACGACGGTCAAGCATGAGGTGACGCAGGCAGACATCAAGCCGGACGAGAAGTTCATGCAGACGATCGAGCAGTACCTTGGCATCCCGGAGAAGGATGTTTTCCGCAAGGAACTGAGCGACGCCATCTCGAGCGTCAGCTATCAGGTGTTGCTGGAGGACGAACCGTCGTATCAGAACGCCATCAAGAAATACGTCTTTGAGAACGAGTTCAAGTCGGGCGAGAACATGAAGCTGCTCGGCTGGATCAAGAGCGGTACGAGCGCCTCGAACGTGCATTCGAAGGAGCAGGAACAACTCAACGAGACTATTCGCTATCTGATGGAAACGAAAGACTACTGCGGCAAGTGCGCCTTCCAGGCCCTGGCGATCACCGCCAATGCCTCGAGCATCGTTATCTGACGATTGGCCTGGTTGCTACAGACAACAGGCGACCATCATGGGTGAAGAAAAAATTTCATCGGGAGAATCCGAGGGCGCGTTCAACGAATTTGTCAACGAGCAGCTCGAAGAGGTCCTCGACCACATCATCAACGAAGGTGATGTGGATATGCTGGGCGACAGCGGCAGCGATATAATCGTTGAGATGGACGACATCCAGCCGCCCAAGTTCGTCTACGGCGACCAGGGCGGCGGCGCCGCCGGCGCCGGCATGGGGCCCGGCAACAATTCGGAGCGCATCCGCTTCAGCCTGTCGTTCGACAAGTTCATGGACCTGGTGGCGCAGCGCCTGAGCCTGCCCAACCTGGTCAAGGAGGGCCAGGGCCGGATCAAGGAAGTGTCGTACGACTTCAAGACCTTTGGCCAGGCGGGCGTACTGCTCGACAAGAAACGCACGTTCAAGCGGGCGCTGCGCAGCAGCATCGGTACCGGCACGTACCGGCCGCAGAACGACCAGTACGATGTTCTGATCCGCCGTCGTGACCGCCGCTACAAGCTGCCGGAGCGCGTCGAGAAGCCGCGGTACAAGGCCGTCGTCTTCTACGTCGGTGACATCTCGTACTCCACCTACGGCGAGCGCCTCAAGCTGGAGAAACGGGTCGTCAACTTCATCCACAGCTGGCTCAACTACAATTATGGCGCCGACAACGTCGACCACCGTTTCGTGGTGCACGATTCCGAGGCGTACGAGGTGATGGCGGAACAGTTTTACAACGTCTCCAACGCCGGTGGCACGCGGGCGGCCATCGCGTTCGATCTCGTGGCACAGATCGCAATGAATGAATACGACCTGCAGGGCACGAATTTCTACGGTTTCTATTTCGGCGACGGCGAGATTTTCGAGGACGACGCCAAGGAGATCATCCATATCCTGGAAAAGGATTTCCGGCCGATCTTCAATCGCGTCGGGGTCGTCGAGGTCAAGCCGAGCAGCATCAGTCATCTGCACAAGTGCATTGCCGAGGTTTTCGACGACGACCCGATCATCAAGCTGGGCAAACTGACCGACAAAGGCTCGATCATCGACGTCATCAAGGTCCTTTTCGGAAGCTGATCATGCGGACAATCAGAACAAATCAGGAACTTCATCACCTTGAGCAGCGCGTGCTGCACTACGCCAAGGAGTTCGGCCGCAACCTGCCGGAGATGCGTTTTTATATCCTCGA
>JASLZG010000075.1:0-8513 GCA_030754995.1 Lentisphaeria bacterium
TCGCACCGGATCGTCCAGGAGGAAATCTTCGGGCCGGTGCTGGCCGTGCAAACGTTCCGCACCGTCGACGAAGCGATCAGCAAGGCGAACAACACGCCCTTCGGATTATCCGCCGGGGTGTGGAGCGACAAAGGCGCCAAGGTCTTCAGGGTCGGCAATAAAATGCGCGCCGGCGTCGTCTGGGCCAACACCTTCAACAAGTTCGATCCCTCGTCGCCTTTCGGCGGCTACAAGGAAAGCGGCGTCGGCCGTGAAGGTGGTGTGCACGGACTGTTGCCATACGTGAGGTTGACATGAAGAAGCCAGTCGAACGCATCCCGGTGCAGAAGACCTACAAGCTGTACATAGGCGGGGCATTTCCGCGCACGGAGTCGGGCCGGTTCTACAGGGTCGAAGACGGCCGGGGCAAGCTGCTGGCAAACATGTGCCAGGCCTCGCGCAAAGACCTTCGCAACGCCGTGGTCGCGGCGCGAAAAGCCTTTTCGGACTGGGCCGGGCGATCGGCCTACAACCGCGGGCAGATCCTCTATCGCGTCGCCGAGATTCTCGAGACCCGCCGCGACCAGTTCATCGCCGAGTTGAAGTCTCAAGGGCTGCCGATCGCGGCGGCCCGCGGTGAGGTTGATCAGAGCATTGAGCAGTTGGTCTACTATGCCGGCTGGGCAGACAAGTATCAGCAACTATTCAGCACCGTGAACCCCGTTAGCTCGTCGCATTTCAATTTCTCGATTCTCGAACCGACGGGGGTGGTCGGCATTTTGGCACCGGCAGCGCCGTCGTTGCTCGGGATTGTTGCGACCATGGCGCCGGTAGTGTGCGGTGGCAACAGCTGCGTCGTGCTGGCATCAGAGACAAGGCCGCTGTGCAGCATCACCCTGGCCGAGGTGCTCGAGACCTCGGACTTTCCGGCCGGTGTCGTCAATATCCTTACGGGTTCCCGCCGCGAGCTTCTCGAGCAGTTTGCCACGCACATGGACATCAACGCCATCGTTTACTGCGGCGACGACGCGGCCGAGCTTCGCGTTGTCCAGGAAGGCGCGAGCCTCAATGTCAAGCGTCTTGTGCACTGCACTGACACGGCGGCTTCCGACCCGTATCGGATCCTCGAAGCCCAGGAAGTGAAGACAACCTGGCACCCGATCGGGGCGTGAACCAATTGCCCCCCCCCTGCTCAGGGTCTTCGGGCCCGGCACTTCAAGCCGTATACTGCGTTGCGGCAGTCGTGCCGCCGCGGCCGGTCCAGTTCGTATGGAAGAAGTCGCCGCGCGCCTTGTCGACACGCTCATAGGTATGGGCGCCGAAGTAGTCGCGCTGCGCCTGGAGCAGGTTGGCCGGCAGCCGTGCACAACGATAGGAATCGTAATAGTTCAGCGCGGCGCTCATGGATGGCACCGGCACGCCCAGGTCGACCGCAGTCTTGATGACCCGGCGCCAGGCATCCTGTGATTTCATGATGATCCGGCTGAAGTGCGGATCGAGCAGGAGATTGGCGAGCCCCGGGTTGCGGTCGAAGGCGTCCTTGATGTTCTCCAGGAAGGCGGCGCGGATGATGCAGCCGCCGCGCCACATCAGGGCGATCTCGCCGTAGTTCAACTCCCAGCCGTGCTCCTCGGCCGCCGCGCGCAGCAACTGGTAGCCCTGCGCATACGAACAGATCTTCGAAGCGTACAGGGCGTCGTGCAGATCATTGACAAATGCCTCGCGATCACCGTCGAAGGTCGTGTCCGGGCCGTGCAGGACCTCACTGGCCGCAACGCGCTCCTCCTTCAGCGCCGAAATGCAGCGGGCAAACACGGCCTCGGCGATCTGGGCAATCGGCACACCGAGATCGAGGCCGGATGTCGAGGTCCACTTGCCGGTGCCCTTCTGGCCGGCGGTATCCAGGATGACATCGACCATCGGCTTGCCGGTGTCGTCGTCTGCCTTGGCGAGGATATCACGGGAAATCTCGATCAGGTACGAATCGAGCACGCCCTCGTTCCACTTCGCAAAGACCTCGTGCAGCTCCGGGGCACTCATCCCGAGCCCGGCCCCCATCAATTGGTAGGCTTCGCAGATCAGCTGCATGTCCCCGTACTCGATGCCGTTGTGCACCATTTTGACGTAATGCCCGGCACCGTCGCTGCCGACCCACTCGCAACACGGTGAGCCGTCCCCGACCTTGGCGGCGATCGCCTGAAAAATCGGTTTCACTTCCGGCCACGCCTTCGGATCGCCGCCCGGCATGATCGACGGCCCCTTCAATGCGCCTTCCTCACCGCCCGAGACGCCGGTGCCGATGAAGCTGATGCCCTTCCCGGCGAGGTCAGCGGTCCGGCGGATGGTGTCGGGATAATGACTGTTGCCGCCGTCGATGACGATGTCGCCCTGGTCGAGATGCGGCAGAAGCTGCTCGATGAAGGCGTCGACCGGCGGACCGGCCTTGACCATCACCATGATCTTGCGTGGGCGCGACAGCTTCGCGACCAGCTCCTCGACGCTGTGGGCACCGATGATGTTCTTGCCGCTGGCGCGGCCGGCGAGAAAATCGTCGACCTTGCCGGTGGTCCGGTTGAAGACACATACCGAATAGCCGCGGCTCTCGATGTTCAGCACCAGGTTCTCGCCCATGACGGCGAGCCCGACCAATCCGAAATCAGCTTGTTCACTCATGAAAGACAGGAAGGTTGGAAGATTGAATGAATGGTAACGATAACTTTATGACTGCCACGGCGGATTTTCCGGCAGTGCCTCGTCGAATGCCGCCAGCAGTTGTGACTGGTATTCTCCGGCGAACGTACCGTTGAAGAAACGTTCCAGGCCTTCGGCATTGAGCCCGGCCCAGGACTCCTCCTCGCGGCCTGGCACGATCGGGAAGAACATCGCGTCATTGCCTTTCGCCGCCTTGTAGTCGCCGGGTGCATCACCGATCATCAGGATCCTTTCGGCGGCGTAACGGTCGCTGGCAGCGTGCTTCAGGTGCTCGGTCTTGGTGCCGTGCTCCTGGCCGGCGATCATCTTGATCAGGTGATCTATCTTGTTCTCCTCCCATTCGCGCACCAGCGCCTCGAGCGGCGTCTGCGAAACGACAATGGCATCGGCTTTGCCCTGCACGGCGGCGAGGAAATCGGCAACCCCGGGAAACGGCGGCAGCCCGTGAACCATGTCGGTGACGCGGGCATTGTTGTCGATCGACCAGGCGTAAACCATCTCGAGCTCGGCGTCGCCCGTAGCGTCTACTTTCGCTTGCAGCGCCGGATTGCCGAGCTTCGACTCCTCTTCGATCCAGGCGCGCAGTTGCGGCAATTGCGGAATGTCGGCATTACGCGCCTGCACCTCACGCCGGTGGCGCAGCAGGTCGAGCGAGAAGAGGACCGCGAGAAAGCGGTTGCAGCCACGGGTCTTGGAATAGAGGTTGACGAATTCCCAGGTCTCGCGGGCGTACTTGCTGACCTCCTGCAGGCCGTAGTACTTGATGAAGTTCGGGCAGAAGCATTCCTTCTGCTTGATCTCCATCGAATCGAAGACGCAGCCGTCACTGTCGATGCCGATGAAAAAGTCGGTGTCCTTGGAGACACCCCTGAGTTCTGTAATCGGGTCCATTGTCAAGGTCGGTGCCGCTTCGGCGCCAGCGCCGGTGTGAGGTTTCAGGTATCAAGCGGTTTTAGACACCGCTGAAGGCGTTGAAGCCGCCATCGACGGGGATGACGGTGCCGGTGACGAAACTCGCGGCCTCGTCCGAGACCAGCCAGAGCAGGCAGCCGATCAGCTCGTCCGCACGCCCCATACGCTTCATCGGTGTCTGGCCGACAATCGTGTTGCCGCGCGGCGAATAGGTGCCGTCGGGATTGGTCAACAACGCCTCGTTCTGCCGGGTCAGAAAAAAACCGGGGGCGATAGCGTTGACGCGTATGTTCATCCCCGCCAGGTGGACGGCCAGCCATTCCGTAAAATTGTTCACCGCCCCCTTGGCGGCGCTGTAGGCGCCGACCTTGGTGAGCGGCGTGAAGGCGCTCATCGACGAAATGTTGATGACGCAACCGCTCTGGCGCTCGGCCATGCCGCGGGTAAACACCTGGGTAGCCGCGACGGTGCCCTTGAAATTGACGTCGAATACGAAGTCGATACCCTCGGGCTCGAGCTCGTAAAATGTGCGGACGCCGTCGGCCGGCTGCAGATGTTCGGGTTGCATCACTTCGACCGTTGCGGTTCCGGACGGTGCGTTGCCTCCGGCGCCGTTGATGAGGATGTCGCAAGGGCCGTATCCCGCCTCGATCGCCGCATTGGCAGTCACCATGCTGTCACGATCGGTGACGTCGCAGGCATAGGGCCTGGCGCTGCCGCCCGCGGCCGTGATCCGGTCAGCGACGGCCACGGCGTTTTCGAGTTTTCTGCTGAGCACCGCGACATTGGCGCCGCACTCGGCGAGGGCCTCCGCCATGGCACCGCAAAGGATGCCACCGCCGCCGGTGACCACGGCAGTTTTGCCGGAAAGATCTATCTTGAATGGAATCACAAGGCACCTCTTCGTTCAACTGCAGGACTGGTATGATAGCCGGGTTTCCGGGAGTTGCGAGAGCGGGTAGAAAGCGGCGGGGGACCTGGTGGGCGTTACAGGACTCGAACCTGTGACCTCTACCGTGTGAAGGTAGCGTTCTAGCCAGCTGAACTAAACGCCCGGATAATCCGTGGAAGGGCTTACGGTAGTTGCGGTTTATCCGGAATGCAAAATCTTCCGTGGAACCGTGAAACGCAGTGCCGCGGGGGATCGAGGTTTGGCCGGCAGTCGCCGCGGCAGCCGACGGGCGCCCAGGCTGGCGTGGGGACACCGCACAAGCGGCCGGGGCAGTGGCCAGGCCCATTGAATATCCGGGCTTCCCGTATAGATTGGCGAGTTGCGTTCACGACCAAACTCAACCTCGAATTCTGCCGCCACGATGACCGACCCGCTTTCCATCGCATTCGCCCGCCTGCCGGGAATCGACGCCCTGCGCGACCGCGCCGCAGCCATCGACGTTGCCGCAACGCGGGTCCCGGTAAACTCGCATATCCATCTGCCACCGAATTTCTCCGCCTTCGACAGCGTGGCACAGGCAACGGATCTGGCCGCGGCCCAGGCGGTCGGCGTGCTCGGCGTCAGCAACTACTACGACTACAGCATCTACGGCCCGTTCACCGAACAGGTTACGGGCCAGAGTATTTTCCCGATGTACGGTCTCGAGATCATCGTGATGATCGACGACCTTCGCGACAGCGGCGTCAAGGTCAACGATCCCGGCAATCCCGGCAAGACGTACGTATGCGGCAAGGGCATCACGAAGTTTGTCAACATGTCCGACCGCGCCGCGGCGCTGCTGCAGCAAATCCGCGACGCCGATCGCGGCCGCATGGCAACGATGATCGAGAAGCTCGGGGCCGTCTGCAATGACCGTGGCTTCGACACCGGACTCAACGAGCAGGGTGTCGTCGACATGATCGTCAACCGTCACGGTTCGCTGCGGGAGACCGTTTACATCCAGGAGCGCCACATCGCCCAGGCCTTCCAGGAGGCGGTTTTCGACCGGGCCGATTCAGCAGAGCGCCCGGCAATCGTCGCGGCGATCCTCGGCCAGGACGCCAAGGACGCCGATGACCATGTCGGCATTCAGGGCGAAATTCGATCGCACCTGATGAAGGCCGGCAAACCGGCTTTTGCCGAGGAGTCGTTCGTCACCCTGCCCGAAGCAACGGAATTGATCCTCGAACTGGGCGGCATCCCGAGCTATCCGACGCTGGCCGACGGAACATCACCGGTCTGTGCTTTCGAAGATCCGCCCGACAAGCTGCTGGCGCATCTGCGCAACTACGATTTCCACGCCGTCGAATACATTCCGATCCGCAACACCGCACCTGTGCTCACCGACTATGTCACGGCGATGCGCACGGCGGGCCTCATCGTCACTGCGGGTACCGAGCACAACACGCTGGACCTGATCGGCATCGAGCCAACCTGCGTCGGCGGCGCGCCGATACCGGAAGCAGTCAAAGAGATATTCTGGGAAGGCGCCTGTGTCGTCGCGGCGCATCAATATCTCGGGTACATCGGCGAACCCGGATTTGTCGACGGCAACGGCGTGCCGAACCGCAGCCACGCAACTGCCGACGAGCGCATCGACGCCTTCGCCCGATTCGGCGCCGCCGTGATCGAGGCCTACCGCAACCCATGAATTCAGCAACTTAAGTTCCGTCAATCCAGCCCAACCACCCATTCCCGAATCATGCACTGGCCAACCTTTGATCCAAGCGACGAGCCTCTCGACGTCATCACAAAGATCTCCCACTTCTACGGTGACGGCGTCGAGTTTGTCATCGCCGGCGGCGGCAACACATCGTACAAGAACGACGAACGTGTCTGGGTCAAAGCCAGTGGCGCCTCGTTGGCGACGGTGTCGCCGGAGGGTTTTGTCGAGCTCGATCGCGCCGCACTGGCGGAAACTTTTCTACAGGAGTTCGGCGACGACCCGACGGCGCGCGAGGCGCAATACAAGGACGCCTTGAACGCCGCCCGGATTTGTCCGGAACTCGGCCAGCGCGGCTCGGTCGAATCGCTCATGCACCATGCGATTCCAGGGCGCTATGTGGTCCACACGCATTCGACCCAGATGAACAAGCTGACCTGCTCGGAAGCCGGCGAGGATATGGCGCGGCAGCTCTACGGCGAAGACAACATCATCTGGATCCCGTTCGTCGATCCCGGGTACATTCTGTCGAAGGTCATCCACAAAGCACTGGGCGAGTACACCCAGGCCACCGGCCGCGACAAGCCGCGGGCGATCCTGTTGCAAAATCACGGCATCATCGTGATGGCCGACGAACCAGATCAGATTCGCGAGGATACCGACTGGCTCCTCACCTGTCTGGCGGATCACATCGACCATTCCGCCACGGTGATTTCACAGCGCCCCATCTTCATGCCTGCGGAAGCGACTGTGTCGGTGATAAACCTGGTCGCGCCGGCACTGCGCCTGCTGCTGGCCGAAGACGGCATCCCGAAGATCGTCAAATTCTGCGACTCCCCGGTGGTCCAGGAGTTCGTTTGCGATCCCGACGGAAAAACCATGGCCGGGAGCGGGCCGCTGAATCCGGACCAGATCGTCTACTGCAAATCCTTTCCCCTATGGCTCGACATCGATCCTGCAATCACCGGCAACCAGTTGACGGAGACCCTGAGAGCCGCCATCGCCGCTCATGCTGAAAAGACCGGGTTCCCGCCGAAAATCGTGCTGGTGAAAGACCTCGGGCTGTTCTCGGTCGGTGACGATTCCAAGGCTGCCGAAACGACACGCCTGATGTACACCGACGCCATCAAGATCATGCTCACGTCCCGCACCCTCGGCGATATCCACTTCCTGTCACAGCGCGACCGGGAGTTCATCGACGCCTGGGAAGTGGAACAGTTTCGCCGGAAAGTCGCCGCCGCAAAGGGGTTGCAGGGGCGCATGGCCCGGCGCGTCGTGGTCGTGACCGGCGCGGCGCAGGGCATCGGGAATGGCATTGCGGGGGCGCTCGCTGAAGAGGGCGCGCATGTCGTGCTCATGGACGTCAACGCCGAGGGGGTGGCGCAGGCCGCCGAGGAACTGGCACTGCGCCACGGTGCCAGCCGCGCCATTGGCGTTGGTGCCGACGTCTCCAGCTCCGCGGCGATGGCTGACGCAATCCACAAAGCCGTGCGAACCTATGGCGGCATCGACCTTTTCGTGTCGAATGCCGGGGTCCTGAGGGCTGGCAGCGTCATCGACATGAACCCCGACGACTTCGCTTTAGTGGCCGACGTCAACTACAACGGCTACTTCATTTGTGTCCAGGCAGTGGCGCCGATCATGGCGACCCAGCACCACGCCTCCAGCGACTGTCTAAGCGACGTTATCCAGATCAATTCCAAGTCCGGCCTCATCGGGTCCGACCGCAACGGGGCATACGCCGGCAGCAAATTCGGCGGCATCGGCCTGACCCAGTCCTTCGCCCTGGAACTGGTGACCTCCGGCATCAAGGTCAACGCCATCTGTCCCGGCAACTTCTTCGACGGCACGCTGTGGTCCGATCCGGAAAAGGGATTGTTCGTGCAGTACCTGAATGCCGGCAAGGTGGCCGGCGCGAAAAGTGTCGAGGACGTGCGCCGGTCATACGAGGCGAAAATCCCGATGGGCCGCGGCTGTACCATGGAGGATGTCGTGCGAGGCATCCTGTACCTGGTCGAGCAACGCTACGAAACCGGCCAGGCCCTGCCGGTCACCGGCGGCCAGGTCATGCTGTCATAGGAGTGGCGCGGCGGTCGCCCTCCGGATGCCGTCTCCCACCTTCTGTAAATCTTAAACCTGAATTGCCAAAATGGCCATCCCCGCAACACAGTACGCCGTCCAGCTGGTCGGGCCGGACGAGTTGACATTGAACACATCGAAACCCGTGGTGCATCCCGGGCCGCATCAGATTCTCGCCAAGATCGAGTGTGTCGGCCTGTGTTTCTCGGATCTTAAACTGCTGAGCCAGTTTTCCGG
>JASLZG010000075.1:8523-16451 GCA_030754995.1 Lentisphaeria bacterium
GCAAAAGTGAAATCGTCGACGGCCTCGCCAAGGAGATTCTCGACGAGATCCCGAGCTACGTGCCCAACGACGAGCCGACCGTGCCCGGGCATGAGGTGGTGTGCCGGATCATCGAGATCGGCGACCAGGTAAAGCACCATGAGATCGGCGAACGATGCCTGGTCCAGGCGGATTTCCGGCAGTTGCCGACGGCCGGCTCGAACGCCGCCTTCGGTTACAATTTCGAAGGGGCGCTGCAGGAGTATGTGTTGCTGGACGAGCGCGTCGTCGTCGATCGCGACGGCGAGCGTTTTCTGATCCCGGTCGCCGAACATCTCGGCGCCTCACAGGCGGCGCTCGTCGAGCCGTGGGCCTGCGTCGAAGATTCGTACGTCGTCGTCGAGCGCACCACCGTCCTGCCCGGCGGCCGTCTCTTGATCGTCGCGGCGGCGGGCCATGAGATCCAGGGTGTCGAAGCCAGTTACGGCAATGCTCCGCCGGCCACGATCACGGCGGTCACGGCCGAGTCGCAACGCGATTCCGTCGCGGCACTCGGCAATGTTACTTTCACCGATGACATTGCAGACGCCGCCGACGAGGGCTTCGACGACGTCATCTACTTCGGCAGCAGCAAAGCCGACCTCGATGCACTGAACGACAAGCTGGCCGTACGCGGCATCATCAACATCGTGCTGGGCGGCGAGTCCATCGGTGAACCGGTCCACGTCGGCGTTGGCCGGGTGCACTACGGCTTTACACGCTGGGTCGGCACGACGGGCAGCGACGCCTCCGAGGGGTACGGGCGGGTTCCGCAGCATCCGGAGGTACGCGACGGCGACAGTGTCGTGGTGGTCGGTGCCGGCGGGCCGATGGGGCAGATGCACGTGATCCGCAACATCTGCTCCGGACACAGCGACCTTTCCGTGACGGCCACCGACCTCGATGAGGCCCGGCTGCAGGCCCTGGCGCACAAGTGCGAGGCGATAGCAGCCGCCAACAACGTCGTGTTGCGCATGGTCAACACGAAAAGCGAAGAGCTCGACGACACCTTCAGTTACTGGGCGTTGATGGCGCCGGTTTCGGTGCTCGTCGAGCAGGCAATCGCCGGCAGCAAGCCGAACGCCCTGATCAATATTTTCGCCGGTATCCCGGCACCGGTAAAACACCATCTCGACCTGGACACCTACATCGCCAACGGCCTCTACATGTTCGGCACCAGCGGCTCGAGCATCGGTGACATGAAGATCGTGCTGCAGAAAGTCACCGACGGCCAGCTCAATACCAACAGCTCCGTCGACGCCATCTCCGGCATGGCCGGTGCCACCAGCGGCATCGATGCGGTCAAGAACCGGACGATGGCCGGCAAGATTATCGTCTATCCGCAGCTCCACGACCTCGACCTGACTCCGCTGAGCCAGCTGGCCGAGCATTTGCCGACGGTCGCCGCCAAACTCAACGACGGCCAGTGGTGCTCGGAAGCGGAGGCAGAATTGCTGAAGACAGCTTCGGCATAGTCCAACATCGGAAATCGCATGGGCAAGAACTTCGTCGGTTTCGGGTTTGGTCCGATCCAGTCAGCGCTGGTCGTTTATGAGGCACAGTGCTCCGGCAACTTTTCGTCGTTGACGGTTGCCGAGGTCGATCAGGGCCTGGTCGACGCGGTGCGCGCCAACGATCGTACGGTGCACATCAATATCGCCCACGCCGACCGCGTCGAAAGCGCCGACCTGACCGGCCTGCAATTGCTCAACCCGACGGTCGAGGCAGACCGTCCCGCACTCGCCCAGGCCGTTCGCGACGCCGACGAGCTGGCAACCGCCGTACCGAGCGTCGACTTTTACGGGAAGGGCATCGCCCAGGCGCTGGCGGCGAATATCGATGACCGCAAGCCACGCATCCTCTACGCCTGCGAAAACAACAACTACGCGGCGCGGCACCTGAATGCTGCGATCGCCAAGTTCGGGAACATCCCAGGAAACTTCCAGATCCTCAACACCGTCATCGGCAAGATGAGCGGCCTCATTGCGGACGACGCAACGATCGAGGAACTGGGACTGGTCCGCCTGACGCCGGGCAGCGACAAGGCGGTGCTGGTCGAGGCGTTCAACGCCATCCAGATCGACCGCATCACGCTCGACGGCTTCACCCGGGGAATCCCGGTGTTTGGGGAGAAGGCGGACTTGCTGCCGTTCGAGGAGGCAAAACTGTTCGGGCACAACGCCATTCACGCACTGCTCGGGTACCTGGCCGCGGAGCGCGGCTACAGCGCCATGAGCGACATCGCTGCGGACCGCGAGCTGCTGGAGATCGGCCGCACGGCGTTCATCGACGAATGCGGCGCCGCATTGATTGCGAAGTACGCAGGTACAGGTGACGAATTGTTTACGCCGGCAGGGTTTCGAGACTATGCCGAGGACCTGCTCATCCGCATGCACAATCCGTTTCTGCAGGATGCCGTGGCGCGAATTTGCCGCGACCCACAGCGCAAGTTGTCCTGGGGCGACCGCCTGGTCGGCACCATGCACCTGGCGCTGGCACATGGCATCGAACCCCGCAACATGGCACGCGGCGTTCTGGCGGCTTTGAGATTTCGGCAGCCGGATGCTGAGATCACCGCACCGGGCGTCGCGGCGACACTGCGCGAAACCTGGGGCACCTCGGCCGACGAACAACACGCGGACCGTATCATCGAACTGGTGCAGGCGTGGGTTGGGTAATCCCCCCGGGGACGCGGGGAAGGTGGTTATAGTGTCGTTTGGGTGTATATTTACATGGTCACCCAGGAGGGCTCCCGATGAACGTGCATATCCTTTACTGCAACCAGTGAAACTACGAGCCGACAGCTGCCGGTCTGGCAGCGGAACTCGAAAAGGAATTCGACGCAACCGTTGAACTCGAAGCTGGCGGTGGCGGCGTGTTCGACGTCACCGTCGATGGCAAGCAGATTTTTTCGAAGCACAAAGTGGACCGTTTTCCAGAACCGGGTGAGGTTGTCGGGCTGCTGCGCGGGTAGCGGGCAATACATACACGCGCCGGTCCGGAAAACTTCGCAGTACTGGTACCGTGCGCCATTTTATGCGGAAAATATTCGCCCGGCAGCACTAATTCAGGCGCGGGTCGTCGGGGAAGTTTGCGAGGATTTCGTATTCGTGCCCCATGGTGCGGATGATCCGCCGCCAGTGATTCGGTGAATCGTCGCAGAAGATCGTATCGCTCCGGCCTTTGATCAGATACCAGGAATCGCGTTCGATCTCGTCGGCAAGCTGGCCTTCGCCCCAACCGGAATAGCCGACGAAAAATCGTATCTTGTTGAGGTCGACGCTGCCCTGCTCGATCAACTTGCTGAGTCGATCGAAATCGCCGCCCCAGAACACCTCGGGCGTGATTGGCCGGCTGCCGATGTCGAGGTCGGAGAGCGTGTGGATGAAGTGCAGCGAGTTTTCCTGCACCGGTCCGCCGCAGTACAGCGGCGCATCCCAATCGACGATCGACTCGATGATGTCGCGCATCGTTACCGGCAGGGCATTGTTGAGCACCAGTCCGAACGTGCTGTCGTATTGGTGATCGCAGAGCAGAATGACGCTACGGCTGAAATTGGGATCGAGCAGGCTCGCAGAAGCTACAAGTATCACGCCGGCGTCCGGCTTAATATCGCTCTTGTTCAAATTCATCGTGCAGCGATTCCCGTGCTGTGCGGTCAGCGGATGAGACGTTAAGTTTACGTTTGTTTCACGCGAAATCAAGAGTCTGCAAGGGTTATCGAACCGTGAAAAAGACCACACGCATCCACCTCGCAACCTGCCTCGTCACCGCTGTGCTGACGGTCGCCATCTACTGGCCGACGCTTGACCATGATTTCGTTTTCGACGACGCGCAGAACATCCAAAACAACGCCCTGATCAAGATCGACTCATTGTCCTGGAGCAACCTGAAAGCGGCGGGTTTCGACAGTTTTTCCTATCGCCGGCCAATCGCCAACTGGAGCTTCGCGCTCAATCATCTGGCGCACGGTTTGGAACGCCCGGGCTATCGCCTCGTCAATATCGCCATCCATATCGTCAACGGCTGGCTGGCCTATTGGTTCGTGTTTCAATTGCTGATCGTCAACAGCTACAGCCGCAAGACCGGCAAATCTGAGCCGGACACGCCCGAATCCCGTCCGGCGTCCGGTCGTCGTCATGCCGCCTGGCTGGCAGCCGCCACGGCAATCGTGTGGATCGTGCATCCGGTGCATGTCAACGCGGTGACCTATATCGTGCAGCGCATGGTCAGCATGACCACGATGTTCATGCTCGCCTCGCTGTGTCTCTATATGTACGGCAGGCGCGAGGGCAGCATCTGCCGCCGCAGGATCGCCTGGGCGACGGCACTGATCTGCTGGCTGCTGGCTTTGGGGACCAAGGAGATCGCCATCACGCTGCCGGTCCTGGTCTTTATGGTTGAGTGGTTCTTCTTCCGCAACCTGAGTACGAGCTATCTGGTCAGGAATCTGAAGTTCTGGCTGATCCCGGCGGCCATTACCGCGGGAATCGCCCTGGTCTATCTGAAAATGAACCCGATCGAGCATTTAACGGCGGCCTATGAGCTGCGCGACTTCACGATGAGCGAGCGTATGATGACGCAGTTCCGGGTCGTGATTTTCTATCTCACGCTGATCATCCTGCCATCGCCCGAACGACTGACGCTGGACCATCACATCGTCACATCGACGTCGCTCATCGCGCCGATCACTACGCTGCTGTCGGTGCTGGCGGTCATCGGCGTTCTGGCCCTGGCTGTCTACCTGGCGAAACAGCACCGGCTCCTGGCATTCTGCATTCTGTGGTACTTCATCAACCTGGCGGTGGAGTCATCGATCATCGCCATTGAAATGGCCTACGAGCACCGGCTGTATCTGCCGATGCTGCTGGTCATCCTGCTGATCATCGTGCTGCTCGACCGGCTGCGACCGCCGTTGATCGTCGGTGGCGCGGTGACTGCCATTGTCGCGGCGTTGCTCATTTTCTCGACGGTGCAGCGCAACAAGGTGTGGGAGACGACATTCACGCTGTGGCAGGATTGTGTTCTCAAGGCACCGAACAAGGCGCGGCCGCGGTATAATCTGGGTAACGCCTACTTCGAAGAAGGAATGAAGCTCCGACTCAAAGGCGCCGATGGTACAGGCCAATTCCGAAATGCGATCAAACGTTTCGAGGAAACGCTGAGGATCCAGGAAAACTATGAAGATGCCATGTGCAATCTCGGCGTGTCGCACGCCGAACTGGATGAGCATGACCAGTCGATCGCCGCGTTCGCCCGGTGCGTTTCGTATTACCCGGAAAACGTCAAGGCCATAATCGGCATTGCCGCCGAGCTTCGGGACAAGGCCGATAAAAAGAAAAAGCAGGACCCGGAACGCGGCGAGCTTTTCGCAGCGGCCTACGGGCATCTGCAACAGGCCCTGAAACTGGCACCGTATCACAGCACGGCCAACGATCACATCGCGTACATCTACACCAAGCGCGGTGACAACACGGCGGCGATCGACGCCTGGCGCAACTCGGTCTCGCGGTTGCCGAAAGCCGACAGGCTCGCCAACCTCGGGCTGCTGCTGACCCAGGCGGGTGAGTACCGGGAAGCGATCGAGATGCTGGAGCGGGCCCGGACAATCGATCCGGATTACCAGCAGGCCTATGTTTCTCTCGATTATCTCTGCAACACCTACGCTCGTCAGGTCGAACCGGGTGCCGCCCGCGCCGAAGTATATCGCCTGGGACTCATGGCGCAAAAGAACATCCTCCGGCTGAACCCGAAGAATGCTGCGGCGGGCGTGAAGATCGATGCACTGCTCAAGCTCATCGATACGGAGATGAGACACGGACAGGGAGAGTAGAACGGAACCCTGCGTGGGTTTCGTGAAGAACTGAACGGCTGGCCGAGGCCCGTTCTAACCTGGAAGCCCGCCACGGAGGATCTCCGCGATCTTCTGCGCGGCATCGCCGTTGCCGTAAGGCGCCGCGTCCGGGGCGCCGCCCTTCCCTGCCAGGGCGGCCCGAATGCCGGCGACGATACTGTCGGCAGAGGTCGGCGGCAGCAGGCGGTTCCAGCCGGTTTCGATCAACTCGACCCACTCGGTGTTGGCCCGCAGCGTGACACAGGGGACACGCCAGAAGAACGCCTCCTTCTGTACACCGCCGGAATCGGTAACGATCAGTTGTGCCTGTTTCTCGAGCATCAGCATGTCGAGATAGTTGACCGGATCGATCATCTGCAACGCCGGCGAAGCCAATGCCACGCCCGCCTGCGACAGCGCCTGGCGCGTGCGCGGATGCACCGGCACGACCACTGGCGCTTCGTGACTGATCGTCTCGAGGGCCGCGAAAATCGCCTGCAGGCATTGCGGATCATCCGTGTTGGCAGCGCGATGGACGGTGACCAGTATGTATCCCTGCGGTGCGACACCAGTCTCGGCAAGGATCGTGCTTTCCGCCTCGGCGCGGGCACCGTGTTGCAGGACCGCATCGTACATCACGTCACCAACCAGGTGGATACCGCCGGCCGCGACGCCTTCACGCCTGAGATTGTCGACGGCCGCCTGGGTGGGAACGAAATGCACCGCGGCGACATGATCGACAACGATGCGGTTGACTTCCTCCGGCATGGCACGATCACCAGAGCGCAGGCCGGCCTCGACGTGGGCGACCGGGATATTGAGCTTGGCCGCGGCAAGCGCGCCCGCGAGCGTCGAATTGGTATCGCCGTAAACCAGCATGCCGGCCGGCCGGCGGTCGACTAAAGCCGCTTCGATCCCCTCGAGCATCCGTGCCGTCTGCACCCCGTGCGAACCGCCGCCGATCCGCAGGTTCTGGTCTGGCTGCGGCAGTCCGAGCTGATCGAAGAAAACCCTCGACATATTGTCGTCGTAGTGCTGGCCGGTGTGTAACAGCCACTCGTCGACACCGGCATCGCCGAGCGCCCGTGACACCACCGCAGCCTTGATAAACTGCGGCCGGGCCCCGACGATTGAGACGAACTCAGGCATGGTAGGGTTTCAGGTATCGGGTTTCAGGCATGAGGAAAAGACGGTCCTGCGACCGACTCAGCGGCCCCTGCAAGTGGCCAGTGGCAGGTGGCAAGCATCCCCGATTGACACCCGAGACCTGGCACCTGACGAGCCCCTTTCTTACACTTCCTCGATCGACACCTTGTCCATGAGGTCGCCCTGCTCAACGGCATTGACGACGTCCTGCCCGTTGGTGACGCGGCCGAAGACGCTGTGCTTGTCGTCGAGCCACGGCGTTGCGATATGGGTGATGAAAAACTGGCTGCCGTTCGAATTCGGCCCGGAGTTGGCCATCGACAGGACTCCGGGACCATCGTGCCGGAGCTCGGCATGGAACTCGTCTTCAAACTGGTATCCGGGACCGCCGCGACCGGAACCTTCAGGACAGCCGGTTTGAACCATGAAATCATCGATCACGCGATGAAAGCTCAGGCCGTCGTAAAAGCCGTCGGCGGCGAGCTTGACGAAATTGGCGACGGTGTTCGGGACCTTGTCGGCATACAGTTCGAGTTGAATGTCGCCGCGTGATGTGGAGATCGTGCAGTTGGTCATGGGGTCCTCGGGTGTGGGTGGCAGTCAGTTGATTCGACCCGTTAATATGGAGACACGACGGAACGTTGCAACTTACATCGTGATCGGAGACGCGATAGAGTATGGCACTTTCAAACCCTTCGACATCCTCTCCGACATGTACCGTTGCCTTTCAATATTGCTCATTTGCCTCGGAGCCACTTCCATGGGTGCCGAGTTCGGCCGCAACCAGGCGAGCGTCACCACCGTTCTGCTGAAACTCGGCGACACCCGGCCGGTCGGTTTCAAGGCGATACTGACTGCCAGAGTCGCACCAAAAGCGGCGCCGCAGCAGCCTGCCCGGGCCGCCGAAGAAATCAACGGGGACATGGGTGCG
>JASLZG010000075.1:16461-16787 GCA_030754995.1 Lentisphaeria bacterium
CGGCAGTCTATACGGCGACGAGTGGCCGTCGGACAGCACCGTCGACTTCAGTTTGTCGGACCGCTATCTGCCGCAGGACGTACCGTCCTCCAGTCTGGCGTTCGTCGTTCTTCTGGCAACGTTGCGGGAAGGCTTTGAGCTCAATGACCGGTGCGCGGTGATCGGCGACATGCTCCTGGACGGCCGCACCCGTGACGTCGGCGACATCAACGCCCGGCTCCGCGGCGCCTATGAGGGCAGCTGCCAGTACGCCGCCGTGCCACTTGCCAACCAGCGGCAAGTCATCGACCTGATGCTGACCGGTGAGCGCCATATCGTCTGGCAGA
>JASLZG010000076.1 GCA_030754995.1 Lentisphaeria bacterium
CACCGAGCTCCGCGTGCAGTCCGACGGCCAGCTCGCAGCGCTGATAGACGCCCCTGGGTATGCCGTAGGAAAGGACGTACTCATAATGGGCTCCCGTCCCGAGGCCGGCATCGAAAGTGACCGGACGGCGCTCGCCGTTGTCTTCCAGCAAGAGGCGAAGCGGCACGGTTGTCGTTCTGTCGGACAGTGAAAAGCGTTTGACGATCGGTGATGCGACGCCGTAACAGCCGCCGAGATGGTTCGGGTATTCAACCGGGAAAAGGTCGGTCATGTCGACGTTGTCCAGGGCTGTGGCCGCGGCATCGGCGAAGGAATCCGTGGCGAGACAATAGACCGTGTGAAAAACGTCCATGAGCAGCTCGGCAAGCTTGGTGGCGATGGCGGCGCGGATCGCCGTCTCGCCCGCCTGGTCGCGGGCATAGCTGCTCTGGACCAGGAGGATCAGGTTGTGGCGGCTGTGGCGATTCACCTCGCGGTAGCGGTGGTATAGATGAAACGCCGCCTCGGCAACGGATGATCCAAGGAGTCGTGGCCTGTATCCGGCCAGGTCCACGTCGGGGACGCGTTCACCGAGAAAGGCACTGGCGCTGCCGTGCGGCAGGTCGGGCGGTGGCGGGAAGAACTCGTTGAACATGAACGGATGCACACCGGCCGGGCCGTGCAGTGCATGCATGAACCCGGCGTTGTCCTGGAAGACATGACATAGCCAGTTCATGAACCCGGCGGCATCCCGCATATTGCCTGCTTTCGCACAACGGACAACCGCCGCGAGATAGTAGTCGAGGCCGGTCATGATAAAGCGCCAGTTCTGCTCCGTATCCGTCTGCCAGGTACCGCCGCTCTCCGTCGTCTCCGACCCGATCGCCTCGACCCAGAAGCAATGGAACGGCACGCCCATGATCTCGAGTGCGTACGGCGCTGCTTTTTCCTGCAAATCAACCGGTGCGTGGGCGGCATAGCCATCCGGATCGCCAAGATTCTCGCCTATCGTAGCGCCGTCGGCATCGTGCCCCAGAAAGAAGCAGTTGCGGCCGTCCTGCCAAAACGCCTGCTCGTTAGCCGGCAGTGCATCCAGGACCATTCTGTTGGTGTCGTGGGCCATGGGGAAAGGTTCCAGGGGTCAGGGGTCAGGTTTCAGGTTTCAGGTGTCGGGTTCGACGGCAGGCGCCCTGTTCAACCGTACTTGTCGCGCAGCTGGACGGCCGCCTCAGCCATCGCCTTGAGCTTGAGATAAGCCTCGTCCAGATCCATCGGGTTCTGCACCGACGGCGCAAACCCGCAGTCCGGATGCAAGGCGATACGGCTGCGGTCGACGTGGCGCATGGCCTCTTCGACACGGGCAATGATCGCCGCCGGCGTTTCCACGTTGCGGTCACAGTGGTCGACACAACCGAAACCGAGCCGAACACTGTCGGGAAAATTGGCCAGCGAGTCGACACCACCAGCCACTGGCGTCGCGTATTCCAGGGAGACCATGTCGACGCGGGCGCTGTGCAGGGAAGGCATGATCGGGTCATAGGCACCCTCGGCGCCGTGCTTCCGGTCGAAGTGGGCGTGGCAGAGATGCATGCCGGTACTGATGCCGTCGATGCCGTCCACCACCTGGTTCACCAACTCAACTGCCCGGTCCATCTCTTTGCGCGAGTTGTCGATCCCGTAGTCGCGGCAGTAGGCCGGATCGACCAACACCGCGAGCCAGGGCTCGTCGAGCTGCACCGTGTCGGCACCGGCGTCGCGCAGCTGCTCGACTTCCTGACGCAGGATGGGCACGCAGGCCTCCATGAGCAACTCACGTGTGGGATAGGCTTTTTTCGAATGTTCGGGGTGCCACATGCGCCAGCCGATGATGAACGGCGCCGGCAGCGTCACCTTGACGCGCCGTTCTGTACGCGGCCGAATATAGGCGAGCTCCTCCAGCGCCAGCGGCCGGTAGTATTCCAGCGGCTCGACGACCGCCGGATACGGCAGCCCGCCGCTGGGCAAAAGGTCGGCCTTGAAGCCGCGCACACGTTCGGCAAACAATTTGACGTAGCTTTCGCGACGCCACTCGCCATCGGTGATCTCCTCGATGCCGGCGCGCTCCTGCAACTCGATGGCGGACTCGACAGCCCGGTCCAGGTGCGGCCCGGCATCATCTTCGCTGATGCGGCCCGCCTTGCGGTCCTCGATGAGTTCACGCACCCACATCGGTCGCGGCAGGCTGCCGATTACAGTTGTTGGGAAAAGCGGTTCCGACATTGTCGTCTCCGGTTGCTGGCTTGTGATATGGATTAAAGGTGGCGGCGTCCCTTAGCCGAACACCTCGGTGCGTGCCTGTCCGATTGCTACTTCCATTCGATTGACCAGCTCCTCACAGAGTTCGGGCGTCATCAGCAAGCCCGGCTTGAACTGCAGCACCCGCGGGTCGAGCGTGGAAAAAATTGCCCAGACACCATTTTCATAAAGGGCCTTCATGACAACCATGGCGCCTTTCGGGTGGTTGAACTCCAGCCCCATCACCAGGCCGTTCTGTCGAATGCCGACAAAGAAATCATCATGGCGCTGGCGGATGGCCGTCAACTGCTTGCTCATGTAATCCGCGGTAAATCGCACCGCCGACCGCACCTCGTCGCGCTGAACGATCTCCAACACCTTCAGTGCGACGACACATCCGAGTTCCGCACCGCCCATGGTTGCCATGTGCCCGAAGCCGTCCTCCGTCAGCCAACCGGCGTGGTCTTTGCCAACGACGACACAGGCGATCGGATAGATGCCGCCGCTGATGCCCTTGCCGGTCACCAGTATATCCGGTTCCACGCCGTACTTGGTAATGCCCCAGAGTTCACCGGTACGCATCAAGCCGGTTTGCACCTCGTCGGCGATGTACAGGGCGTCGTACTTCTCACACAGCTGTTTGACGGCCGGCAGATACCCCGCTTCCGGCATGGGGAAGCCGTAGGTGGCGGGAATGGTTTCCATGATCACGCAGGCGACGTCCCTGCCGGACAAGGCGACTTCCATGGCCTCGGGATCGTTGAACGGCACGTGGACGAACTCGTCGGCCGGCCCATCACTGAGGAACAGCTTGGAGAACCGTTCGTCACCCGTCTTGACAGCCAATCCGGTGTGGCCGTGGTAGGCCTTGATGATCGAAACGATTTTTCGCTTCCCGGTGGCATGGCGGGCGGTCTTGAGCGCAATGTCAATCGCCTCGCCGCCACCGCTGCCGTAGATTGTGTATTGCAGATCTCCCGGTGCCGTGCGCGCCAGTTCCTCGGCCAGCTCGGTCCGCACCAGCGACGGGAAATGATGGTTGCCCATGTCGAAACGGGTCATCGCCTCGGTCAGTGTGTCGATCAACTCGGGGTTGCGATGGCCGAGATTGAACGTGCCGCCGTTGAGATGCGCGTCGATCAGGCGGTGACCGTCCATATCGTAGAGGAAATATTCCTCCCGCCGGTCGATTACCAGGTCGATCCCGAAGTCGATCCAGGACTGGGTCTTGCCGGGATTCCAGAATTTCCTGGAGCGCTCGAGGAACGCCGCTTTTTCCGGACTCATCATGCCTACGGGTTTTCCCATCGGATCAACCCTCGATTGTGTCGCCGTCGGAGGCCAGGTATCGAGTCGCCAGGGCACATGTCCCGGCCGTATATTCCGGCCCCAGTTCCTTGGCAAGATCGGTATCGGCATGGGACCCGATCCAGGCCATGATCGCCATTCTGCGCAGCATCAGGAACGTTGGGATTGCCGCCAGGTCCTGCGGCTGCAACGGTCGCTCCGTCGTATAACCCGTGATCCACGAGCGGGTCAATTCCGGTACGTCCGGGCGATCCTCCATGAAGCTCAAGGCGGTGGCAAAATCATACAGGAACCAGCCCAATCCACAGTCGTCAAAGTCGATCACCTTGGTCACCGGCCCGTCAATGAGGAGATTGGCCAGGCGCATGTCGGCATGGATCAGCCCAAAGCAGTCGGGCGCCTGCCCGTAGATTTCGAGCCGGTTGCGGATCATCGCCACAAGATCCTCGAGCAGGCTGGCACGTTCGCTGTCCAGGGCCGGGGCTTCCATCCAGTCACCCCAGTACGGGGTTGCGCCGATCAAATGGTCGAAATCCCAATGGAGGCGTTGGTAATCGTCCGGACGCGTCCAGCCGATCGAGTGGTTGTGAACTTTGGCAGTGATCGCACCAAGGCTGAGGAATGAATCGACGAGCTCGTCCTCGTCCGGCTCGGCGCCGGACAAAAAGTCGAACAGCACGCAATTCCGCGGCCGCGGCAGCTCGGGAATGGAGACGCTTTGCACCAGCTCACCGTCGTGGCCCGGGATCGGCACCGGGGTGATGACGCCCGCGGCATCCCGCAAGGCGGCCATCCATGCAAGCTCGCAGCCGATGGCGCCGGCGGAATGATAATCCTCCCGGTGCAGACGCAAAGCGGTGACACCGCCGGTGTCCGGGTCGTCGACGCGATAAGTGGTGTTTTCAGAATGGTTGATCATCGACACCGTCGCGGCCGGATTGAGCGGGTAACAGGCGAGTGCCGCCATCGCCATGCGGTGCAGCCGGGACATCAGCTCTTCATGCGTGATGTGATCGATTTCGCTCATCCGTAACCCTGGGTCGACCGTGACGGCAAGCCGTTTTCAAATTTCCTCGAGCGCCATCAGGGATTCGGGCAAGACCTGGCCGCCGTCGACGACCAGCGTTTGCCCGGTGATATAGGCCGCTTCCTTCGAGGCGAAAAACAGGGCGGCATAGGCAATGTCCTCGACCGTTCCCAGCTTCTTCATGGGAATCGACTCCGTCATCTTCTGCAGGTACTCCTCGCCAAGGTCATCCAGCCCCTCGGTCTCAATGTTCCCCGGCATGATGGCATTGATGGTGATCTTGTGCGGTGACAGCTCGATGGCAGCGGTCTTGAGAAACCCGAGTTGACCGGACTTGCTGGCGCCATAATGGCACCAACCGGGGTAACCGGTAATCGGACCGGTGATCGATGAGGTGACGATGACCCGACCGCCACCGCTTTCTTTCATTTTCGGCAGGCAGGCGCGGACGCCGAGGAAGGTTCCCTTCAGATTCACGCCCATGACTTCATCCCACTGCTCCGGGGTCATCTCACTGAGTTTCGCATCGGGAAAAATCCCGGCGTTACAACACAGGATATCGATTCCCCCAAGATGCTCGACCGCGGCTTCGGCCATCTGCTGCATATCGTCCCAGGAACTGACATCGGCCGAAAATGCGGCGGCCGTGCCGCCGGCGGCATTGATTTCCGCGGCGGTCGCCTGCGCCGAATCGAGGTTGCGACCCACGATTAACACCTTGGCACCCTTTTCGGCAAAGACGCCGGCGATTCCCTTGCCAATCCCCTTGCTGGAGCCGGTAACAATAACAGATTTGCCGGCGATCGATGTCAGCATAATGTGCTCCTCCCGGATCGAACAGTTTTGATTTTCTCGCGCTCGCGGCTCGGTCTTCAGCCGGTCACCGGTGCTGATCGCCCAACCCGCGCAGCAGGCGGCACCGCATGAATACGGAACTGCGGACAGGCGCTCAGTGAATGTGCGGCAAGGCCGGGCAAGTACAAGATCGCGAAGGATGCAAAATACAAATTCCTGACGGCAACAGGTGATCAAGCTGCTGACGATCGCCCGACAGTACGTCGCCCCGGAGACCGACTCCTGCCAATCGGCTTGCGCCGTGATCCTGTCACCGGGCAACGGGGTGGATCGGGTGGGGAAAATGCCGGCGCAGAATGGCAACGTTCTCCGCTGCGGTGTACTCTTTCCCCGTCCTTTCTTCCAACCTGGATAGTTCATGCTTTCCTGCCGGGCGCTCGAAAACGCCTGAACAATCCAGGTTGACTCATGGCAACTGCCCTGCCCCGGTTCCGGGAGAAGCCGGGATCATCCAGCGCCAACCGTCACGTCAACAATTCACGAGATCAGGCCATGAAGGGAATCAGCTGCAATTCAAACTTTCTGAGCGACCTGCCGGTCGAGCAGGCGATCGACATGTTGGCTGAACACGGTTATGACGCGATCGACGTCTGCCTGGAATTGGCACCACCGTTTGTTCCCATTCCGACACCGCACATGAGCCCGAGCGACAATGCGGCGAAGCGGGACCGTATACGGCAGCACGCGGCACAGGCGGGCATCGCCTTTGGGGCGCTGAACGCACATACCAACCTCTGCGCGCGCGACCCTCAGGAGCGTCAAGCCAACACGGACTTCCTGGCCGGTTCAGTTCAACTTGCCGCCGATTTGGGGGCGGCGGTCGTCGTCACCGCCGGTGGCGGCAAGGACGCCTACGGCTACGAGCAGTGGTTCTTCGACTGGGCGATCGACACCCTGCGGCAGGTGTTGCCGATGGCCGACCGGCTGGGAATCACCATAGCCATCGAGGCGGGCAGCCCGGCGGGTTCTTTGATCTACAACAGCAAGACGATGCAGAGGCTCCTGGCAGCCGAGGGGCTCGGCTCGGCCGGCGTGCTCTTCGACCCGGCGCATTACTACCTCCGTGGTGACTGCCCGGTCCAGGCTTTCGAGACATTCAAGAACCAGGTCGTTCACATGCACGCCAAAGATGCCGCGGGCGACCCGGAAAACATCATCTTCCCGCCGCTCGGCGAAGGGGAAATCAATTACGACGCCTTGATCGGCGCCATGGCGGCCGGCGGGTTCGACGGCTATATCGCGGTGGAATACGAAGCGTTCGCGTGGGACTTTCCATGTGATCACGCGAAGGTCTTGGCCCAGGAAAAAGCCTTTGTCGACCGGCTCGTCGCCAAACACTGGTGATCGGCACCCGGAAGCCGTTCCGGGAGGACGAGCGATGGCAAACGGGCACTGGTTGGATCAACCGGCCGGGCCGGGCCTTGAAGATGATGCCGATGACGTCTGTGACCGGTGCCCCTGTTGCCTCGACCGACGGTTACCAGCCGCCTTCAGAATCATCGGCGTGCACAGCAAGGCATCGTCACTGTTGCGGGAGTTTATTCCGCCTGTATGTCTACGCCGAGTTCTGCTGCGGTATCGGAGATGGTTTGCCACGTGCCGTCGAGAAAGGGAATGCCGTCGCGCTGCCGTTCCTCTCGGGCCCGGGTTTCCAGCTCGCCGGGGATGAGAATCTCGTTGGTGCCTTCGCTGCAGGGGACAGACTTTACGGCCTGGAAATACGCGTCTACCTGGGCGCGGAAGATATCGACATCGACGAAGCGGGCAATGTCGATGGCGATGACAAAGGTGCCGTTGCCTTCGATGTAGTCGTCCCGATACGCCGCACCGTAGCCGGTAAGCATAGCGCCGAGGATCTCGGCGAAGAGGGCGATGGCGTATCCCTTGTGACCGCCGAAGCCGCGCATGGCACCGATGGTTTCAAGTTCGAGCGTCATGTATTCACCGGGGTCTGTGGTCGGTTTCCCGTCGGCGTTGAGCGCCCAATCGTCCGGTATCGGGTCGCCGTTCTGCAGGGCGATCAGCACTTTGCCGCCGGCTACAGCGGCGGTGGAAATGTCACAGATCAGCGGTGACATGGTTTTGCTCGGGGCGCCGAAGGCGATCGGGTTGCCGCCCAGGGCAGGCTTGATGCCGCCAAACGGCACCACCATGCCGCCTCTTGGTCCGGCGCTGCAAATGATTAGCGCGACCATGTTCGCGTTGACAATCCGCTCGACGTATCCCCATAGTGCGCCAACGTGATTGCAGTTTTGAATGCCGACCGTACCAACCCCGAGTTCCTGAGCAACTGTGATGGCCAGGTCGGTGGCGTTGCTGGCACTGTAATGGCCGAAACTTCTGTGGCCGTTCATCAACGCAGTCGGCCCGTCCCGGTGCAGGATCTCCGGCTCGGCATCGGGAACGAGTTTGCCGCTGCGGATGTCGTTGACAAAGCGCGGCACGGCTATGCAGCCGTGTGAGTCGTGGCCGATCAGGTTGGTCTCGACCTGGTAATCGCTTACCAGGCGTGCCTGGGCATCTGGCGCACCCATCGCACGGTACACGTCGTACGCCAGCTTTCGCAGGAGGTTATGGTCAATCGTTGGCATGTATTACCCAAGTTAGCACATCGGGATAACTATACGCCCTGTCGCGCCGGTCATCGGCCGACTGCCCGCCGAATGAGGGCAGCGGCCGGGGGAAACGCCAAGCCTCAGCCGATCATCTCGATGACCAGCTCCAGTGACTGCACATACAGGCCGCCGTCTGCTTCCTTGACCAGCGGCTGCTCCTGGTCCCGGCGCACCACAATGACCTGCTCGATCCCGGCAGCCAGGGCAGCTGCCAGGTCATGCTGCGGATCATCGCCGACCATCAGGGTTGTCTGCGGATTCAGCGCCGCCGCTTCCAGGATGGATGGGAAAAAGGTCGGCGTGAATTTTCCCATCGGGTCGCCGAACGCGTCGCCGCCGAAGTAACCGGTAAAAAACGGCGACCCGTCGATCGTCGCCAGGCCGCTCGTTGCCAGCTTTGCCAAAGCGCCCATCCGCGCGTTGGTGGTCGCGGTGTAAAGCGGTATCCCCATCGCCGCGATCGCGCGGATCAATGCTTCCGCATCCGGGTACACGCCGACCGAGTCGCACAGCCATTCCTGCAACGCTTGCCAGTACCTCTCACGCGAGATGTTCAACTCCGGAAGGAAAGTGAACAGGCAAGTCGTCTCCGGATCGCCGATCTCACGGATTCGCGCCAACGCACTTTCATGCGGGATTGATTCCTGTTCCGCAACGATGTCGGCCAAGGTGAGCAGAAAACCGATGCCACCAGATGCTTCCGATTTCGAGAAAGTGATGGTGTCATCGATATCGATCAGCACGTCTGTGACGTTGAGCCGGGGTAGTGTCATGGGTGATTGGGTGACTGGGTGACTGGGTGACTGGGTGATTGGACAAACATCAAATTATCACGCCGGGGTTGGCCTCCTGCCGCGCGATCGCGCCGTCGCTGCCATAGCCAAAGGAGCGCTTGAGCGGCGCCGACAGGTTGGTGCGTTCGAGCGCATTGGCGAGCCGCGACGAACCCATGGCCGCTTTCGGGAACGCGAAGCGGTCGAGCTGGGCGGCGATCCTCAGCAGACGCGCCTTGTGCGGACCCGGCTGGCGATTGCCATAGCGGTTCGCCTCCCAGAAGAGGGCGAACTGGTAGTGCAGCTCGATCAGCAGCCCGGTGTAAGTCACAAGGGTCAGGTCTTCATCGAGATTCGCCCTTGCCGCCGCCGGCAGGTTTCGTTGTTTGCGGAGTCCGCGAAAGCCGGCAGCGATCTCCTCGAGCGCCTTGACGATATCGTCCAGGTTGTTGAGGCCGTTGCCGATCCGGCCGTCGGAATCGTCGGGGCGATGCAGCCTGAGATGGTCGAAGTCAAACAATTCGAGCATCGGCAAACCGCCCGCGTTGTCCCACTCGACGGCGGCATAGTCGCCGTAGTTTCGCCGCAGATTCCAGTTCAGATTGCCGGCCACGACACTCTTGATCATCATGATGTTGCTGGTCGCCAGGTCCAGCTTGCGGTAGAGCCTCTCCGCCGGCCGCGCGACCGGCCCGAAACGCAGGCGAAAGAACCGGCGCAACATCGAATCGTAATCGTGCCCGGGGTCCCACAGCAGCCTGGCGAGCTGCCAGTTCGTGAGTGACCGCGGCCCCCAGTGTCCCGGCGACACGTGCATATACTGCATGCCGCTGACTCCGCTCGCCGCATAGGTCGGCACGTCGGCTGCCATGGTTTTGGAGAAGACCGTTGCCATGTCGGCCAGGGCACTGACGTTGTAGAATTCGCCCTGAATAATGGGGCCCTTGAACTTGCCGTGCCAACCCTGGATGGCACGCCAGTGAAGCAGGTTCAGTTCGCGGCATTCGGGATCGTCGACAGGATGGGCCTGGCAGCGCCGAATCGGCCAGATCTCCAGCTGGGTCGTTTCCATATCGAAGCCCTTCGGGAACGGACGTGACGGCGGCTGCAGGCTGTCGTTACAGTCATAAGCCTCGAAGCGGAGAATGATCCTGTGGTCGATGTTCCCCTTCTCGTACTCGGCGTCGAGGCGCCGCCGCATCTCATGCACCAGCCGGAGATAACGGTCGGCGGCGTTCCCCATTTTTTTGCACGACCGGCATTCACACCACGTCTTGCCGGTATCCGAGCCGCCGAACGCATAGACATCGAGCCAGGCCGCATGCTGCATCACGAAAGCCATGATCTGCTCGAACAGGTAGTTGACGGCCGCCCGATTCGACACACAAATAACCCCCGGCCACCGGTCGCGCTTGCCATTGCGCAGCGCGAACCACTCCGGATGGGCTTCGTAAAGGGTCTTGCCTTTCTTGAAAATGTGGTCCGGATCGAACTTGAGATGCATCTCGTCGCCGCCGACCATGATGCCAATGCCAAGTTTCTTGGCCAGCGCCGGATGGGTGCTGGGCCAGGCGCAATAGTTCATCCTGTTTCTCGCCATCCAAACGAGAAGGTCCTCGGTTACCGGATGGCGGGCGCTGCCGATGTAGAAGCCCCTGGATTCAAATCGCGGGGCTTCCGCCAGGCGCAGGTCGTCCTTCCAGAACACGACACGCCTTGGCCAGGCCGCCTGGACGCAGCCCGGGCTGGTCCAGCCCAGGCCCAGTTCCTCGAGATAGCGGTAGACGCCGTTGAGCACGCCGTTGCGGGTCAGTGCGGCAATGTACAGAAGACGGGTACGGGCCTCCCGGCTCGCCAGGATGAGGTATCCCTCGGAATGGCTCACCCCTTTCATCCCGCCCGCATCCTGCAACGCCGCGACCCGCGGATTCGACGACGGCGTGCCGAGCACGATCCGCAGCCCAGCCGATCGGGGGTTTCCGCCGGGCACCACGAAGCTGACGGCGGCGGCGGTGCGATCCGCATTCCTGCACAACGTCCGGATGCCGTTCCGGAGCTCGACCGCAGCGTAACATTCCGTCACCGCATCGGCATCGGTATCGGGCACGAACCAGTTGACTTTCTTCTCCGACCGGGCGGCAATCGCGACCGTCTTGAAGCTGCCGCGCGAAACGTCGATTCGAATTTTGCAGTCTTTCATGTTGCTTATCATAACGCGTCTTTGATCATTGACATACGACACGTAGTGTATCATATCGCGTATTTCGCATCTCTCCCACATCACGAATCCTGCATCCGGTATCGCGACCAATGAGATATCAGACACCGCGCTCACTCTCAGCGTTTTGCCGGACCGTGCTGCCCGTACTTCAGAAAGCAACGAACGGACGGCGCATCCTCGACGATGTGGCGGCAATTGTGGCGACGGATCGCTGGAACTCGTTCGACCGTTTTCATCAAACGACGGAGACGCTGGTCGACCGTTACGAGCGCGCCGGTGCCGCAGTGGGGGTTCAATCGATTCAGACCGGCGGCAGAATCGGTTCCGGCCGGTGGATCATCCAGGAAGCGCAGGATATCCGTGCTGCCACCGTCGACGTGATCCACCCGATTCGCTGCCGCGTGCTCGACTACCACGAGAACCCCTGGCACGTCGTTCAGTGGACAACCGGTACGCCGGAGAACGGGCTGGTCACTGAACTGGTCATCGTCGATACCATGGCCGAGCTCGGCAGCATTGCGCCCGGCGCGCTCGCGGGCAAAATGGTCCTGACACGGCTGGATCCGCGGCCCGCATTGAAGCAGCTGTCCGCCACGGGAGCGGCCGGGGTCATCTCCGACAAGCCGATAGCAGGCCACCCGGACGCGACCGCCTGGCTCAAGTTCGGCTGGGGCGGCATCCCGATCGAGAACGCCGCCGTGCGCCTGGTGGGGCTGGTGCTTTCCGAGAACGGCGGCAGGAAGCTCCGCGCCATGATGCGGACACATGGCGGCCTGAGCCTGCTGATCAAGGTCGATACCCGCCGCTACGTCGGCACCCACGATGTGGTTGGCGGCATTGTGCGCGGCCGCGACGATTCGGCAGAAGAGGTTTGGGCACTGGCGCACAGCGCCGAACCCGGCGCCATCGACAACGCCTCCGGGGTGGCCGCCTGCCTGGAGATCGCCCGCGTCATTGAAAAGCTGATCGCCGCCGGGCGACTGCCCCGGCCACGGCGGACGATTCGACTGCTCCACGCCTATGAAAGCTACGGTTTTTTTAATTACCTGGAAACTGTGCCGCGCTTGCAAACACCCCTGGCCGGTGTCTGCATTGATTCCGTGGGGTCCCGGCCCGACCTGTGCAACGGGCGGCTGAACTGGCGGTCGACCATTCCGATGTCCGCCGGCTTTGTGGATCGAATCGGTGCGGTTGTCATCCGGGCGACGCTGCGCCTGGGAAAGCCCGGTTACCGGCTGGCCCCCGGCCCTTTTGTCTCGACGATGGACACCCTGATGGGAGATCCGCGGTACGGGTTCCCGTGCCCCTGGATCAACACCTGCTACCGCTCCAAGTCCGACCAGCTGTGGGACGGTTATCACAGTTCGCAGGATACCCCTGGTTTCCTGAGCCGGAGAGGACTGTCCTCCTGCACCGCCGCCATGGCCGGCTACCTCTATTACCTGGCGGACGCGGGCCGCCGGGAGGTGATCGAACTGGCGAAGTCGGAAACTGATCGAATCATTCAACAGCTCGCCGGCACGAAGAACAGTTGTTCGCCGGCAGAAGTGCATTACTTGCAGGACACACACCGGGAGGGCATGGACCGGCTGAAACGCTGGATATCCGACGACGAGGCCGTCGGCATTCTGAATGATGATGAACGCCGGGTGTTCGAGGCCGCCGCGGCAATACCGAAAAAGGGGCGCGCCCGCAAGCGCCTGCCGCCGGGCGCCAGGCGAGTGCCACGACGGCTCACCCCCCTGGCGCCGACACTCGAAAACACACCGCCGCTTATCGCCGCGCAAATTCAACACAGCGGACTGCCCGCCTGGGCCCTGTTCTGGGCTGACGGCAAGCGGACGCTGGCCAAGATTGCCGACGCCGTTGGCTGCGAAACCGCCAACGCTGTAAGCTATGAACAAGTCGCAGAGTTTTTCGAGGCGCACGCCGCCCTTTCTTATGTCGAGTTGAATTGATTGCCGGGAAGCAGAAGCTCCATGAACTGCGTATCCGGCGGCGCCGGGAATCGATCACCGTTCATTGTGGCCTGTCCTGTGACAGAACAGAGGTACAGCTTGGACTATCCAGCCGTCAGAGGGTTCAACTATCAACCCAGCTACGGGCGCACCGGGTTCGAAATCTGGCAGCTGTTCGACGCCGCTGTCGTCGACCAGGAGCTCGGCCGCGGCAAGGCGTATTTCCCGCAGATCAATGCCGTTCGGTTATGGCTCTCATGGGAATCGTTTACGCGCGGCCCGGAGCGTTTCCTGGACAACTTCGAGGCGGCGCTGGCAATCGCGTCCAGGCATGACCTGCTGGTCATGCCCGTCCTCTTCAATCGCTGGCACAGCATGCTCGCCGACTATGGCGGCATATACATCGACCACTTCATGCCGGGCATCAGCTCGGTGCCGCCGGACCGGCGATTCGGGCCGTACCTGGAGGAGGTCGTCGGCCGGCATGCCGCGGACCCGCGAATTTTTGCGTGGGACCTTTGCAACGAGCCGTTTTCATATGCCGGCGCCCCCGGTGCGATAGCCGAGATCGTGGCGGCCGAACTCGGCTGGCTGACGGACAGTTACGATACCTGCAAACGGCTCGGTGCAGTCGCCCCGGTCACGGTCGGCATCCACGCCAACCACGGCCTCGATGGATTTCGACAGATTGAGCCGATCAGTGACGTCCTCAGCATTCACCCGTACTGGCCGGACAAACCGCCCAACAGGATTCCCGACAAATCGATATTCGAACAGCGGCTCGATGAGTATACCGCCTTTGCCGCTGACACCGGCAAGCCGCTGCTGGCGACCGAGACCTGCTGGGGCGCGGTCGATGACCTGGAGCATGTGGAGATTATTCGCTACACGCTCGGCCAGTTGAAACAGCGCGGCATCGGCTGGCTGGCGTACGTGCTGCACCACAGCCTGACGGCATACTCGTACGCCCCGGAATTCGGGCCGATGAGCGGATCGGGAAACATGTCGTTCATCGGTGCCGACGGCGCCCCGCGCCAAGGGCACGAAGTGTTCAATGAATTCTGAATCAAGGTTTCAATTGTCAAGTTTCAGGTCACGGAAACCGCAAACCACAAACCCCGTCACATCATGAGAAGAATCACTATCGGCCTGATCGGCGCCGGCCGAATCGGCAAACTGCACGCCGAACACCTGGCCCGGCGAATTGCCGATACCGAGCTCGTCGCGGTTGCCGATTCCCGGCTGGAGGCGGCCAAGGAAGTTGCTGCCGCTTGCGGCGTGGACGCTGCAGTCGAGGACTATCGCGTGATCCTGGAGAATCCGGCCATCGAAGCGGTCGTCATCTGTGCCAGCACCAACATGCACGCACAGATGATCGAGGAGGCGGCGATTGCCGGCAAACATATCTTCTGCGAAAAGCCGATCGATCTCGACCTGGCGAAGATCGACCAGGCCCTCGCGGCAGTGGACCGTGCCGGGGTCAGGCTGCAGGTTGGGTTCATGCGCCGGTTCGACACAAATTTCCGGCGGCTCCGCGAAATAATCGCCGCCGGCAAGATCGGGACGCCGCAGCTGCTGCACATCATCAGCTGCGACCCCGGGCCGCCGTCGATTGAATACATCAAGGTCTCCGGCGGCATCTTCCTGGATATGGTCATCCATGACTTCGACATGGCCAGGTTTCTGATCGGCAGCGAGGTGAGCGAAATCTACGCGACCGGGACCGCAATGGTAGACCCTGAAATCGGCAAGGCCGGCGATATCGATACCGCAGCGACCGTGCTGCGCTTTGAAAACGGCGTCGTCGGCACGATCAACAACAGCCGGAAGGCGGTCTTTGGCTACGACCAACGGGCCGAGGTGCTCGGCTCCGGGGGCATGGCCGCAACCTCGAACAACACCCTGGACAGAACGATTCACAGCAATACCGACGGCGTGCATACAGCACCGCCCCTGTGGTTCTTCGCCGAGCGTTACGCCGACGCCTATCTTGCCGAGATGATCGAGTTCATCGAATGCGTTCGCGAGGGAAAAACACCATCGGTGACCGGCACCGACGCCCGCGTTCCGGTGGTCATGGGACACGCCGCGAAAAAGTCACTCGAAGAGAATCGGCCGGTGCGGTTGAGTGAGATCGACGCCGGATAGCATACCGCCGGCGCCAGCTGCCCGGCGGTACGCATCGCCAGTTACAGCCGCAGCGTGCGAATCCTGTCGAGATAGTACTTGTAGTCCGCCAGCGAGGTTGCCGGCGTGATGTAATGGTCCGGCAGGACAATGAAGCCGCCATCCCGCATCAACGGGACCCGACGCTCGATCTCCGCATCTATGGCCTCACGGCCTTCCTCCAGGGCGTGCTTGTTCAAACCGCCGATGATCCTCAGTTCCCGGCCGTACTTCTTGCGAAACACCATCGGATCGGCGTTCCAGGTGCCGATTTCCAGTGGAAACAGGACATTGACCCCGGCATCGAGCCAGGCGGCCGCGAGCGGATCGACATCGCCGTCGCTGTCGATTCCCAGCAGCTTGACGCCGTACGACTCCAACTTCTCCCGGATCTTCGTGTAGCCCGGCGTCACGCACTGCTTGAAGACCTGGGGGCTGAGCAGGGGGCCGCTCTTGCCGCATATATCCTCCCAGCCGTAGCCCATGTCCGGAGTGATATTCATCCGCGGTATTATCACGTCGATTGCCCAACAGGTGAGATCGGCAAGCGTCTGGACCATGTCCGCATAGATGTCACGCCGGTCGTGCATCAGGTACGACATGTTCTCGACCCCCATCCAGTTGCGGATCCAGCCCATCATGGAAGCGATGCTGATGATGATCGGCAGGCCGGAGCTCTCGGCCTCGGCGATCTGCTTGTCGAGATGATCGGGGATGCGCCCCGGATCCGGTTGCAGGCGCTCCTTGAACGCCTCCCATTCGGCGGCGCCGCGGAGGGCGAAGTCGAGATGGTGCGGCACCCCGGTCTTGTGCTTCCAGCGCTGCTGGAGCGCCCCATCAGGACCGCGCTTGATGCAGTACTCATCCGTTTCCTCGACGATTTCCTCTTCGAACGGCGGATAAAGTTCCAGCTCAATCGCGACCCGTGCCCACCGCGGGTCGGCATTGAAATAGCTGTATTCCTGGCATATCGGAACCGGATGCTGATAGAACTCGAGCTCTATCTTGGGCGTTTCCGGCATTCCTTCTTCAACCCAGCGATCACGAGCTTCATCCCAGCAGTCCCAATGGGTCACCGGCATGCGATCGTGCCCCTTGTAGTACATGATGTCTTGCCACAATTCACGCGTTGTCATAGCACTGCAACTCCGGGTTTTGGCCTGGGCCTATTCCTCTTCATGCGGGCGGGAGCGGTAACGTTTGTCTGCTTCGTCGCGACGGAGGAGTTCGTCGTTGAGGGGGGCGGTCTTCATCTTCGGCCGGCGCTCCCAGTAGCGTTTGAGCTCCTGGTCCTGCCAGTCGGCGTCGAGATTGTCCCATGAGAACTTCTTCGGATACGCCCAGTTTCGATGTGGATTCATCGAGCCGTCGGCAACCGTGTGGCTGATCCCGGCGTAACGAAAATCCATCGACAGACGGATGCGGTCCGGGGTGTGATTCTCTCGCGCACCGTGCACCACGAAACCATGAAACGCCAGGAGATCACCGGCGCGAAAATCGGACGCGACCCATGGCAGATCGGAATCGACGTCAACGGTCTGGCCACCGGGCC
>JASLZG010000077.1 GCA_030754995.1 Lentisphaeria bacterium
CCGACCTCATCGATGCCGACCTCATCGGTACCGATCTTCGCGGTGCCAACCTCCGCGATGCCGACCTCCGCCGTGCCTACCTCATCGATGCCGAGCTCGGCGGCGCCGACCTCCGCGTTGCCGACCTCAGCGGTGCCGACCTCAGCCGTGCCAACCTCGGCGCTGCCAACCTCGGCGGCGCCGACCTCCGCGTTGCCGACCTCCGCCGTGCCGAGCTCGGCGGTGCTGATCTCAGCGGGGCCGACCTCAACGGTACCGACCTCAGCGGGGCCGAGCTCGGCGGTGCCGATCTCAGCGGGGCCGACCTCAACGGTACCGACCTCATCGCTGCCAACCTCCGCGATGCCGATCTCCGCGGCGCCGATCTCCGCGGCACCGACCTCATCGTTGCCGACCTCGGCGGTGCCGACCTCGGCGATGCCAACCTCCACGGCGCCGACCTTCGCGGTGCCGACCTCAGCCGTGCCGATCTCGGCGTTGCCGACCTCGGCGCTGCCAACCTCAGCGGCGCCAGCCTCCGTGGCGCCGACCTTCGTGGTACCAATCTCAGCGTTGCCAACCTCAGCGGTGCCGACCTCGGAGATGCCGATCTCCGCCGTGCCGAGCTCGGCGGCGCCGACCTCAGCGGTGCCCATCTCGGCGGTGCCGACCTCGGCGGTGCCGACCTCGGCGGTGCCGACCTCCGTGTTGCCGACCTCAGCGGTACCGGCCTCGTCGATGCCAACCTCATCGATGCCGACCTCATCGATGCCAACCTCAGCGGCGCCGACCTCCGTGTTGCCGACCTCAGCGGTGTCGACCTCCGCGATGCCAACCTCGGCGGTGCCAACCTCGGCGGTGCCGATTTCGGCCGCGCCAACCTCGGCGGTGCCGCCCTTGGCAGTGCCCGCCTCGGCGGCGCCGACCTTCGCGGTGCCAACCTCAGGGGAGCGAACTTGCAGGAGGCGATCTACGACGACGCAACCAGGTGGCCCGCCGGTCTCGGCTATCTCGCCGGTTTCGACTATAAGACTGCCGGGGCGATCCACGTGGATGACGTGCCGGCCGGCGAATGACAGTCAATTCTCTCTGCCCAACATGCCAGGGAATCGATCAGTTCGGTTGCCGGTCGCGGCTGACGGAGCCAACGTCAAGGGCATCTGCACCGAGTTGCCGCCGACGGATATCATCGTCCACGGCGAGCGCCGCGAAAAGCGCCTCTATTTCCGCCCGGCCCGCGCCGGCACAGGTACAGATATTGGCATTAATCAATACATCCACCCTTCGCATGAGATGCTGTATCGGCGCCTGGCACATTGCCGGAAAAAAGCCATTACTTACTTATGCCAAACATACTAAAATGGTACCCGGGAGAGGAATCGAACCTCCGACCAATAGTTTAGGAAACTACTGCTCTATCCGCTGAGCTACCCGGGCACAAATCGAGATACGACGCCATCAAAATGGACCCGGTTTAAGATAGTCGCTGTCGCCGGTCATCACAAGATCGCCGGATGAACGTATATTGCCTGTTTTCGGAGCCGCTCCATGACGTTTATCAAGAAGCAATTCCTGCCGCTCGGCCTGATCGTTGCTGCAATTATCGGGATAACCCTCCCAGCGCCGGGCATCTGGATGTCGCAGATGCCAACGGCGCTGGTAGCGGTGACGATCATCTTCCTGATCAGCGGGCTGGTGCTGAAGACCGACGACATCAAGGTGGCGTTGGGCGCGTGGACGGCAACGCTGTGGGGCTGCAGCTCAATTTTGCTGGTGACCCCCGCCATCGGAGTGTGCCTCGCGATGTGGATCCCGATGGACGGCTCGCTCAAGCTCGGGCTGGCGCTGTTCTGCTGCATGCCGACAACGCTCTCGTCTGGTGTTGTCTTGACGACACAGGCGCGCGGCAACGTGGCGATGGCGTTGCTGTTGACGGTGATGACCAATATCGGCGGGGTGTTCGTCGTGCCGTTTGTCATTGTTATCGCCATCGGCAATATGACCGGCGACAGCCAGATCGAGCTTTCTGCAACGAACCTGCTGTTCAAGCTGTGCCTGGTCGTGCTCGTGCCGCTGATGGTCGGCAAGGCGCTGCGCAGCAGATGCAGCGGCTGGGTCGACAGCCGGCGCGGCACGCTGTCCATGATCAGCAACCTGGCGTTGATCTTGATCCCGTGGATGGAGTTCAGCTATTCCGGCAAACGATTGATGGGGCTGGATGCGATCGATCTGCTGCTGCTTGTTGTCGCGTCGCAAGCGATCCACGGCATCTACCTGCTGCTCAATAGCGGCGTGTCAAGGGTGTTGCCGATCGATACCGCCACGCGCAAAGCCGTCATCTTGATGGGGAGCCAGAAGACTCTGCCGGTGGCGCTCGCCGTGTTGGCGTTTCTACCGGTGGCCGCCGAAGTCAGAGCCTTGGCAGCGATTTCCTGCATTGTTTTTCACCTCGGCCAGATCATCGTGGATGCGTTTATCGCGACCCACTGGGCGAATGCCGCCGGAGATCCGTGATCATTTGGATAGCACGAAACATCTGTGGGCTTTGGTCAAACCGTTGGTGACGGACTATGGTACCGTCGATGCCTTGAATGACCCAGGACGATAGTATGCACCAGCGAACGATGGATAATTTGCCGCCGACAGACCATGCGCCTCAGCCGTATGGCGGGCTGCCGAAAGACGAGGTGCTGAAGCTGCGTGAGCAGTACCTGCATCCGGCCATATTCCACTATTACAAAGAACCGCTGATGATCGTCGAAGGGCATATGCAGTATGTCTACGACGAGACCGGCCGGCGTTATCTGGATGGGATCGGCGGGATCGTGACGGTCAGCGTCGGGCATTGTCATCCGCACGTGACGCAGGCGGCAGTGCAGCAGTTGCAGACACTGCAGCACACGACGACGATTTACCTGAACCCGGTGATTGCGGAGTACGCGGAGATGCTGGCGGCACGGATGCCGGGAGACCTGGGCACCTGTTACTTCGTCAACTCGGGCTCGGAAGCCAATGACCTGGCGATGATGATGGCGCGGCTGCACACCGGCAACCACGATGTGCTGGCTTTGCGCAACGGTTACCACGGCGGCAGCAGCGCGACGATGGGGTTGACTTCGCAGAGCACGTGGAAGTTCAATTACCCGCACAATTTCGGCATCCACCACGTGCAGAACGCCAATCCCTACCGCGGCCCCTGGGGCTACGACGATCCGGACGCCGCCGCGAGGTACGCCGCCGAGGTGGCGGACGTCATCCGCTGCGCGACGCCCGGCTGCATCGCCGGCTGGTTCTCGGAATCGATCCAGGGAGTGGGCGGTGCGGTCGTGTACCCGCCGGGGTATCTGAAACAGGTTTATGGCATGGTGCGCGCGGCCGGCGGCGTCTGCATTGCCGACGAGGTCCAGACCGGGTTCGGCCGCACCGGTACGGACTATTGGGGCTTCGAGGGCGAGGGCGTGACGCCCGATATCGTAACTCTGGCCAAGGGCATCGGCAACGGTGCACCGTTGGGGGCGGTCGTGACGACGCCGGCAATTGCCGCGTCGATGACCGGCAGGCTTCACTTCAATACGTTCGGCGGCAACCCGGTGTCGATGGCGATGGGCAAGGCTGTGCTCGAAGTCATCGACCGGGATCAAGCCCAGCAGAACGCACTGGCGACCGGCGCCTGCCTGAAGGACGGGTTGTGCGGGTTGCAGGCGAAGCACAACATCATCGGCGATGTCCGGGGCCGCGGGCTGATGCTTGGCGTCGAGCTGGTCAAGGACCGCGACACGAAAGAGCCGGCGACCGAGGAATGCGCGCAGGTGTTTGAAGCTGCTCGCCAGGGGGGGCTGTTGATCAGCAAAGGCGGCCTTTGCGCCAACACCCTGCGGATCAAGCCGCCGATGTGCATCACCGGCGCCGACGTCGACTTCCTGCTGGCGGTGCTGGACGATGCGTTCACCAAGCTGTGAAGAACGACGGGTCACGAAGGTCACGAAGAAACAAACGGGGACAACGTACTGATGAGTGAAACCATTGCATGCTGCCCGATCCTGATCGGCAATGAATGGTCGGTGCCGGACACGGCGGAAACGTCACCGGTCTACAACCCTTCCACCGGCGAGCAGATTGCGGTGGTGCCGATGTGCGACGCCGACATTGTCGACAGCGTTGTGCGCAACGCCCACGCCGCCTTGGCGGATTGGATGGAAACACCGCCGATCGAGCGCGCCCGCGTACTGTTTCGCTACAAGATGCTGCTCGAAGATCATTTCGAGGAGCTGGCGTCGATGATCGTGCGCGAGCATGGCAAGACGATCACCGAGGCGCGCGGCGACGTGCGCCGCGGCGTCGAAGTGGTGGAGTACGCCTGCGGCATCACCGAGCTGTTGAAGGGTGAGTGCCTGGAGAACATCGCCCGCGGCATCGACTGTCAGATGGTCCGCCAGCCGATCGGTGTATGCGTCGGCATCTGTCCGTACAACTTTCCGGCGCTGGTGCCGATGTGGATGTACCCGATGGCAATCGCCTGCGGCAACACCTTCATTTTCAAGCCCAGCGAAAAGGTGCCGCTGACCGGGCAGCGATTGATCGAGCTGCTGGTCGACGCGGGGCTGCCGCCTGGCGTGACCAACGTCGTGCACGGCGGCAAGGCATGCGTCGATGCGTTGCTCGAGCATCCGCTGGTCAGCGGGGTGTCGTTCGTCGGGTCGTCGCCGGTTGCCAAGTACATCCACGAGACGGCGAGCCTCAACGGCAAGCGCGTGCAGGCCGCGGGCGGCGCCAAGAATTTCGTCTTCGTCATGCCGGATGCGGAAGTGGGCAAGGCGGTGGACGGCATGATCGACGGCGCCTTCGGATGCGCGGGGCAGCGCTGCATGGCGGCGTCGACGGCGGTGGTTGTTGGCCAGGCGGCGGACGATTTCCTGCCGCCGCTGGCGGCGGCGGCCCGGGCGATCAAGGTCGGCCCGGCCGATCGCGACAGCAGTGCGGGCATGGGGGCGCTGATTACCGGCGCCCATCTCGATCGCGTCACCGGACTGATCGCAACCGGTGTCGAGGAGGGGGCCGAGCTGCTGGTCGACGGCCGTGGGGTAAAGGTCGAGGCGGCGCCGGGCGGGTTCTACCTGGCACCGACGATCATCGACCGGGTCGAAGACAACATGAGCATCTGTCACGAAGAGATTTTCGGGCCGGTGCTCAATGTCATGCGCTTCGAGGATCTCGACGCTGCCATCGACATTGCCAACCACCAGGCCTTCGGCAACGGTGCGTGCATCTACACGACCTCGGGCAAGGCGGCACGGGAGTTCAGCCACCGCATCCAGTGCGGTATGATCGGTATCAATGTCGGGGTGCCGGCGCCACTGGCCTATTTCCCGTTCAGCGGCTGGAACTATTCGTTCTTCGGCGACCTGCATGTGCAGGGCAGGGAGGCGATCTATTTCTACACCCGCGCGAAAGTCGTAACCAGCCGCTGGTTCCAGCCCGGCGAAGGCGATATCTGGCATAAAGATTAAGAGCGTTGACCAATGAGTGCAGGCAAGAGATTCCGGGATGCGCTGGCAGCGAACACGCCTTTGCAGGTGGTTGGAGCGGTGAACGCTTACTGCGCGACCATGGCATCGCGGGCCGGGCACCAGGCACTGTACCTGTCGGGTGCGGGCGTCGCGAACGCCTCGTACGGCCTGCCGGACCTGGGCATGACCACCCTGGACAACGTGCTGGAGGACGTTCGTCGCATCACGGCGGTCACCGAGGTGCCGCTGCTGGTCGACATCGACACGGGCTGGGACGACATGGGACTGACCGTCCGGGAGATGATCGCCGCCGGTGCGGCCGCGGTGCATCTCGAAGACCAGATCGCGCAGAAACGTTGCGGCCACCGTCCGAACAAGCAGATCGTCTCCTGCGATGAGATGGCGGATCGTATCAAAGCGGCGGTGGACGCGAAAACGGACGCGGCTTTTTTCGTTATCGCGCGGACAGACGCGTTTGCGCAGGAAGGTCTGGAAAAAGCGATCGACCGCGCCCGGGCGTATGTCGACGCAGGCGCCGACGGTATTTTCGCCGAAGCGGTGCAGACGCTGGATGATTACCAGGGCTTCGCGCAGGCGCTTGAGGTGCCGATCCTGGCGAACATGACGGAGTTCGGCAAGACTCCGTTGTTCACCAAAGACGAACTGGCAGCGGCCGGTTGCGGCATCATCCTCTATCCGTTGTCGGCCTTTCGTGCGATGAATAAAGCGGCGCTGAATGTCTATCGCCAGGTGCTCGCCGCCGGCGATCAGAAAGCGGTCGTCGATCAGATGCAGACACGTGAAGAGCTCTACGACTTCCTCGACTACCACGCCTTCGAAGAGAAGCTGGACGAGTCGTTCGAAGGCTGATGAATCACGAGGCCGTCATCTTCGACATCGACGACACGCTGTACAACAGCACGCGGCTGAGTGTGATGGCGCGGGCGAACGCGATCGAGGCGATGATCGATGCCGGGCTGCCGGTCGACCGGCAGAGCGGCACCGAGCTGTTGAACGGCGTGATCCAGCGGCTCGGGGCGAATTCGAACCGGCACCTCGACGAGCTCGTCGAGGCCGCCGGCGTGCCGCCGAGTGCGCGGCTTGTCGCGGCCGGGATCGTGGCCTACCACAACACCAAGCCGGTGTACCTGCGGCCCTTTGAAGAGACCATCCCGACGCTGCTGCGCCTGCGCGACCTCGGCTACCGCCTGGGGGTGATCACCAACGGCATGGCCGTAAAGCAATGGGAGAAGCTGATCCGCCTGGGTATCCAGCATTTTTTCCATACGGCGGTAGTGTCGGAGACGATGGGCGTGGAAAAGCCGGACCCGCGGATTTTCACGGTCTGCTGTGAGCGGCTGCAGGTCGAGCCGGCGGCCAGCGTGTATGTCGGCAACGATCCCGGTACGGACATTTTCGGGGCGAACCGGGTGGGAATGTTGAGCATTCGCATGCGCAAAGGCAAGCACGCCGACGTCGAACCCGAGGACGATGCACACCGCGCCGCGCACGACATTCATCGGCTCGGTGACCTGCTGGGGCTGATCGAGGCCGGCGCGATCGGCCTGCCGGCGGCGCCGGCGCCTCAACCGTAAACACCGTCGAATGATGCGCCCGGAGCCGTCGTCCGGCGCGGGAAATATGATTCCGTGCGCCGGGCCACTCGCAGACGTACCCGAGCCGCCATTTTGCGTGGCCTATGGCATCGTGCTCGTCGCGCTGGTTTTCGCGGACAACGTCAGCTACGTCGTTGCGTTCTGCCAGCTCAGTATCCCGCTCGGTGCGGCCTTCGGAATTCTGGCATTGAAGGAACCCGCACACGCACCGAAACTGATCGGGATCGTGAGCATGTTTATCGGGCTGGTGATGGTAGCGACCGGGTAGTCCGGTGACTTGCGCGGGCATTTCCCGCCGCGCGTTTAAGAAGGACTATCAACTAGCGGGCGCAGCACCGGGTCCGGCTGTTTAGGGATATTCTACCCGCTAATCGCTAGTTGATAGTGCTGTCTTTCCCGAACTCCGGCAGTCGTATCGTGAATCATCGTAAAATGGCGGTACATTCCAAAATGATTCACCGACGGAATATTTGGCGAATGCCTGCGGCCTGGGTCGGAGCCGTGGTACTGGCCATTGCTGCGGACGCCGCGGACCGCGGCATGACATTGATCGCGGACGGGGGGCCACAGGCGACGATTGTGTTGTCGGTTGCACCGGGCGACGTGGCGCGCACGGCGGCCCGTGACCTGCAGGACTACCTCTTGAAAATGTCCGGGGTAAAGCTCCCGATCCAGGAAACCGATGCGCTCCCAGACGCCAACACGATCCTGATTGGCGACAGCGCCGCGGCCCGGCAACTCGTTGGTCCCTTGCTTTCCGAAAAGCACCTGGGCCCGGACGGCTTCATCGTCAAGACGTTTCCGAATCGACTGGTGCTCGTGGGTCGCAAGGCACATGCTTCCGAGTATCCGTACCACGGCACGCGTTACGCGGTGTTCGCACTGCTCGAACAATTGGGCTGCCGCTTCTTTGCACTGCACCCGGACGGCGAGCACATACCGCAGCGCCAGGTCGTCGCGGTTTCAGAGCTCGACATCGTCAGCAAGGCCGACTTTACCTATCGCGACCTGTGGTTTAACGGAAATGTTCGGCCGACACTGACGGCAAAGACCCGGCAGGCCTGGAGCGACTGGATGATGAAGAATCGGATGGGCTGGGTCAGCCGCATTCGCCACGGTCATGCCTATGACCAGTGGTGCCCGACCGATCGTTACTTCGACAAACACCCGGAGTATTTCTCATATAGCCGCGACAGGCAGCAGCGGCTCCCGATGACCGCCCAGGAGGGGCAGGTGTGCCACAGCAATCCGGACGTTGTGAACCTTGCCGTCGCCGCGGCCCGGAAATTTCTGGACAATCCACTGGAGCGTTACTTCTCGATGAGTCCGGCCGACACCGAGGAATGGTGTGAATGCGATGCCTGCCTCGCCATGGACGACCCGGATCCGACGGTCGGGCTCGCGACCCGGGTTCTGCAGTTTACGAACCAGGTGGCGGCAGAAGTCAGCAAGACGCACCCGGGCCGAGTGCTCCCGTATCTGGCCGAGTACGGCAACCTCCCGGGCCCCCCGGTCCGCCGCGACGGCACAATTGCGCTCAAGGTGCATCCGGCGGTGCTGCCAGTCGTTGTCATGGGCAAACGCTTCTGTGTGCTGCACGATGTGCACGACGAAACGTGTCCGACGAATGTGGATCACCGCCGCCGGCTGTTGTCGTGGCAGCGCGTGGCGCCACAGATGATGTTCTATGAATGGGTGCAGCCGGCTCATCGCCTGTCGACGCCGCAAACGTGGCTGATCAGTCCGCGCATCCGTTATTACCGTGATCTCGGAGGCATCGGCTACAGCGGCGAGGTCCTGGGATACTCGCCGGACAACGACCTGACGATGTACATCACCGCCCGCATGTTGTGGGACGCGGACCAGGACGAGACAGCGTTGATTGATGAGTTCTTCGCCCTGTATTTTCAGGAAGCCGCCGCGCCGATGGCAGCGTATTACAGCGAATTAAACAAGGTTGGTCGTCGCCCAGGCTTGCACACCTACAACGTGCCTTTCGATGCGTGGACACCCGCCGTGTTCGAGACCCTGTTCCCCTACCTGGACAAGGCTGCGGCGCTCGCGGTGCAACCTCATGTCGGCCGCCGCATTGGGCGCGATCGCGCGGCGCTCGAGGTGTACCAACTTTTCATGATTGCACGGAAAGCGGAGCAGCATTGGCACCAATCGTCGACGCCGGAAAACAAGGCGGCGGGTCTGCAGGCAGTGGACAAGGCGATCGAGTTTCTTTCGGCAATCGCGGACCAGGACATCGTGGCGGACACCTGGCTGCGCGACGGCCGGCTGATGGGTATGCAGAGGCGCCTGCTTGCCGGCAACGTCTCGGAACCGATCAGTGCGAAGACGCTCGAGGGCTGGAGCGACGAGGAGACGTTCGGCGATCTCTGGAAGGAATTCGAAGAGGTCGTGCCCATCCCACATCTATGGAAGTTCCGCATCGACCCGGAAGAGACCGGCGAGGCAGACGGCTGGTTTGCGGACACCGCACCCGGCGCGTGGGAGGACATCCGCATCGGCGAGTTTTGGGAGATGCAGGGGCACCCCACGTACAACGGCGATGGCTGGTATCGCTTGCGCCTGGACATTCCCGCGGCCGCACGGGGTCGGCAGTTACTGCTCTACTTCGGTGCAGCGGACGAAAACGCCCATCTCTGGGTCAACGGAAAAAAGGCTGGCTTTTTCGACATCGGCGGCGACGTCGGTTGGGACAAGCGTTTCGCGATCGACATTACTGAATTTGCGCGGCCGGGTGAGGAGAATTTGATCGCGGTGCGCGTCAGCGACACGATGCAGATGGGGGGGCTGTGGAAGTCAGCGAAGCTGGTGAGCCCGAAAGTTGAGAAGGATCAGGTGCTCGACCTCGGTGGCGGGCTGACGATGGAATTCGTCTGGATCGAGGCGATCCAGTGCTGGGTCGGTAAATACGAAGTGACCAATGCGCAGTACCGCCGCTTCAAGCCGGACCACGACAGTCAGGCGTTCACGCACAGCACAACGAAGGAGCGGCTCAGCCTGAACGGCGATCGGCAACCCGCGGTTTATGTGAGCTACGAGCAAGCCGCGGCGTTCGCCGATTGGCTAGGCACAGCCGCAGATCTGCCCGATGGCTATCGGGTGCGGTTGCCGACCGGCAGCGAATGGATGACGTTCGCGCAGTGCGGTGACGGCCGCAAGTATCCGTGGGGGAACGATTGGCCACCGCCGGGCGGCTGGAACTATCAGGGCTCGGAGGGGGCGGCCGGCGGCCCAAAGATAGATGAGCATAACGACGGCCATCCGGTAACCTGTGCCGTCGATAAGAGCGGACGGAGCAGCTGGGGACTGTACGGTGTGGGCGGCAACGTCTGGGAATGGACCTCGGAGCAAAACGGGAAATCCCGGGTTATCCGGGGTGTGTCCTGGAACTACAGCGAACCGAACTCGCTGCGCTGCGACCAGGGCCACCTCAACATCCCTTCCGATCGCGGCAGTGTCATTGGGTTGCGACTGGTGATTGGACGTGAGCCGGTCAGGTTCGAGGATGTCACCGAGGCCATGGGGCTGCCGGTCGACGGCAACGGCGCCGCCTGGATCGATTATGACAACGACGGCTGGACCGATCTCCAGATGGGCGGCGTAGTGTACAGGAACGATGCCGGTAAACGGTTTGCGAAGACCAGCTACAGCAGAGGTGAACCGTATTGCTGGTGCGACTTCGACAATGACGGCTACCTGGACTTCTTCGGTGCGAACAGCGGCGAGCTCGGGTTCGGGTCGGCGGACGGCAGCTTCACGATGGCCGAACTCCCGAGCAAGCCGATGGACGTCAGCGAGGGGGCCGCGTGCATCGACATGAACGGTGACGGCCTTGTCGACATTTACTGGGGCGGTTACGAAACCTGGGGTAAGGTCGCGGCCTATCCCGACGTCATCTTCACCAATCAGGGCAATCGCGCGTTCAAGCTGACCTGGATGCAGGAACCGCCGCATCTTCAGTCACGCGGCATCGCCGCTGCCGACTATAACAACGACGGGGCCGGCGACATCTACGTCTCCAACTACCGGCTGTCTCCCAATATCCTGTGGCGCAATAACGGCGATCTCTCCGGTACGTTCACCTCTGCCGCGGCGGAATGCGGCGTGCTCGGCGGCAATGGCCACAGCATCAGTGCGGCCTGGGGCGATCTGGACAACGACGGTCTGCTCGATCTGTTCGCCGGCAACTTCGCGCACGGTGGACAGCCGGAGTCGCAGTTCCTGCGTAATCTCGGCACTTTCGACGGAGCTCAGGACAGGCCTGCCAATGGGTACACATTCGAGAACCGCGGCCCCAGCGGTGTCCGCTACCAGGAGTCCTATGCCGATCCAGCGCTCGGCGATTACGACAACGACGGCGACCTCGACCTGTTTTTCACCACGGCGTACGAGAACGACAACTCGGCGCTGTTCAGCAACGATAGCAACGGGTACTTCTACGATGTGACCAGCGAAGCCGGTCTTCTGGGCAGCGTCCGGCCGACGCACATGGTGGCCTGGGGCGACTATGACAACGACGGCGATCTCGACCTGATGGCCGGCGGCCGGCTCTTTCGCAATACGCTCGGCTCCGGGCAACCGTCGAACAACTGGATCAAGGTCAAGCTGCAAGGCACTCATTCGACAGGCTCAGACTCTTCGACCGGCCGGGTTAATCGTGCCGCCATCGGCACCATCGTACGGATCAAACTGGCAGACCGCATCCTGACCCGTCAGGTCGAGGCCGGTGCCGGCCACAACGCCAATGACCTGACTTTGCATTTCGGCCTGGGCAGCTACTCCGGTGATGTAGATCTCGAGATTTCCTGGCCGTGGATCAAAACAAAACAAACCGTGACCGCCACGGCCAACAGCGTAGTAACCGTTGCCTGCAACGTGGGCGTCGGACCGATGCAAGAGAAGAATTGACAGAAAACCGGGGAAGGAGTTATCGGCCCTCCCCCATCTTTCTTCCCAATTTTCTATCTCCATTTTTCTGTCACATCTCCTCACCACCCGGGAGCGTTTCGTTTGAGTACGCGCGTTCTGGATTCTGACGCTATCGAAGAACTACTGGCGGCGTTTCCAGGCCGGGCCGGGATAGTCGTGAAGGATCTCTTGACGGGTACCGCGTTCACGCACAACGCCGACGAGCGTTTCCCCGTTGCCAGCGTGATCAAGCTGCCGATCATGGTCGAGCTCTACCGGCAGATTGATGCCGGCAGGATTTCCCTCGACCAACGGCTCTGTCTGCACGATGGCATCTGCCGTTTCGGAACGGGACGGATCTGCACCGGCTCGGTTGAAGAATTCACGATTTTGGAATTGTGCCATTTGATGATCGCCGACAGTGACGACGTGGCGACGGACCTTGTCACGGAGGCGATCGGCCTGGACCAGGTCAATCAGACGATGGCCGACCTGGGGTTTCGCGACACCAGTGTGCCGATGTCGATGGGGCGGTGGCACTACACGATGGCCGGTATGGCGGATGTAGAGATCAATCCTGAAAACGATGCGATCGTGGCGCAGGACATCGCGGCAGGCCGGATCGACCTCGAAGGTCTGCCTTTCTCGGCTTCGCTCGACAACAATGTCTCCAGCGCCAGGGACATGGCACGGATGCTCGAACAGATCGATGCCGGCGAGCTGATCAGTGCTGCGGCCTCGGCGGCGATGCTGAAGATGCTGCATGCCTGTGAGCATCGCGGCATGATCCCACGCGATCTCGATGCGGACATCGCTATAGCGCACAAGATTGGCCAGAGCACCGGCATTCGCGCCGATGTCGGGATTGTCTACGGGCCCAAACCCGGTCGGCTGGTGGCGAGCCTTCGGCCGGTCGTGATTGCGGCACTCACCCGTGCGCCGGAACCCGGCACAGCCAGGCCCGGCAAAGATCTGATTGCCCGCATCGCGAAACATGTGTGCAGCTCGGGATCCGGCTAACGACGCTATGGTTGGCATGCTAAAGCCATGAACTCCAGCGGGGACTTCGGGTAATCAACGCCGCACCGCGCCTTAATGCTTGGTCATTTCCGTTTTCGTAATTCCACATACTGCCGCCAGGGCTCTGGGAGTGCGCGCCCCGCGACGGTGGTGAAGCCGTGATCATGACGCCATCGGTTCAATTGATTCCGAAGATGCCTGTTCGGTCAACAGGAACCCATAAGTTTCGAATGCCGGCAGCATACACACTGCGAACTCTCCGTCCCGACGCAGGTCGATGGTCTCCTCCGTATCTATCGTGATGAATCTCGCCCGCGTTGCTGATCCACCTGCACGAAACCGCACGCTGACGGTATCGAGCCGTCGGCCTGCCTCATAGTCCAACACGTGAATAGCACTGCGGCCATCCACCGTTTCGAAAATCCCGGCAGCGACGTTTTCCGGCGCCTTAAGCTGCACATCGTTCTCGCCGAGGGCGCCCATGAGCAGATCGAAAAGATCGTCCGTGTTACGGGGTTCCGCGAAATAATCTTTGCCGATCACGGGTGGATTCGACGACTGCATATCCCACGTAAATGTCCTGGCATAGTCGAGCGTCGGAAGGAGGTAGATCCTTTCCGCAGCGCCGGGATCGAGGCCCAGGCAGTCGAGGATCTCGCCCGGGTCGGCCCGCCCGTCCGTCCGTCCGAGACTGCCGTCACGCTCCCCGTCCAGTCCCATGCCGGCACGGGATACACGACGGCGACCATGCTCGTCGACGGTGAACGACATCTCCGTGCAAAGCAGCCTGCCGCCAGCTCGCACAAACCCGGCAATTGTTTCTGCGACCGCGTCCGACACCGTGATCGTGTTCGGACAGATGAGGAGCTCGTAGTCAGCCAGCGTGTCGATACGGTCGTTGATGATCAGATCGTATTGCACACTTTTCTTGATGAGCACCTGCTCAACGGCGAGGCGGGAGATCGTCGCGTCCGCCCAGTTGGCGACGTCGCTCTCCGCGGATCGATAGAGCGCGGTGCGTGCCAGGCAGCGGCTGCCGATGTAGACATCCCGATGCTGCCGGAAGAATCGGATGGCGCGCTTCAGGATGTCGAGCTGCCCGTCATCCGGTTCAGTAGCCCACAGGACGTGCCCGAGACAGCCGTCATTGAAGGCAGCCGCCTCCGTGTAGTTGAGCAGCCGGACGGCATCATTCCCCGGCGGTACGTTATGGATGAGGGCGCGGTTGTTCATGGCGCGTCCGTATTTGTACGTGCGGATGTGGCTGATCAGTCGGCCGTCTTCGATGCCGGCATAGTTGGCATCCTCGCTGAAAAAATAGTCGGTGCCGCAACGGTACGAGGATTCCGGGTCAAGGCCCCAGACGAGCCCGGAAAACTCCCCGTGATCGAGCGCGATGTTCCAGCCGATCGTGGCACTCGGGGACGCTTCGCGGATCATGTCGCAGGCGGTCTTCAGCGTGGATTCGGATTGTCGCTGCCGGTAGCGTACCCACTCGTACAGCCCCGGCTCGTGCGCGGCAGGCATCGTGTCTATCGGCATGCGCGCCGTGCCGCGCGGCAGCTCGAAAGCGCCACGATAGTCGTACCCGAAGCGGTCTTTGAAGGTTGAACGTTCCGGGTTCGGGGTTAGCGGTTCGGGGGGCCCGCCGTCGCCTCTTGGGCCATGGCGGGCCGGCGGGTACTGCTCAAGGAGGCGCTGCGGAAAGCCGTCGCGGCATTTCGAACAGTAGCAGGGCACCTGGGCGCTGTTGTCGAAATGAATGTGCTGGGCCCCAGACTCCCGGACAGCTTGCACAGCTGCCTTACCGACGTACGCACCGACTTCGGGATTGGCCGAGCACAGGCGCCACCGGAAGTAGGCCCGATAATACTCGCTGTACTGCTGCGGTTGATTCCACTGATCGCGAGCAATCCAGTCCCGCGCATCCGGGGTCTCCGCGAAGAAGGTGTCGGCGAAGACACTGCCGGCGTTGATGTAAACCCCCTTCGTGATGCCATGATTCTCGCAATGGCGGAAGAACGCGGTGGTGCGCCCCATCTCTTCCGCTTCCGTTTCGATGCCTACTCCTTTGCAATAGTGCCAGACCACGAGATTGATCCCGATGTCCGTCAGTTTGGCGGCCAGTTCCTCGGAATACGGGTAGGGGTCCGACTCCAAGCCGCGCGTTGCGCGTCCACCGCGGACAATGAAAGCTGTCGGCTCCCAGTAGCCGGCCATTGCGACGATGTCGTTTTGCATTGGAGTGGTGGAGTGCCGGGGTGTTGAAGTATCGGAGCGGGAACCCGGTTCCGGATATTCACAATTCTCCATTACTCAACTTCGTTGTTTCTCCGGTCTATGCAACTGCATTCGCAGTCAGATTCATCTTGGTCTACATTCCAATTCTCCATAACTCCAACACTCCAATTTTCCAACTTCGGGGTGAACCATGACGCCGTACGACGAACAAACATTGTCTTTCGACATTGCGGATCAGTCGCGTCGTGGTGTATTGCGCACCCCGAAAGAGCTGGTGGAGAGGGCCGGGCTGTTGATCAATCTGGCCGCGGACTGTGAGCAGAGCCTGGATGGCGAGTGCTTCCGCATTGTTCCCGAAATATTCCTTGCAGCCGGACACCGCGTCGCGACCTTCGACCTGCCTAATCACGGCCCGCGTGTCAACGAGTACGGCGCTGGCCTCGATGGTTGGGCTGCTGCCGCCCGGGCCGGGACAGATGTGTTTGCCGACATTCGCGAAACCGGCACGGCGCTGATCGACGTTTGCCTGCAACAGGGATCGATCACTGAGGGGGCAATCGTTGTAAGCGGGACGTCGCGCGGTGGAATTGCGGCGCTGCACCTCATGGCTGCCGACCCTCGCATCGTGGCTGCCGCTGTGCACTGGCCGGTCACGTATCTGCCGGCGTTGCGGGAATTCTCGGGGACGGCGGACAACGCGATCGTCCAGCGCGCTAATGCCGGGGCGCTGATTCCGGCGCTCACCGGGCGGCACGTCTTTGTCGCCATCGGTTCTGTTGATCCGCGAATCGACGCGGTGAGTTGTCACCGATTTTTTGAGCAGTTGGACGCGGGTTCCGGGACCGCCAAGCCCGAGCTTTTCACCGGCCCGGGCGCGACTCACGCAAAGTCATGTGACCCGTCAATCCCGCGCTTTCCGATGGCGACAGCTTACGACGCGGGCGCCGCTTTTCTGCTTTCGTGTATTTCGCGTGTTTCGTAGCGCGGTGTGTCCGTCGCGTTCCATGAAGGTTCTGACATTCCCTCATTCCTCCTTGGCTTCAGCCGTCTTCAGCCAGAGGCTGCGGCCGCCGCCGCCGAGTTGTTGAGCAGCGGATCCCGGCGGTCCGAAAATCCACGTGCCGAAGTTGTAAGGTTCGTTGCCGTTGGCGATGGTCGGCGACCACGAGCTGTTTTGGTACACAGTGCCACGCTGGCTTCTGGTCAGGTTGGCGCGGAGCTCGCTGTTCACAGCCCGGGCCGTGACGCCAATCTCTCGCCAGGGCAGGGCGATCTCGACGGTCCAGCGATCGTCGTACTTCTGCGTGGCGCTCTGCCACTTCCCGTTGTAAGCCGCCATATCTTCCTGTACCCGGTCCCACCGCATGTCCGACAGCAGATCT
>JASLZG010000078.1 GCA_030754995.1 Lentisphaeria bacterium
GCCACTGGCCGCGTAGATGTTGAGGCCCAGGGCCACGGTGCCGGTGATCCTGCTGCCGCCGGCGTTCTTGAGCACCCCCTGGTAGGTGATCGTATTGGCGATCTGGGCCTGGGTGATCGCGGCTGTCAGCAGGAAGCAGGCGCAGACGGTCAAATTTGAAATGAAACGTGTCACTGAAATACCTCAACTACGTATGGCAATTTGAAATGAAACGTGTCACTGAAATACCTCAACTACGTATGGCCAGTTGATTTGTGATTTGAACAAACCCAAGACTTTGGTGTAAGACATTTTTGCCTAATTTTCAAGCTGTTTTCCAGGCGACTGATGCCTGATCGCCTTGACGTCACCCCGGTACATGGTGACGCTGCGCCCGGGCAAGGTGGCGGTCGGATCGACGTGTCCGTTTGCCGTCCTGCTCGATGTCGCTTTACCCGGCGGTGAGACGACGGCGATCTCGACAATGACGGCCATATCGATCTGCTTGCCGCCAACTTCGTGCACCCCCGACTCGACATTATACCCTTCGCACGATATGATAAATTATTAACCGTCGATATCATCAATTACTGCCGGACTGACGGGAATTACCCGATTTGCAAATGTCGGTCGGCGACCGGACGAGAGGAACGATCATGAGCGGAGCGATTCAGGCCGGGGCCGGCAAGGTCGACATCACCTGCCGGGAGGAAGGCACTCAGTGTGAGTTGCTGTCTGAGAAGACCAAGGCACACATTCCCAGGGAGTTCTGGGACAAAAAGATCGAGGTCGATGATCCGCTCTTCGTCAGGGCGCTGGTCCTGGATGACGGCGTACAGAAACTGGTCCTGATCACGATGGATATAACGGCCGTCGGCTGCCGATCAATCAGCCAGTACATCCTCAATGACAGCGCCGACGATTTCATGCCCAACCTGCGTGGCCGCATCCTCAATGAGCTGGGCATTCCCGGAGCCAACGTGACGGTCAGTGCCTCGCACACCCATCCCCCCGGACGGCTCCTGGTTGACGACGAGGCCCAGCTCGACAGGACAATGGAGGCTATCCTGCAGGCGTTGCAGAACATGAGCCCGGTGACCATTGGTGTCGGCACGGGCCACGAAGAGGGGCTCACGTTCAATCGGACCCTGATGCTGAAAAACGGCCGCGACTGCACAACTCGCGCCTGTTGGCCCCCGCTCCCGGACGAAGATATCGAGGGGCTGCGCCCGATCGATCCCGAGATCGGTGTCCTCAGGATCGACCGTCCCGATGGCACGCCGCTGGCGGTCGTCTACAACTTCGCCTGTCATCTTCTGCTCGGGACGCACAACTATGTCATCACGGCGGATTGGCCCGGCGTCGCTTCGCAGTACCTGGAGGACCATCTCGGGGGCGACGTGATGGCGATGTTCGTGCAGGGGGCTCTCGGGGATACGGCGGAAATTGAAAAGAACGACCTGGAGCACCCGAAAAGCTGTCATGGTATCGGCACCGCGATAGGCGAAAGCGTGTTGAAGGCGTACCGGAAAATCAAGGAACCGCCTGAATCGGCTGAGCCGGGCAAGCCGGCGCTCAAGGCGGTCTCGACAACCGTCGACTTCCCGTTGCGGGCGGACATCCCCGAGGTGATTGCGGACATGCAGCGGGAGTCGGCCGAGCTGATGGCCTCCCTGCGCTACACGTCGTTGAACTTCAAATTTTTTCTGCCGCTCTACCTGAAGTACAAACTGCACCCGGACTTCCCGTCCCACCAGCCGTTTCGCTATATGCAGGCCGAGCAGGCCGGGAATCTCGGGCTCGTTACCATGGACGAACGCAACCGGCTGTTTGTCGACAAATACCTCGAAAGCCTGGTCGCCATGGAAACGATGGCTCGAAACGAAGAGGATATCGCCACCCTGGCGAAGCATCAGGAGATTATCGACGATATCGGCGCGCCGACTGTCGGCGCGGAGATTCAGGCGATCAGGATTGCGGACGCCGTGTTGATCACCGCGCCGATGGAGATTCTGGCTGAAACGGGGATGAAGATCAAGCAGGAGTCTCCGCACGAACACACCTTCATCGCGGCGATCTGCAACGGCTACCTGCACTATGCCCCGCCGGCGTCCTACTATCCGCGTGGCGGCTACGAGGTCACCGAGTGCCTTCTGGCGCCGGAATGGGAGTCGATCTTCGAAACGGCTGTCAAAGAGCTTCTCTTGCAGCTGTGAGGCTGATCGGGGGCTGGTGTTTATGAGCAACACGACTCGTTGGGGAATCTTATCGACGGCCTGGATCAACGTGGCACTTGTCGGGCCCCTGCAGCGCTCGCCTCGCAGCGAACTGCTGGCGGTGGCCAGCCGGTCGGGCGAGCGGGCCCGGGCCTTCGCAAAACAGAACTCGATCCCCAGGGCGTATGACGACTACGGGCTGCTTCTGGCCGACCCGGACATTGAGGTCATCTACAACCCGCTGCCCAACACGATGCACTCGGAGTGGATCGTCAAGGCCGCGGCGGCCGGGAAACACGTGTTGTGCGAAAAACCGCTGACCACGACCATCGAGGCGTTCGACGCGATTGAAGCGGCCGCCGCGAAAGCGGGGGTCACCGTGGTCGAGGCAATTTCGTTTCTCCATCATCCACAGATTGCAAAGATACAGGAATTGATCCGGGCCGGGCGCCTCGGCGAACTGCAGCTGATCAATTGCTGGGATGCATTCCACCTGGCGCCGGAAGATCGTGACAACATTCGGTACAGGCGCGATTTGGGCGGCGGCGCCCTATGGGATGTCGGGGTGTATCCGAACAGCTTCGCGATTGCTGTAGCCGGCGCCGGGCCGCCAGTGCAGGTCTGGGCTTGCCAGTCGAGGAACGGGACAGATGTTGACCTTGCCACGACCGGACAAATGCGCTTTGCCAACGGTGTGACCGCCCAGATCGCCTGCGGCATGCGCTCGCCTGAGCGGCGCGGTGCGCAAATCATCGGCAGCGCGGGTATGCTGGAAGTGATGGATCATTTGTCCGGGGGCGAGTGGCCTGGCGAACCGCCCCGCGAAGGGCGCCTGACGTATACGGGACGGGACGGCCGCGAGGAGGTGATCCCGATCCCGGCGGTGAACGCCTTCCAGTGTGAAGTCGAAGCCATGGAGGCCTGCGTTCTTGACGGGGCTGAACCGGTTGTGTCGCTGCGCCAGAGCCGGGAGTTCCTGCAAAGCCTGCTCGCCCTGCATCGCTCCGCGGAGACGGGAACAGTGGTGTCTTTGTAGGGTGCCGGCTCCGCCCACGGGGTAACGGCGTGGAATCAGGAAAGACGGTTCGCCAATTCAGCGATCACATCCACGGGGGGCTCTCTTCCGGTTGTGTCCTCAGCAGGATCGGCTTGAGAAAATCGACGCTTTTCTCAATGCCCTCTTCAGTACTCATCACCGGGTCTTCATGCTCGATGCTGAGGGCGCCGTCGTACCCCACCTGGCTCAGGGCGGTGACGAATTTGCGCCACCACAGCTCGTCGTGCCCAAACCCCAATGTCCGGTAGGCCCAGGCGCGTTCACGAATGTTGTCCATGGCGCGACTGTCAAGCGTTCCGGACACCGCCGTCTCGTGGGGATCCAGACAGGCGTCCTTGGCGTGCACATGAAAGACCGCGTCGACACCCAGGTGCTGGATGGCCATGGGGGTGTCGATGCCCTGGTAAAAGAAATGGCTCGGGTCGAGATTGGCGCCGAGATGCGGCCCGACTATTTCACGAAGCCGCACCAGGGTGTACGTGTTGTAAACGACCTGGCCCGGATGCGCCTCGATGGCAATTTTCACGCCAACGTCCGCGGCCAGCGCCCCCAGTTCACGCCAGTACGGGGTGACACGCTCCGCCCACTGCCATTCCAGGAGCTCGGCGAATTCCTGCTGCCAGGGATGGGTGACCCAATTCGGATAGCCGCCACCCTCCGGCGTTCCCGGACAGCCGCTCATGGTCACGACCGTATCGAGACCCAGCTGCCCGGCCACCTCGACGGTCTGTCGCAATTCCTGTTGGGTCCTGGCGCCGCGTTCCGGGTCCGGGTCCAGCGGGTTGCCATTGCAGTTCAACGCACTCAGCGTCAGGTTGCGGCTGGTGATGGCCCCGATAAACTCGTCACGTGCCGGGGCGCTCTCCACGAGTTCCTGCAGGTTGCAGTGCGGTGAATTCGAAAACCCACCCGTGCCGATTTCAACCGCTTCAATTTGGCGCGAGACAGCCCAATCCAATGCCTCGGTAAAACCCATGGCTGCCAGGCCATCTGTGAACAATCCAATCTGCATATCCCATCCCTCCCTTTATTGACCTTGATTCATGAACGGCAACGCACCATGCCTGGAGGCACAGGTGTTGTGCCGTGGGGCTTCATCCGATCCCGATCTCCTTCAAGTATTCACGTGTTCGCTTGGCGATCGGCAGCGGCGTGTCGATGTCGCACGGATACATGTCCTGCTCGACGATGGCAATGCCGTTGAAGTCGATCTCCTGCAGGACGTCCCGGAAGGCCTCGAAATCGACCGCCCCCAGCCAGGGTTCGCAGAAGATCCCCTGGCCGACGGCCGGGGCGAAGGTGATGCCGTTCGCTTCCACTTCTTTTCGTTTGTCGTGATCCACGTTCTTCAGGTGCAGATAGCAAATCCGCCTGTGGTGTTTGCGCATGAAGCTGACCGGCTCGCCGCCCCGGTAGGCGTGATGCCCGGTGTCCAGGCAAAAAGAGACGACCTCGGGATCGGTCTCATCGATCAGCCGCTCGATCTGGGGTTCGAATTCGACGTGTGTTTCGGCGTGCGGGTGAAACACCGTCTGCAGCCCGAACCGTTCACGGCTGAGTTGCGCCACCGCACCTACCTTGTCGACCAGGCGTTTCCAGGCGTCATCATCGATTTCCCTGGAGACGAGCAGTTCCCCGGTCCAGAGATCTGAATAGACATCGTCGATCAGCACGATGTACCCCCCCCCGGTCCCGGCCACCAGTTCGCCGGCAACGGCCAGTTGCCGCTCGATCTCCGGCGCACAGGCCGGGTCCTCGAGGTGCGCCATCACGAAGGTCGCGGCGACTTTCAAATTGCGCGACTGCAATTCCTCCCTGAGGGTGGCGACGTCGGACGGCAGGTATCCGACCGGTCCCAACTCCATGTACTCGTACCCTGCCGCCGCGATTTGATCGAGAAATAGATTGTAGGGCAGTTGTTTCGGGTCGTCAGGAAACCAAATGCCCCACGAGTCAGGAGAAATGCCGATCTTGACATCCATAATACAACCGCCTCGGCCGCCTTCCTATTTTGACCAGTACCGGTCCACGTACTCGTGGATGGCCTTGTGCATGAATTGTGACGATTCCATCGCCTTGTCAGGCAGGTAGGCGAACACCTGGCTGGTCATGATCCCGTCGAATCCGACCTCGGCCAGGGTTGCGAAAAAGGTGTCCCAATCAACTTCGCCTTCCCCGACATTGAGATGTTGATGGACCCGCGCGGTGGACCCGGGGGGATTGACGATGTAGCGCCACCCCAATTTGTGGTTGAAGGTGTCCGCCACATGCACGTGTGCCAGGATCGGCGCCGCGTAGCGGATCATTTCGGCCATGTCATCGCCAAGATGGAACGTATGCGGTGCGCAGAACAAATACTTGAGCATCGGCGAACCGAGCGACCGGATAACATCGATGGCCGTGTTGTTGTCCTCGATGAAGTCGTCCGGGTGTGCTTCCAGGTGGCAGGGCAGGTTTTCCTTCTCGAGGATCGGCAGCAGTTCATCCATCGATTTGCGAAATGCGGCTTCGCATTCCTCGGCCATTTCCGGCCCGACCTTGAAGCCGCAGCGCTCGGGCGCCGGGCCGCGGTCGAAAATCGAGTTGACCGTTTCGCATTCCAGCTCGACCGCGATCTCAATTGCCTTTTTCCAGTATTTGACTGCCGCCTCCCGTTCATCTTCATTCGGGCTGGCCCAGCGAAAGGTGACGAGCATCGAGGCAAGCTTTACATCCGCTTCGCGCAGGGCTTTCTTGAAGGCGGCGATGGAATCCTTATTGGCGCGCGGCGGCAGGTATTCGGGGAGGAACTCATCCCGTGAGCACATATCGATGTATTCGAATCCGATGTCTGCTGCCACACGCGGTATTTCCGGTATCGACAGATCGGAATGGACCAAGGGGTCTAATGAGATTTTCATGTGCGTTTCCTGGTGTTGTATTGTGGGTGACCGGGGGGGGGATGTACGGTTCAGTCACGGGATTAACATTATTTTCATCGACTCACCCCGGCGGGCACCGAGCTTGAACGCGTCGGTGACCTGGTCGAGGGAAAAACGGTGGCTGATCACCTGCGTGAAATCGACCAATTGCCGCGACAGGAAGGTCAAAGTCCTGGCAAAGTAGAATGAGTCCCCTTGCGACCCCACAATGGCAATGCCCTTTTCAATCACCTTGTTGAGGTCAAGGGTGACGTTCTGTTTGGCGTTGATGCCGACCAGTACGATTCGCCCCTTGTTCGCCACAATATCAACCGCGGCCGAACGCGCACTGTCACTGCCGGAACATTCCAGGACGAGCGAAGCGCCCCGCCCACCGGTATGCTGCATTACCTCGTCCTCCAGGCCGCCGGTCGATGGATCAATGGCAACGTCCGCCCCCAGCGATATCGCCTGTTGCCGCCGATACGGCTGCGGATCGGCGGCAATGACTGTTGCTCCGACGGCCTTGGCCGAGAGCATCGCCAACAGGCCGATTGGCCCACAACCAAGAATGACAACGCTGTCATCGGGCCGGACGCCGCCGCCGAAGACCCAAATGCTGGCGTAGCCCACCCAGACGGGCTCCAGCAGGGCGGCTGCTTCATTGCTGACGTTGTCCGGAATCTTGAGCAGGCGGCTCGCCGGCGTCGTGTGGTACTCGGCCATACATCCCGGGGTCTCCGGAGCGAACCCGTAGAACCTGGCGTTGGTGCATGTCTCCGCCGGCATGCCGTCGTTACAATTGGCGCACGCATTGCAGGCAATTGCCACTTCGCCCACGACCCGGTCGCCAATCGAGAACTCATCCACATCGCGGCCGACCTCCACGATCTCGCCTGACCACTCATGACCTGGTATGAATGGAAATGATCCTTCAGTGTTCGTCCCCAGCCACATGTTCACGTCCGTGGCGCAGAGGCCACAGGCTTTCACCTGAACGACTACATCGCTCACCCCCGGCTCGGTGACGGGAAGGTCGACCAGTTCCAAATCATCGACGTCCCGCAGCAGGACGGCTTTCATTGTCAAATCATCGGCCATGGCAAGTTCCGGGCGTCACGGGTTCGTCGCTGGATGATTGGGAAAAGTAGAATAATGGCTGATTACGGTGAAGTCAACGAGGCTGGAAATCCAAATGTCAGCACGCCGGCCGGGTAAAAAATGGAAAAGAGTTCGTTCGTTGAGGCCCGACACAATCCCGCAGGTCAATCGGATCGGGGGCGCGCGGCTGGCACAGGGCGGCGCCGAATGAGTGAGGGGAGCCGGCAGCGCGACGGTTTGGGAACGGGGTCTATTCGGAATGGTTCGAGAACCTTACCGTCGGACCGTGAATGCGGGTTGCTTCACTGCCCTGGGTGACGGGGGTTAATTGCCACCCTTTTCTGGCTGCTTCAAATCTCTCTTTTTTTTCACCGGCTTTCGCCAGATATCCGTAGAGCCCGGTGTGACGCCCGGTACGAATACGAATGCTCTACGGCTTGTCGATCGTCGCCAGTAGCCGCAGGCCCGTCAACAGCTCACTGCGGCGTTCCCGGACCTTCTGAAAGGTCAGGGTCTGCTCGATCTGGCGGCGCACCTTCTCGGGGCTGGTCCGCTCTTCGAGCTCGGCCAGGACTTCGGCGTTCTCGTGGAAGTGGGCATCGATTTCCTCATCCGTGACCTCGACGCCATGGTACAGATAGTATTTGACCAGGACGCTCTGTTCGAGACCGCCATAATGGCTGAACGGGGTCGCCAACCGGGCGGCGCGGGATGCCGCTGCGGTTTCGAAGAACTGCGGATCACGGTCATACCCGGCCGCCTGCGCATAATCTCGCACAGCATACGACTTGACGACAAAGAACAACCACGCATCCAGTCGCAACGCTGCGCCGTTGGTTGCGATAGCCTGCATCGGCGACGTTTCGGAAAGCAGGATGCTGCTCTTGCCGACCTTGACAGTGACCTCGCCGATCGCTTTGGTGAACGCAATCGTGTCCGCCGCCGCCACGTCATCGAGATCGGCGGGGAGCGTCAACTCTTTGGCATCCAGAATCGCCTGCCACAGCGGGCCGATGCCTTCATGCACACCGCCCTGAAGATTCCGGTCAACGGCATCTTCCAGAGCGTCGGCGGGAACGGCACGGCCGTCGGCCTCGACCGTAGTCACCGCCAGGACTGATTTCAACCAGCTCGGATAAAGCTCACGGCGCTTTTCGTCCGCCAGGCGCGCACGAATGATCATTTTCGCCTGCTCAGCAGTGCGGCGTTTGTAGAGGTCGGGGTTCTTGTTGAATTCTGCATCGATCGCTTCGTCGGAAACGGCATTCGGATCGCCTGCCGTCTTGAATTTCGGAATGTTATTCTCGTAGTGATTGACCAGCTGTATGGCGGCCGTGAACTCCTGCTGGGCCTTTTCTGCCTCCAGCGTCGCGAGATACGCCTGGTCCTCGTGCAGCCCCTCCTTCCGGGCGCCCTGATAGAGCAGCTCCTGGTCGACGGCTTTATCGATTCGATAGCTCAGGTACGCGGACACGCGATCGCTGCCGGCCTCGCGAATTTCCTTCGGAATATGAAAATCGTCGTCATTGATTGCCACGCCGTTGATCGTTGCCAGCGTGGCAGCGTGCGCCAGGCAGCCGAAAGCTGTTGCAATGAGGATAACGATACATGTCTTCATAGTGGTCTGATCTCGTGTGGTTGGTCCAGCTGTGCCGGCCGGTGTTGACAGCCGGTGTGGCAGATCTTGCTCGGTGGTTCATGTAGGCAACAACCAATTTTCCATGGTTTGCCGCCTATTCAACGCCGTAAAAACAAAAAGCGCGGAGCGAATGCTCCGCGCTTTTGTTGATTCGAATGGCTACTGCAGACTCAGAGATTATTCAGGATCTGTGACAGGCAGCTCGCCGAAGTGCCGGGATCACAGATAACCGCCGCGGCGAGAATGCCGTTGGCGACCGCTGTGACTTCGGTGTCGAACTCCGCCTTCGAAGTCGCCGGTGCCAACTTCAGGATGGCGCAAGCGGTATCGATGACAATGGTCTCGAGCTGATCGCAGGACAGGCAATTCGCCAGGGACGCGGCGAGATCCGTCTGACAAGCAGTAAGGTCGTTTGCTGCTGCCGTCGCTGCCGTCGCCGCATCCGTCTGACAAGTAGTAAGGTCGCCTGCTGCCGCCGTCGCTGCCGCCGCCGCATCGGCGATGGAATCGTCGAGGTCGGCCTGCAATGCTGCGTTGTCGAGTTCACAGATCTGTGCCGGTGTGCAGCCCTGGATGGAAAAGCTGCCGCCCTGGTCGAGGGTCTTGGTGATCAGACCGTTGGCATCGGTCGAGATTGTACCGGGCGTATTTGCCGGACAGTCGTTGCGGCCGCACTCCTCCTCGACGTCATAGACGCAGCCGTTGTCGTCGATTCTGAACCGAAAGAACTGCATCGCATTCGAAATTTCCGCGTTGAAGAAGCCTTTGTGATTGCCGTCGCCGATATCGTTCGGCAACAGGTTCCACGTCGCACTCCCGTGGCCACCACAGAGGCCGAAGCCATTGATCGAATGGCTCGGTGACGGCAAGCCGGTACTCGAAGTCGCGATGACGACCGGACTCACAGTAAGTGTGTTCGAGCCTTCACCGACTGCTGCGATCGGTGGATCGATGTTCTGGATATCACCATTCGCATCGATATCGAATCTGATACGCGCGTTGGCGTAGAGCGCCGACCACGCCGGCTGCAGTTGATGCGAACCCTGGTTCAGGTCGATTGTAGTGTTTGACAGCCCGATGGCGCCCGGGGTCGAATAGATGTTCGCCGCATTGAATTGAACGGTGTAGTTGACGTTGATGCTGAACGCGTGCGCGCCGAGCGCCAACCCGAAGGTCGCGAAGGCGACCAAGGCGAGTTTGGTGGTGAATGTCATCGTTGAGTCTCTCCTTTTTTTTGGGGATACTATGTTTTGTTTGAGTGCTTAAGGGGCATACTCCCCCCCTAATTCCAACTATAGGTATACGAATTTTCTCGACAAATTCCAAGCTTTTCCTTAGAAATCTGCACCTATAAACATAAGCAACTACTGGCACGCAAATTAAGACTATATCGGCTCACGACATGGCTGGCCGGCTTGATAGGACCTGAGATGTTCCCGCATCGCCGCGGCAACCGTCTCGTTGCCGGCGGATTCGACCTGCGCTATGGCCCGTTTCGCTGTTTCGATCGCCCGGTCGAAATCGCCGGCCTCGGCATATGCCGCGGCCAGCGTATCGAGGCTCGCTGCTTGCTGGTATCCGGTCGCCTCACAGACCTTCTCCGCCAGCTCAACAGCTTCTGCGCCGTTTCGCAAGTCGTCGTCCTCCAGTGTCGCTAGTCGCCAGGCCAGTTCGTTGGCAACCTCGTGCCAGTCCGGTTTCAGCGTCAACGTTTCGCGATAATGCTCGAGCGCCGTTGCCGGCTGACTTTGCTGCATCAATACCTGACCGAGGGCGCCGTGGAAATCAGCCCGTTGCGGACTGAGCTCGGTTGCCAGCTGCAGGTCCTGCAAGGCGAGTTCGCCCTTGCCCAGATCGTTGTGCATCATGCCGCGGGCAAACAAGGCGTCCGCATATTGCGGCACCAGCTCGATCGCCTTCGTGAGGTCCTCGACCACGACCGCCGGCACGCCCCGGTTCCATTGGGTCAGCGCCCGGTTATACCACGCCTGAGCATGTTGCGGATTCAGAGCGACCGCTTTCGAAAGATCCCTAAACGCCTGGTCGATGCGCCCCGCATGACGATGGAACGCGCCGCGATCGGCATAGGCGTCCGCGAAGTCGGGATTCAATTCGATAGCGCGGTCGAAGTCGGCCAGCGCGCCCTTGAGGTCGTCGGAGCGCCAGCGGCAAACACCACGGCCATGCCAGGCCGCGGCCTGCTCCGATTGCATCTCGATTACTTTCGTAAAGCTGGCGATTGCCAGGGTATGCTCCCGCATGTTCGCCGCTGCCTCGGCCAGCACACCGTAGCCGTTAGGCAGATCGGGCTCGAGTTCGATCTGCTGCCTGGCCAGCGCCGCGACCCGGGCATAGTCCTTCGCCTCGAACGCCAGCGGGATCTGTTCGCCGAGCTCATGGAACTGCAGCAGGTCCTTGGGATCCTTTTTGCTCTGGTCGAGACGCAACGACTTATCGACCGCCCCGCCGATGTAGCCCAGGCTCTGCAGCCGCTTGAGACTCTCAGCGTCAAGCGCGGCCGTGCCGCCAGAGGTGTTGTGAGCTGACGCCTCCAGTATGTGCGCCAGCTTCTCCTGCATCGTACGTGCGCGGTTCGGGTCCTTCGCGACCAGGTTGCCTGCCTCTGCGGTGTCCGCAGACAGGTCGTACAGCTCCGGTCGGGTGGTCTGTATGTATTTGAACCGCCCGTCGACGATTCCTAGTAACGGGTTTGCCTCGTATTTCGTCGGCCACAGGCTTTCGCAGAACAGGTAGCGGTCTTTGCGGGTGTGTCCGTCGCCGCTGAGATCGGCAGAGAGATCGATGCCCTGGATATCGGCTGGCGCCTCGATTCTCAGCAGGCTGCACACGGTCGGTACGATATCTACAATGCCGGCGATGCCCGGCACGCGATGGGACGCTTTGCCGCCCGGCAGCTTGAATATCATCGGTACGTGGACACTGCCCTGGTAAATGAAATAGCCGTGCCCCAGTTCACCGTGTTCGCCAAGCATTTCGCCGTGGTCCGCCGTGACGATCAGTAACGTCTTGTCGTAGATGGCGAGGTCTTTCAGCTTTTGCACGACCTTGCCGATGGAGTCGTCGGTGTAGGCGATCTCGCCGGCATACGGATCGTCCGCGAACTGCGTGGCAAACGGTTCGGGCGGCCGATACAGCATGTGCGGGTCATAGTAATGCAGGAAATAGAAGAAACGCTGGTCGCGGTGTTTCTCCAGCCAGTCGATAGCGATCACCGTGGTGTCGCCGGCGAGCCGCTGCACGACCGTCTCGCCGCTCGGCGGCTTTTCGAACGTATCGTGGTACGTGTCGAACCCCTGGGCCAGGCCGAATTGGCGGTCCAGCACAAAGGCCCCTACCGCGGCGCCGGTCGCGTAGCCCGCCGTCTTGAGGATCTCGGCGAGCGTGGTGTTGTCCGGGCCGAGCTTGTAACCGGTGTTGTCGTGCACACCATGCACCGGCGGGATCTTGCCGGTGAGCATCGAGCTGTGGGCCGGCAGGGTCTGCGGGCACGGCGAGATCACGTTCTCGAACAGAACGCCTGCAGCCGCAATGGCGTCGATATTGGGCGTCGTCGATTTGTCGGACTCGTAGCAGCTGAGGTAGTCGGCGCGGCAGGTGTCAATGCTGATCAGCACGATGTGCCGGATGTCATAGACCGGGCCGGACCGTCGTGACCGCAGCAAGATGCCGGCCGCGACCAATGCGGTGACCAGCAGGACAACGATCAGGAGCCGGCGGCGTTTGTTGTGGATTTTCATTAATGATGCGCTGGGATAGGCGGCAGACTATACCTTCGTACCACGGTGCTGCCATGCAGTGGAGAGATTCGGGAGATTCAGCAGAATGGGGACTGCAAAATGGGGTCAGGTCGAAATGGCACTAAGATAAAGGCATGGAAATGCTGGCCCCAGCGACCTCGCGTCGCTGGTGACCGTGGTCAGTCAGCTACCCCCCGCTCCCCGTCCTACTCGATTCCGTCTGGTGTCCCGCCCGGTGGACGCATAGCCATTTAAGGGAAAAAATATCGACCCCTGTTGTGACGACACTGAAGTCCAGGTGAGGACAAACTATTGGCATTTTTCGACACCTGTCATATGGTGATTGACGCCCGCTGAACGTTTAGGCAAAGGAGACTGTCCGATGGATGCCGGGCGACTCGCTGCCGCCCGCACACAATTTGAAGACGATGGGTTCTACCTGCATCAGGAGCCACTCGTTCCCGATGATCTGATTCGTCGTGCCACCGAGGGCATGGATGCCGTGCGGTCCGGCGACTACGATACCGGAGAGCCTCCAAGGGGGGGCTGGCAACCTGGGGATGACCCCCAGAAGCTGTGCAAGATCGAAATGCCCCAAATCGCCAACCGTGCCATCCTGGAACTGGTCAGCCACCCGGCTATCGGAGAACTGGCCGCGGCGATCTCGGGCGCGCAGATGGTGCAGGTGTGGTGGGTCCAGCTGCTGGGAAAACCTCCGGCCGATCCGGAGGGTGCTATTCCAACCAACATCGGCTGGCATCAGGATCGCCAGTACTGGACACGGTGGAAGGAGGGCAGCGAACTGTTCACGGCGTGGGTCGCGCTCAGTGATGTCACCGCCGAATCCGGACCCATGCGGTTGGTGCGTGGATCGAACAGGTGGGGGTTCATGGACCAGAGTGACTTCTATACCCAGGACCTCGTAGAGGGGCGCGAGGCCATTACCGTGCCGGACGGCGAGACCTGGGAGGAAGTCGCCGCGATCATGCCACCGGGAGGCGCCAGCTTTCATCACAACCTGACCTATCACGGCTCGGGCCCCAACGTGTCGACGCGGATGCGACGGAGTTTCGCCATTCATTTACGCACGGAGAATTCCGCGGCGGCTGAGGGCGTCGGTAACGAAGGTCTGACTGAAGCGCTCGACGAGCCCGCGTACTGTCCGGTCGTCTACCGCAAGGCCGGTTGAGCCGGACCCACTCATGAGCCCCCTCTTCGATCAGCAGCAGCGACACTCAGAGGCTCGGGCATGTTGAGCGCAGAACTGAAAAACGGCGTTGTGATCTATCAGATCACGCAGGAGAACCGACTGGTCTCGAATATCTACTGCGAGCGTCCGTTCTGTTCTGCTGATTCGAACCGTTTTCTTTATGCACGCCAGCTCGACGATGCCGGCCCGAGCGACTGGACACAGTGGCAGTACGTGCTGTGTGAATTCGGTACGTGGGAATCAGAAGTTGTTGGAGAAGGCTTACACCAAGTCTGCATAAGCTACAACAATGATTTCTATTTCCAGCGACCGGTGGCCGGCAATCGTCTGGAATTTGTTCGTTTGGATATGGCAACGGCCGCCGTGGAGCCGGTTTGGTCCTGCCGGTCCGACATCGGTCGCGCCAAGCACCCGACGGTGTCTGCAGACGGAAAACTACTGGCGTTTCATCACGCGCTGTCATTTAGCCCGCAGCGATTTGGCCTGTCGGTTGTCAATCTGCAGACCGGTGAACGAAATGTCGTTTATGAGCATCCGCACGTATGCAATGCGCACCTCCAGTTTCATCCCACCGATAACCGCACGTTGCTCGTGCAGTTGAACCGGGGCTGTGAATACACGGCGGACGGCGAGCTCCTGAAGCTCGTCGGCACGGAAGGTGCGACCCTTTTGCTGCTGGATGCAATCACCGGGAAGATCGAGGATTTGCAGATTGGCAAGCCCTTTACGCCACCCATTACCGGGCACCAGGCGTGGATCGGCACTTCCGAGGATGTCGTTGTCACTTTAGTGCCGGAAGGGGAATACGCCGCAGCGCCTGGCCAGGGTACAGTGGTCCTGATCGCGCGAGGCACACCATGCCGTCAGCTCGGAACGGGCATCGAGCTGAACCACATTGGGTCGACTCCCTGCGGCGGGTACATATTCGGCGATTGCGTAGCCGGCGACTACATTGCCATCGGCTCGCCGGTCACGGGAAAAACCGTTACCGTTTACAACGACCCGGAGCAGTCCGGGGATTCTCCCTACGGTCAGCAGAGTCATCCCCACGCCTACCTGACGCCGGACTTCAGCTGGATGGTGTTCAACTCTGACTGCACAGGCCGGCCTCAGGTCTACGTAGCGAAAATCCCGCCGGCATTATTAAAAACGCTTGATTGATCCGAAATCCCCCCCCAAAAAAGTTTGAATTAAAAGCCGATTTTTCTTCGAGTTCCAGAACCACTCCTTCCATTTATGCCGTGGCTTGCGTGACGCAGGTTACGGCATTTTTTGTGTCTGTGGCGTGGTGCAGCCAGGCATGCAGGGCTTCTTTGGGTCTGTAAAAATGCACATTTAGAGAATCGTCGTCTTCCAGTAGCTGTTTTGCCTTTCGGAGCACTGCAAAATTGCACGCATACACTATAATAGACGCGGACACCGAAAAGGAGTTTTCCATGAGCACGAAGATCCGCTGGGGCCTTCTTAGCCTCAGCATTCTGTCCCTCGCCGGGTTCGCTGCCGACGGGCCGGTCGCTGAATGGCTGTTTGATGCCGGTACCGGCACGACGGCCTCCGACACGACCGGCAACGGCCATGACGCTGTCCTGCATGGTGCCACCTTTGCCAAGGTCGGCGAAGGCTTCGCTCTCAGCCTCGACGGCACGGACGACTACGTTGACTGCACCGCTGCGGGGAGCCTGCCGATTTCCGGCCCCGTTGCCATCTCGGCATGGATCATGCCGACCCGGCCAGGCAACGGCGAAGCCGTTTTGATGGGCGATGGCATGCGCACTTTCCTGATGACTTATTACAATACGAATCTGTGCTTTCTCTACATTGGCAACGGCGGCAATCACGTCAAAGACTATCTCGCCCTGCACCGTTGGCAGCATGTGGCGGCCAGCTTTGACGGCGAGCGGATGGCGTTGTGGCTGAACGGTCGCCAGGTTGCCGGGCGCGAGTCTGCCGTCAAGGCATTCGAGCCCAGTGGCAACTTCATGATCGGCAATCCCGGCCCTGATGATCTGCCGAGATTCAAGGGGTTCATCGACAACGTCCGCGTCTATAATCGCGGGCTGACAGACGACGAGGTTGTCGAGATCGTCCGCGCTGAAGCTGCTGATCATGGTATGGGGATAGCGAACATCGACAGCGGTGATGTGGGAACGGCGACCGCGTTCTTCCACGAACATCCCAATCCGATCGACATCGAGGAAGCCGGCAAGACCATCCTCTTTGCCAATCGTAAAGTCGGCCTTGCTTTCGTCCGCACCGACCATGGTTTCCAGTTGCTGCGGCTGTACGATATTTCGGCCCGGCAGGATTTTCTCGAATCCAGTGGTGGGGTCGGCGTCAAGGACTTGTATGAGATTAATATGATCCGCGATCCGCGTGGCAGCGGCCGTGACGAGCGCGGCCGGCAACAGGCGGGGTTGATGGGGATTATGGATGAGATGGCAGAAGGGGCCTTCCCGATCGGTTCCCATGCCGGCGGCGATTTCTCCTGGGAGCGTGCCAGTGGTGATGACGGGGCAACCGTGCTGCGCCTGCACACGACCGGTATTGATGTCAAGGAGCAGGGCGCCATCTTGGATGTCATTGTTACCGTCGAGTTGCGGCCAAACGACCCGGCTGCGCGCTGGCGTATTGCAGTGCGCAACCGCAGCGAACGCTACGGCATCGAGCGGATACGCTTTCCGATCCTGCCGCTGGCCCCCATCGAGGAAGCCGGCGACAACGTGTTCATTTTTCCCCGCGAGCGGGGCGGCTACATCGCGGATCCCTTCAATGCGCCGACCGGCTTTGATGCCGGA
>JASLZG010000079.1 GCA_030754995.1 Lentisphaeria bacterium
CGGCGGAGTCGGACGAGGATTATTCGGCGTCAACGGGCACCTTGTTCTTCTCGCCCGGCATAACCATCCAGACTGTTGGTGTGGACTCAATCGATGATCAGCGCAGCGAGTGTGTGGAGATGTTCACCGTGGAACTGACCATGCCCCTCGGGCCGGAGTGCGACAACGTCGGCCTTGGCGGGAGTGCCTATGCCGAGGCGACTATCAGCGACGACGAGATCTCTCGATTCGAGATTTCACCACCGGCATCAAGGCCGGAGGGCGACCCGCTCGTGTTCAGCGTGACCATCGACAAGGCGAGCCAGCAATCGGTCCGTGTCAGCTACAACACTACCGACGGTACGGCGCATTCCAACATGGACTACGTGTCGGCGTCAGGCACCCTGACGTTCGATCCCGGCATCACGGCCATGACCCTCCGTGTCGAGACCCAGGATGATCCTATAGGAGAATGTCCGGAGAATGTCCTGGTAACGCTGAGCGACCCAATAGGGGCCTGCGGCGTTGCTCTCGGCGACGTGTCGGAGGTGTTCGGGTTCATTGAAGACAACGACACCGTCACCATCGCCGTCAGCGATCCACCGCCCGCGGTTGAGGGGGCGCCGCTCGTGTTCTTCGTAACTCTGGACCAGTATAGTCAGCAGTCGGTCATGGTCAGCTACAATACCAGGGACGGCTCGGCAGGGTCGGGCGATTATGCGCCTGGCAGCGGCATCCTTACCTTCGCCCCCGGCGCCACGGTTGTGTCCGTCAACATTGGGCTCCTGCCCGACCTTGTCGTTGAGTGCCAGGAAGAGTTCTTCCTTGAGTTGACCAATCCTGACTCAACATGTTCACCGGTGGTTTTTGCCCCGGATGCGGCCACTGCCCGGGGCGTGATCGATGATGCTGACGGTGGTGTGCAGATGACCTTGAGCGGCCCGGCGTCGACGGATGAAGGTGACCGCGTTGTCTTCAGCGTCACCCTGGATCGGCAGAGTTCACAGACGCTGGAGGTCGCCTACACCAGTGATGATGTTTCGGCCGTTGCTCCGGAGGATTACCAAGCGGTGATAAACTCGCTGTTTTTTTCGGCCGGCACGACGAAACTGACGATCGGCGTACAGACGTTCGACGACCAGACCGGTGAATGCACTGAGGATTTCCAGCTCATCCTCGCGGTGCCGGGCGGTGCCGTCTGTGACAATGTGATTCTCGGCGTGGGCACTGCGGTGGTGACGATCGTCGACAACGACGCCGGCAGCCTTTCAGTTCCAGCCCCGGCATTCGGGGATGAGGGCACTCGGCTGGTGTTTGACGTAACCCTGGATAGGGCGGGCGCACAGACGGTGCAGGTCAACTACGCGACCAGCGACGAAACCGCCGAATCCGGCATCGACTACGTGGCCACTTCCGGGACGCTGGAATTCTCTGCCGGCACAACCTGGTTGACGGTTGGCGTGCCGACGATCAATGATTCAAGCAACGAATGCGACGAGACCTTCGAGCTGGAACTGTCGAACCCGGACACCGGTTGCCTGGACTTCGATGTCATGGCCCTGTCGCATGGCCTGATCACCGACAACGATCCGGTTGCTCTCAACAACCCGGGCGTGATCAGCGGCCTCGAGGGCGATGACGGCGTGACAATTTTTACTTTCCTGATCTCGCTCACCGGGGCCAGTGAGCAATCGGTGAGCGTCGATTACGAAACGCGCGATGGAACGGCGACGTCTCTCGCCGATTACGATGCCAAGAGCGGCGTCGCGACATTCCTGCCGGGCACGACGCAATTCCAGATCGAGGTCAACGTCAATGGCGACACCATCCATGAATGTGACGAGTCCTTCGATCTGGCCTTGACGAACTTCCTGGTCAACTGTCCGGAGTTCGAGCCGCCGGCCGAGCGGGCGGCTTTCATCAGTACGGCGACAATCGAGGAGGACGACGACGTCAACATCGAAATCGGCGATGCCGTGGTGACCGAAGGCACGGAGGCGCCGTCGACCCTGCACTTTATCGTGACTCTCGAGAACCCCAGTGTCCACGAGATCAGCGTGCAGTACAGCACGGACCACGTCAGCACCACGAGCGGCGATTACCAGGCGGTGACCAACGGCCTGTTGACGTTCACTCCAGGTAATACGCGAACATCGCTGGACGTCGTTGTGTTCGAAGATTCGGCCAATGAATGCGATGAAGAAATGTTCGTCGAGCTGCACAGTCCGGCCGCGCCATGCCCGGTGGTTATTGTTCAAGACAAGGGATTCGGTACTATCGAGGACGACGACGCACCGCTGTTTGTGACATGCCCGGGGGACTTGACCGTGAGCACCGACGTGGGCTTTTGCGATACCGTCGTCAATTTGCCGGTGCCCGAGGTAGACGATGCCTGCGGCGTCTCCATCAACTTGGAGTTGCCGTTTGATCCGAGCGCCGTCTTCCCGATCGGCAGGACTGAGGTTAGCTATATTGCCGAGGACGAGCATGGGCAGACGGCCGAGTGCAATTTCTTCGTCACCGTCGTGGACACCATTCCGCCTGTGGTCACTTGTCCGGGCAACGTCATCATATCCTGCGGCCTTGGTACCGACCCGGGGCAGACGGGGACAGCGACGGCGGCCGACAATTGTGATTCTGCTCCGATCATCTCGCACACGGACGATGTGAACCCGCCGGACTGTACTCAGGCAGCGACGGTTGTACGCACCTGGACCGCAACCGATACCGCTGGCTATGAATCGAGTTGCCAGCAGAACATCGACCTGGTATTGGCGATCGGTTGGCAGGGTGACGTGACAGGCGACTTCGACGATCCGGCCAACTGGGAGGGCGGCATTGTCCCCGACGCCTCCACCCACGTCGTGATTGCTGCAGCGGGCAGCCTGACCATCACGCTGACTAATCCCACGACCCTTGCCAGCCTCACCATCGGTGGCCCGGCGGCGGCGCGCGAGGAGATTGTGCACACGCTCATTGTCGAAGATGACCTGGTCTTGCTCGACGACAGCTTGATCGATGAAACTGGCGTCCTCGTCATTCGTGATGGCGCCAACGTCCGGACGGCAGGCGTGCTCGACGTTGTCGGCCAGGTAACCATCGAAGAAGGCAGCCTGGAGTGCCTCGAAACGGCGAACATCGAGGGCAGGCTGAATTGGAGCAACGGAACGATTGCCGGTGCCGGTCCGATTGTGCTCAATGGCGAGGCTAATCTGCAGGACGATTTCGAGAAGATTCTCATTGGCCCTGTGTTCAAGCTCACCGGTATCGCAAACTGGACGGGCGGTAACGTCACACTGGACGGCAGCGCACTTATAGACATCGGGCCGCAGGGGGCTCTGCATGTGACCGCCGACGGCAAGAGGATGTTTGCCGACTCCGGGGAAAGTGGCAGGAACTCCGCCGGCTCGGTGAACAACGAAGGCCAAATCACCAGCGATGTGCCGAACAACGTGACGTTGAATCTGCCGATCGACTATCAAGGCACCATAAACGTGATCGGCGGCGACCTGCAGATTTTCGATATTTACAACCGGGGCCTGGGGGAGATGACCGTCGCGGCGGGTGCCTTCCTCAGCTTCGACGGTGGTTTCCACCAGCTCGGTGATCCCCGCAACATTCAAGGCGACGGCAGTGTCCGTTTCCTTGGCGGGCTGTCAAGTTTCGATCTGGATCAGACGATCAACGAGGATACGCCGGCGACCATCGCAGTCGCGGACCCGCCGCTGTTTGTCAGCGGCGTCAACGATCCGGCCAACGGCATCGCCGTCGACGAAGGCGACGGCCTGGTTAGGTACAGCCCCGATCCGGACTTCAACGGGATTGACGACATTTCCGGGCAGTTGAGCGGTGCCGCGGGAGTTGCCTTGTTTAATATCCAGGTGACTGTCAACCCGGTTTCTGATCCGCCGGTTGCAATGCCAGGCGGGCCGTATGCCGGTGAAATTGGCGGCATCGTGGAGCTTGACGGAAGGGCCTCGTTCGATCCGGACAATGAGGACCCGTTCCCGACAGGGGCAAGCTGGAGCTTCGACGGCGTCACCGAGCATGCCAATGGGATCACCTACAACCTTGACCTGAACGGCCCGTTCTCGGCCCATTTCGAAGGCCCCGCCGATCCGGATACCAACCTGCCCACCAATGTAATCAGTTTCACGGTGGAGGACAACGAAGGTAATGAAAACACGGCCATCACGACGCTGACGATTTACGACAACCGGCCGTTTGCCGCTGCCACGGCGGATCCGTCGCCGGCGGCCTGCCAGCAGGAAATCATCTTCGATGCCGGCGGCTCCCGGCACGGGCATCCGGGACATTCGATCGTCGGCTACGAATGGGACTTTGGCGATGGGTCCGTTCCGCTCACGACGGCCATGCCAAATGTGACCCATGCCTACGACCGGTTCGGCACGTTCACCGCGACAGTCACTGTCACCGACGACAACGTGTCGCCGCGCACCGACCATGCGACTCTGGCCGTCGATGTCAATCGGGGCAATCAACCGCCTGTTGCCGATGCCGGCGGCCCGTATGACGTTGAGTTCGGGGGTGGCATCACGTTCGACAGCTCGCAAAGCAGCGAGCCGGACGAGCAGTGCGGCGACGGCATCGTGATGTACGAGTGGGACCTCAACGGCAACGGCCAGTTCGTCGATTCCAGCAACCCGAACCCGGTGCTCACTTGGAATCAACTGATGGCCCTGGGATGGAGTGATGGCGAGACGCGTACCATTCGTCTGCGTGTTTTAGACGACCGCAACGCTTCCGACATCGACTCCACGCAACTGACCACCGGCACCAATGGCCGGCCGACCGCGAGAGCCGGTGGCCCGTACCAGTTCAACGAGGGGTTGTCCGTAAATCTCGACGGCAGCGGCAGCACCGATCCGGAAAATGGCGTGCTGACCTTCGAATGGGCAATCGACGGCAATATTCTCCCGCTGGCCGCGCTGGACCCGTCGCCGGCTCTCGACTGGGCGACGCTGGTGGGTGCCGGCACATGCGATCCCGGGCAGTACAGCGGCCAGCTCACGGTCACCGACGCCGGCGGCGCGACCCATGCCGACTCGTTCTCGCTGACCATCGACAACCTGCTGCCACTGGTCACGCTGCCGGCGGGCCTGGAAATTTTCGACGGCGACAATGTCACCGTGTCATCGCCGAATGTGACCGCCACCATCGATGACGTGTCGCTCGACAAGGGCAGGCATACTTTCAGTGTCGATTGGGGTGACAGCACACCGCCGGACAGCGGCACGTTGACTGGTCCGGCCTTCCTGCCGGACGTCACCCACGCATACGATCAAAGCGGCATCTTTTCGTTGTCACTGACGGTGACAGATATCGGCGGCGAGTCCCGCACTGCCACGTCGACGGTCATCGTGCAGAACCATGACCCGGCTGTTGTCATCACGCAGTCGAGTGCCGGCAATGTGATCTCGGAAGGCTCGACACTGCTCTTCGAGCTGGACTTGGGCAGCGCGCCGGGCGAATTCCACGCCCAGTTCAGCGATCTCAGCCCGCAGGACTCCCACACGGCCATCATCGACTGGGGCGACGGCCTGGTCCAGCCGGTGGCAGTCGACCAGGAAAACGACGTCGTGCTCGCATCGCACCTTTTCGGCACCGACGGCATCTACACGATCCGCGTCACCGTCACCGACCTCAACGGCGGAACAGCCACGGCTCCAACGCAAGTCGAGGTCACACCCGCTGCGCTGTCGCGGCATTGGACAAACAGCATAGGCGACCGTAACTGGGCGAACCCGGCCAACTGGGACCCCCCCGGTGTACCGGACAACACCGACTCCGTAGTGTTCGGCGCCGGTGTTGCCGGACCGATCGTCGATGACACCTTCGAACTGCATCGTCTGACGCTGGCCGGTGATTTCGGCGGTGTGTTCGACATCGGCCCCAACGGCATCCTGACGGTCGAGACCGTCACGACGATCAATGGTGGAACATTCAACCTCGGCGGAGTCCTCCGCATCGGCGGCAATCTGCTGATCGGGCCTACTGTCAACGGCTTTTTCAGCAATGGCGCTATCGACTTTTTCGGGGGTACGCCGGAGGTCCCACTGGTCATCGCGGACCTGTTCGGGGCCAATCTCGGAGTCACACTTGTCACCGGCCAGATAGCCCTGGCAACGCCGCTCCTGGTTCGTGACATGGAGGTGGACAGCGGTCAGGTCAAGACGGAACTGCAGCCCCTGACCTTGACCGGGGATCTGCACCTCGGTAACGGCGGCGAAATGAACATCGGCGCCGGCGCCATCATCGGCGGCGACACCCTCATCGATACGGGCGGCCTGCTGGAGATCGGCCCGTCGACAAGGCTGCCTGAGCGATCCACCGGCGATCCTGTCCATTTCCTGGGTGGGTTGACTGTCGCCGGCGAGTTCATGGTGACCAACCGCAACGTGAAATTCCATGGTGCGGTCGTGGTGCCCACGGGTGAGTTTGATGTCTTCGGCCCGGGTTTCGTCCTGCGCTTCGGCCCTGCCGGTATCAAGGTAACCGACGGCGACCTGATCCTGTCCGGATCCCCCGGGGGTGAACTGTTGATCGGCAGTCTCGGAGCGGTGCCGCATGTTTTCGAGGTGACGACCGACGACTTGGTGGAACTGGAATACCTCGGGGTCGAAAACTCCAATGCTGACAGTGGCATGCCGCTGGCGCCGCTGTTCAGCACCGATCTCGGCGGCAACACGCAGTGGTTCTTTGGCAGCCCCCTCTTAGGTTTCACCTCGGCGCCCGTCGACACTCCGTTCGGCGAGACCATGCCGTCGATCGAGGTGGCGATCCTCGATGCCCTGGGCAACGTGATGCCGGAGTTCAATGGCGACATCGAAGTCGCCCTGCTCGACAACCCGACAAATGCCGTGCTTGACGGGCCGGCATTGATCCTGCCCACGACGGCCGGCACCGCGACGTTTACCGGGCTCAGCCTCGACCGTCTCGGTACCGGCTTCACACTCGAGGCGACCGGCACCGGCATCGAGCGGGATGTCGGCGGTGAAGGCAGCTCCCGGTCCGCTTACCAAACTGTCAGCCCACCGTTCAATACCATGACCTGCGGCTATGGCGTCTGGTTCATGGACGGCACGGTGTTCGAAGCCAACGCGATCATTCCATTCGTGCTCAACGAGGGCGAACTGATTAAAGCCATCGGTGATTTCGATGGCGACGGCAACGCCGACATCTTCACCTTCAACGACAACACCATGGAGAGTTGGTTCTGGTTCATGGACGGCTCCCGGGTGAAGTCCCGCGAGGAACTGCTCGACCCGGCCCGTACTGAGGACCCCGCCACTGTCGATGTCGTCGGTGCCGGGGACTTCAACCGGGACGGCCGTGACGAGCTGCTGAAACGTGATCTCAATACCGGCGACAACCACCTGGTTGTCGTCAACGGCCATGTTGTCCAGGACCAGTTGACGTTGCCGGCCGAGTCGGATACCGACCTGAAAGTCGCTGGTACGGGCGACCTCGATGTCGACGGCAGCATCGATATCCTGTGGCAGGACACACAGACTGGAACGATCAGCGTCTGGTTCATGGACGGCACGACGCGACCCGGTGCTCCGGCAACCCTCAATGCCGTGACGTCGGCCGGCACAGAGGTTGTCGGTGTCGGTGATTTCAATGCCGATGGAGGCGTCGACCTGGTGGTGCGGCTGTCATCCGCTGCGCGTGAGGCCGACACGCCACCGGTCGCGGAAGTCTGGATCATGGACGGCCTCGATGTCGACTCGATAGCGACGTTGCCGGCGATGCCCGATTGGAACGATCATGTTGTCGATGTCGGTGATTTCGATGACGACGATGGTGCCGATATCCTCTGGCGCTACTGCACTGCGCTATCGAGGGACTTTGCAGAGAACAACGCTGTCGCTCTTCACCCGCCGCCTGCTGCGGTCGTGCGTTCCGATGACGTGGTCGAAATCGGCGTCGAGGGCTTGCCGACGGCTATGACCTGGATGCCGGTGTTCGACAATGCGGAACGCACCGTTGCAGACGGCCTGCGTTACGAGTTGTTCGTGTCGCAACACCTGACGACACTCGGCAATTACCTGGACTTCCTGAATGGTATTAGGAACAACTGGAACACCATGATGGATGAGGACGGCAGCATGTTCATTGAGGTTGCCGGTGAGTTTGTGCAGATCTTCGACATCCTCGAAGTCAATGAGGTGAGCGAGGAAATCTCTCCCGGTGTCTTCGAAATGATCTTTGACTATGGCGTTATCCTCGATCAGGACGCGGCCGACGGTCCCGCCTATACGGTTGACCCGTTGAACGAGTCGTTCCCGATATTTGGCGTGACCTGGGAAGGTGCGGTCATCTACTGCAACTGGTTGTCGAACCAGAAGGGATTGATTCTCGACGACTTCGCCTACATCGTGGATCAAAATGGTTTCCGGCCGCGGCACCTGTCGCCGGAGGATTGGGCCGATGGCTTCGATGCCGACGAACGTCGTGAATGGCTGGCGCGGTACCCGTTCGCCTATCGGCTGCCGATGGATAACCAGGCTATCGGCAGCGACCCCTTCAACGAGTACTATGCCTACGCTGCCGGGGCAAGCGAAGATGTCGTCGGTTCGCCGCGGGGCGGCAACTTCTGGGGCAGCGGCGATTTCTTCGAACCCGGCCCGACCCCGGTCGGCTACTTCGGAACCAACGATGTCGGCGTTTCCGACGCGGTCGGCAATGCCTGGGAATGGATGTCCGACTCTTTCGTGTCCGGTGACACGTCGACCTGGGCCGTGCGCGGCGCCTCCTGGTACAACCACCAGGAGCTGCTGACAACCACACAACGATTCCCCGTCGTCAACGCCGGATTCGCCGACGTCAGTTTCCGTGTGGTCTGCGGTGCCGATGCGGTCTTCCAGATCCGCGTCGACGAGGTGGCCGGGGCCCGCGAAGGGCCACAGACGAACTACGACCACGAGTACGATTGGTCGGGATCACGTATCTTCGCGCCCGAACTGACCGAGAGCACCGGGTACGAGTGGGCCTTCCGGATGATCCATCCGGGTCTCAGCATCGCGGTGCCGCCGTGGCCGGAGCCGGCGCGGGAAGCGCCGGAAACATTTACGACGACGGACCAGGTCGCCAAGGACACCGAAATCAATCTTGCCGCGGAGTGGAATCTTCTGGCCCTCGACAATGACCCGACGCAGCGGCATCCGAAATTCCAGTTTGGATTCCCGACGACCACCTGGGGCTGGGACAACGAATCCCAGCAGTACTTCAAGCTGTTTGAGGCGGCGGCTTTCGACGGTTTCTGGGTGCACATGGACCAGGCCTTCCTTGATTTCGTGATCGAAGGGTTCACGCCTGCCAGTTCCATCTACCAGGCGACCACCGGCTGGAACCTTTTCGGCCCGCTCGACCACGACAGCGTACTCGAGCGGGACCGCAGCATCTTCCGCGGTGTCGTATTCTACTACGACTCGTTCGCCGATCCGCCGATCTATACGAAAGCTGAGGAAATTCAAATCGAAGACCTGATTCCCGGCGACGACGTTGTGCCGCAGGGAATCGTTTTGAAGCACCAGCTTGCCCACTGGCTGTTCACCATCGAACCGTTCGAGATCGATTTCGCCGTATTGCCCGAGCCTGCCGAGGTTCAAGTGACGACGACGACGACGACGACGACGACACTCGCGGGGGATGAGGACTGATTGGTGGCCGGTCGCGTTGTGAAATATCCGGTGCCGGGGCCGGCTGTTTTCGCGGATATACGCGACCATGTGCGAGTTGCAACTGTCGCTTTCGGCGGACGCTGTCATGCGGTGAATGCTCCTGCCAGCCCCGGCTGTTTGGCTTTGCGGTGAGATGTCGGTATATTATGGGTAAAGCAACTCCCGCAACCATATAATGACGGCCATTTTTTCTGTCATGCTGCCGCGGGCACAACTCCAGTGGAAACAGAAAATGCGACTTCCAGTCCTCCTTGCTGCCTGCCTGCTTCTGCCCATGGCCGAAGTACAGTCACAAACCCTAACCATTGACGAACCGACATTCGATTTTGGCGAGATCGATGACATTAATCTTGTATACAAGACCGTGACCCTCACCAACACCGGTGACGCCGAGCTGGAAATCATGCGCGTCAAAGGCACCTGCGGCTGCACGACCGGCAAGCTTGAAAAGAAGGAGCTTGAACCGGGCGAATCCACCAGCCTCAACATCCAGTTTTTACCGGCGACCTACGACGGGCTGGTGTCAAAGGCGATCAAGATCGCTTCGAACGACCCGGACTCGAAAATCAGCACCATCACCTTCACGGCCACCGTATTGCCTTTTCTTCGGGTCATACCGAAGATCATCGAGGTGGAATGGGATGCTGAAGCCGGCGGTTACACTGGCACTACCCGGGTCGTCGAGCTCCGCAACATGGGGGAGAAAGAGCTGCGGCTCAAAACCATCGACCAGAAGGGAATGGCCCTCGACATCGAGGGCGAGATGGACGTCGTTTTCGAACCTGGTGACGTTCGCAACTACACCATCGGTATTGCGAACCCCGAAGAGATTCCGGTCGACAAGCGACCCGCGCGTACCTTTGCCATCCTGCGTATCGAACTGCAGACGGGCAAGGGCCGCATGGTGAGCTCCAAGAACGTGAAGTTCAGGTTCCCTCGCAAACGGTAACGGCGCTGATGAGCGACTACACCGACGACACGGTTGTTCTGCCCAACCTCGACTTGCGTATTCATGAATACGCCGATGTAGACACCTTCACTGCCCGCGGTAATCCCGCCATCCTGGCACGCCCGTGCCTGGCGATCTTCTGCTCGAACCGGTGCCCGGGTGACCTGATCGTCAAGACCTATGACCTGGTGCAGAAACTCCGGGACCTCGGGGTTGTCGTCATCAGCGGGTTTCACTCACCCGTGGTCAAGGAATGTCTGCCGATCCTGTTGCGCAGTCCGCACCCGGTGATTTATTGCCCGGCCCGGGGTATCGACAGCTACCGCCTGCTGCCGGAGCTGCGGGAGCCCCTCGCCGCCGGCCGCCTGCTGCTGCTCTCGCCATTTGCCAAGGACGTCGTGCGGATCACCGCGGAGACGGCGCAGCAGCGCAACCGGTTTGTGGCGGCCGTGGCGACGCGAATCTTTGTGCATCACGCGGCGCCCGGAAGTAATACCGAGCAGTTTTGCCGGGAGCTTGTGGCCCTGGGCAAACATGTGCTGACGTTCGACAGCGAGGCCAATCGCAACATCATCGAGGCCGGAGTGACACCGGTAGACCTGGCTGATATCCGCGAGCTCCTTGATGAGTTGGCGCTGACCTTGCCGCGTGATGACGGCCCGGGAATTTCGCTGATCTGAGGGATGCGGAGAAACGAGTGGACTGTAAAAGTGGTCACGTGGTCGACTTCGCGACGTTATAGGATTTCCGAATATTCACCTGTTCCTGCTGTCATGACGCCAACGCATGAGCCGCAATCTACTTCCGATTCCGTATTGTCCCCGGAATTCCGGAGTTGGATCGTGCCGGGACGGTCAAGGTGACCGCGCCCCCTTCATGATGGACAGCCCCGAAAATGAACAGGGCGTTGTGACTGGGAGCGGCAGCAGGGGATCAATCCGAAGGAGCGGGGATTTTGTGACATGCCGTGAAATATTTGGAAGGCCCACGACATGAATGAGCAGGAACTGGCCCATGCTGCAGGCAAAAGGAGAGGGAGGGCCCCGGGGACAGGCCCATAAGGCACAATCAGGGACGTTCGGGCACACGGGGGTGGAAGAAGAAGCCCGGCGGCGGCGCGGGACCGCTATTCAAACAGCCCGGCGATACTTTTCACATACGGCGGCCACAGGATGCCCTGCTCCGTAATAATGCCGGCGATCAGCTCGTTCGGCGTCACGTCGAATGCCGGGTTGTAAATCCCGACGCCCTCCGGGACGGTGCGCTGCCCGAAGCCGCACGAGACTTCTTCCGGTGCCCGCTGCTCGATGGGGATTCCGTCGCCGTCCGGGATCGACATGTCGATCGTCGAATACGGCACCGCGACATAGAAGGGAACCTGATGGTATTGCGCCAGCACAGCGACACTGTACGTCCCGATCTTGTTGGCGGCATCACCGTTGGCAGCGACCCGGTCGGCCCCGACGATGACCACGTCGATGCGTTGTTCACGCATGAGCTGCCCGGCCATGTTGTCGCAGATCGAAGTGACGCCGACGCCGGCGCGCTGCAGTTCCCAGGCGGTCAGCCGGGAGCCCTGCAGCAAGGGGCGCGTCTCGTTGGAATAGACGTGCGGAGACAGGCCGCGCTCGAAGGCGGCATAGACGGGCGACAGTGCGGTGCCGAAATCGCCGGTCGCCAGGGCGCCGGCGTTGCAGTGGGTCAGGACGCGCGTGTTCTTGGCAAACAACTCGACCCCGAACTCACCGATGCGGCGGCACATCTCGATGTCTTCCCGGAGGATCGCATCGGCCTCTTGCCACAGCCGCAGTTTCAGGCCATCGGCCGTTGCCCCAGGCGTTGCCGCGTGGTCGCGGCCTGCGTCAAGACAGCGCTCGAGTGCCCAGGCGAGGTTGACGGCGGTCGGCCTGGCGGCGGCGAGACGGTCCGCTGAGGCCTGGATTGCGGCGAGCAGCTCGTCACGATTGCCGTCCAGGTGCTGCACCGATGCCACCAGGCCAAAGGCGGCGGCGATGCCGATCGCCGGGGCGCCGCGCACGACGAGGCGCTTGATGGCGTCGTAGACCTCTTCGAGATCATCGGTTTCGAGAAAGACGCAGCGCTCGGGCAACTGCGTCTGGTCGATCATCCGCACTTTGCCCGGCAATGGGTTGTCGTCGCGGGGCAGCCAGCGGATAGTTTCGAGCATGGGAGGGCCTTCGGCGAGTCGATCAGGTCGGCCGGTCGAGGGTCGAACGACCGGGCGGTTGTCGAAACCTTGCCCGGCAACCGGGGTTTGCAAATTTGCAACGTAACAAATGCGGCAGTGTTACTTGCGCCACCGGTTGCACTGGCTAATTTGAAGCGATCCCCGGGAGGGAGTGGACTTATGAGATTTCCTGGCCTGTTGATTTTGATGATCGTGTCGGCGACCGTCGCTGCACAAACCCTGAAGCTTGACCGCCGGGAGCATCACTTTGGCGAGATCAGTGAGCTGGCGCCTGTCACCACTCGCTTCCAGGCAACGAACACCGGTGCCGTGGAACTGGTCATCGAAAAAGTGCAGCCGTCCTGCGGTTGCACGGCGGGGGAGCTGGAGCGGGACCGCCTGCAACCGGGCGAATCGACCTGGATCAATATCAGTTTCGATCCCAAGGGCAAGAGAGGCGCTGTACGCAAGCTCGTCCATGTCCTCAGCAACGATACGCGATCACCGCGCCTGCCGTTCTTCATTGCTGCCGACGTCGTGCCGGTCCTCAACTGTACGCCGGAACGAATCGAGTTTACATTTTCGAACGGCGCTTTTGACCGTCGCGAGAAAACTTTTGTGATCCAGAACAACGGCACAGAGACGGCAAAATTGACCGGTGGCGGCAGCACGAAACCAATGGTGATCCTGAACGGGCCGGAGGCGCAGGAGCTGGCGCCCGGCGACACGCTGGAGTTTACCGTGAGCCTGGCCGAAAATTACGTGCCGGACAAGGCCCTGTCGTTTGCCACCGTTGTCGTGGCGACTGCCAGCGGCGAGTCCAAGCTCAACGCGCAGGTCAACGTGCGGATCATTGTGGCCGAGGAATGAGCGATCCCGTTGCCACCGGAGACCTGCTGTATCGCGGCGTGATCAGCGGCTGCCATGCCCGCTTTTCCTATGCGCAGACGACGGCACTGTGCAATGCGGCGGTGCTCATCCATGGCTGCGACCCGGTGGCGGCGCACATCTTCTGCCGGGCGTTGTCCGCCAGCGTCTTGTCGTCGACGATGATCGACGACGATGAACGCATGACGATCCACTGGAAATATGACGGTGCCCTGAACTCTGTGCTGGTGGATGTCGGGGCACAGGCGGAGGTGCGCGGCATGATGAACCCCACTTCGCTTTGCGATGTCGACGAGGCCGGGGAAATCCACGGCGCCGGCGGCTCGGTCGGGATTGTCAAGTCGAACGCCGTGCGCCAGCTCAACTCCGGTGTGTCGGATGCCGGGCTTCTCGACGTCGTCGAGGACCTGGCCTATTTCTTTTCGACCAGCGACCAGATCGAAACCGGCATGATTGTCCTGGTCCAGTTCGTTGCCGATGTCCGGCAACCGGTGCAGCTTTGCCAGGGGTTCATGATACAGGCGATGCCCGACTGCGACCTGGAGACGTTCGAGGTGCTGCGCCGGCGGCTTGGCGAGCAGGCGTTCCGCCAGCTGATGGCGCGGCCGTTGACTGCCGACAATGCTTTCGAGGATCTCGTGCGGTGTGTCTGCGGAGAGCCCGCCGACATCGTTTCACTGTCCAGCGCCACCCCCGAATATCGCTGTCGGTGCAGTCGCGAAAAATGCCGGTCGGTGCTGCGCACCATACCCCGAAATGAATTGCGCCGGGCGGCGGAGACGGGTGAGGCGATGGCGGTAAGCTGCCATTTCTGCAACGAACGCTACAGTTTCGGTTCGGACGACATCAACGCTTTGCTGTAGTGCCGCGCTTCCGTGCAGCGCGAAGCTCTCCGGGCAAGCGGGCCGTTCCGTGTTGCGGGGGCCCTGCGGCCGCGGCGCCGTCAGCGCAGCCGCAGCAGGTTGGTGCGTTCGACGCGGTCGTTGGCCTGCTTTTTCTCGAAGTCATATGGCACCGGAATTTTGCCGACGCAGTGATTGCCGACCATGACGTTTTCGCCGGCCGTTTTTTCCAGCCGGTAGCCGGTGTCGCTGATCGTGCTGACTCGATTGTCGACTACCAGGCAGCGTTTGGAGCCGCTGCCCAGGACGATGCCGACACCAACTTCTGCAACGCTGTTGCCGATCACCAGCGCATCGGTGAGGCCCTGCAGCAGGATGCCGCTCTGCTTGCCGCCGCCGCCCGTGACATCATTGTCACGAATCACGAAGCCGGTATAGGATGATTTGGTGCGGGCGCCCCCCACCGCGATGATGTGGCTCGTCGTGGCAGGGCCGGTGAAGTGGACGCTGTTGCCGGCGATTGTGATGTTTTTCCAGACACTCTTGGTGGCCGACTTGCCACGTATCTGCCCGACACTGATCGGCGGCACCGCGGTCACTGTCGGGCAGGCGATCTGGTTGTTGCGGATCTTGACGTCGCGGATTCGGGCACTGCCGCTGGCGGGGTCCCAGATCCCAATGGCGGCGGTCGTCATGCCGTCGAAGATATTGTCTTCAATAGTCAACAGCTCGCACGAACTGCCGGCGGCTGCCAGCATGACGATGCCAAATCGCGTCGGGCCGCTGAAGATGTTGTCGCTGAAGCGGGCACGCTTCAGCTGTTGATGCTCGACATGACGCTGCTCGACCAGGTTTTTCGCAAACCACAGGTTGGTGGTGTTGCGCAGGTGGACGCCGGCGCTTTGCTGCGGCGCCGCGGCGGTGAATTTACAGTTCCGGATCCGAACCGTCTCACTGTTGCTGACGGCGAGTGCGGTAATGTTGGTCGCGTGGGTATCGAAGGTAAGATCGCGGAGGACGATATCCCGGCACTGGTCGAGGTTGAGAATTGTCGGGTTGCGGGCGGCATCCGGCGCCTCAATGACGCTGCCCGGCCCGGCGCCTTGAAAGGTCAGCCGCTCGCGGTCGGTAACCGTGAGGCCATGGCACCGGTAGTTGCCGGGTGGAAAGTAAATGATGGCGCCATCGGGAGCGGACTTGATGACGGAGCGTATGGCGGGGGTGTCGTTGGTCTTGCCATTGCCCCTGGCGCCGAGGACCCGAACGTTGTAGATCTCTTCGGCGCTGGCCAGGGCTGAGTTGCGGCCGGCGTAGGAGCCAGGGGCCGCAAGGACAAGGGCTGCAACTGCGACCAGGACTGCATGGTGGCTGGTCATCAGCCAAAGACGCGGCTGCCGCGACCGCGGCGCAGGCGTCCTTTCTGCAGGAACCCATCGTAGTGGTGCATCATCAGATGCGACTCAATCTGGCGCAGCGTGTCGATAATGACACCACAGATGATGAGCAGCGTGGCGCCGCCGAAGAAGTCGGCGATGACCGGCGGCAGGCTGAGGGCTTTGGCGGCGATCATCGGCAGCAGCGACAGGATGCAGAGGAACAGGGCCCCGGCAGTGGTGATGCGTGTCATGGCACGGTCGAGGAAGTCAGACGTCGGCTTGCCAGGGCGAATGCCCGGGATATAACCGCCGTGGCGTTTCAGGTCGTCGGCCATCTGGATCGGGTTAAACTGGTTGGCGACCCAAAAGAAAGAAAACAGTATGATGAGCATGGCGTAGATCGCCATGTAGCTGGTCGTGCCGTAGGTAAACAGCGGCCCTATATAGCGCAGCCACTCCCATCCCACAGCGTTGATCACCAGCGGTGGAAACATCAGGATGGCACTGGCGAAAATGATCGGCATGACGTTGGCGAAATTGACGCGCAAGGGCAGGAAGGAGCCCTGGGCAGCGGCGCCCTGGCCGCCACCTCCGCCGGTTGCCGTGCGGGCATACTGAATGGGCACCTTGC
>JASLZG010000007.1:0-33741 GCA_030754995.1 Lentisphaeria bacterium
GGATCACTACGGTCTTGGCTACGTCCTCTACCGGCTCACCAGCGACGTCGAGGAACTGCCCTTCCCCATGGCCCCCGTCGCCGCCGCGGGAATTACGGCGCTCGCCAGCGATCGGGATGAAAAGGCAAAGTGGCGATGGCGAGTCTTCTCGATAGGCGGCATGATGGGACTGGTGTTCGGCGCCATTTACATCGGATTCCCGGCGATCACGGGCGCCATCCTGGAGAAGCCCAAATATCTCATCCCTATCCCCTGGGTTGACTTCACACCTCAGATGAGCGGGTTGCTGCCGGCGGCGCCGATGAACATTACCTTCGATCTCGGCGCCCTGCTGTTGGGCATGGTCCTGCCATTCTGGGCGGTGGTCGGCGGTTTCCTCGGTGTCGTGATCACCATCTTCGCCAACCCGGTGCTGCATCATTCCGGCATTCTCCACACCTGGCAGCCGCAGATGAGCATCGTTGACACGCTGTTCAGCAACCACGTCGACTTTTACCTCTCGTTCGGTATCGGCCTGACGGTGGCGATCACACTGGTCAGCATCGCAAAGATCGCCAGCCCGTTGATGAAACTTTTACCGTGGAGCCGCGGCAGCACCGCCAGGGAGTTGAGTCGGCCCGGTCCGGGCCAATCCAAGCCGAGCGCCTGGCGGCGCCTGGTAACCAACAACGTCAAGCGCGGCGACTTCTCCATTTTCATTGCCTTGGGCATCTATATCGCGACCAGTACGCTGTGGATCGGATTCTGTTGTCTGCTCATCGATGATTTCAAGATTGTCCTGCCGTTCTTCATTTTCTATGCCGTGGTGTATACCCCGTTGATCTCGTATGCGACCGCAAAGCTGGAGGGCATCTGCGGCCAGGCCGTCAGTATCCCGATGATCCGGGAAGTCACCTTCATTCTCAGTGGCTACAAGGGCGTGCAAATCTGGTTTGCGCCGGCCCCCATTCACAATTACGGTATGGCCACCGTTGAATTCCGTGTCCTCGAATTGACCGGTACGAAAATCAAGAGCCAGATCAAGACCCAGTTCATTACTCTGCCGATCATTATTGTTTCCTCGCTGCTCTTTGCGAATCTCTTGTGGACCATGGCACCGGTACCCTCCGACGCCTATCCCTACGCCCAGAAAATGTGGGATCTGCAGGCGAAAAACATGTGCCTCACCATGAGTGCGACCCAGGAAGGGGGCTCACTTTTCCTGGAAACGTGGCGCTGGAAATATTTCGCCTGGGGCCTGGGATCGGCGACCGCGTCCTTCGTGGTGCTGTCGGCATTCGGGATGCCGACGCTGTTGGTGTTTGGGCTGGTCCGCGGATTGGGGCAAAGCACACCTGGTGCCATTTTTTTTGAGATGCTGGGCGCCTTGATCGGGCGCTTTTATTTCCGCCGGAAATACGGCGATATGTGGATGAAATTCACACCGGTGATGCTGGCCGGGTTTTCCTGCGGCATGGGGCTGGTCGCCATGGTGGCCGTCGCCATCACCATCCTCAACAAGATGATGGCGCCCCTGATGTTCTGAACGCGTGGTGCGTGGTGATGGAATCCCTTACGCACCACGCAGCACGTAACACATGCCAAGCCATATGACCCATAAAATTACGATCCGCTCGCTGATTGTAGGCACACTGTTTGCCGCGCTCTTCGCGTTGCTTTGCCCGTATTTTGAGAATCGGAAGACGGTCTACGTCACGGCAACCCAAATCGCCGTGCTGCCGTTTGTCCTCCTGTTGCTCACTGTTTTGTTGATTAATCCGGTCTGCCGTTTCTTGCGGGTTGTGCGCCGATTCAGCACCGCGGAGATTCTGATCATTTTTATTATGGGCTCGGTGTCGTCCGGGATTTCGGCGTTTGGCCTGGCGGCGCAACTGGTGCCGGTGATCACCGGGCTTTACAATCCGCACTGGAATAGTGATCAGAGCGAATGGAATCGTTACATCGAGCCGTTCGTGAACGAAAACTATTTCATGTCTCAACCGGGTATTCGTCAGGCCGCGGTCGCCTATCGAGAGGCACTGCTGAACCAGGAGGCGGCCGAGCACATCCATGGTTCGGCGCTCCGTTACCAACGCACCCGACGGTCGGTGGACGCCACGGACAAGGAATTGCAGCGGCTCGAGGCGTCGTCCGCCAGCGCCGAAAGAGAAATCCAACTGAGTCCGGCCAAGAAGTTGCATCGTGCCGCGCTTCGAGCCAACGCCGAAGCCGAGGACGCTTGGCGGGAAGCGGGCAAGAACTTGACGATGCCCCATGATGAGGTGCTCGCTGTTTTCCCCGACCGGGTACGCCGATTCCAGCAGGCCACCGTGACCCAAAAGACCGCCTTGCGAGAGTTGGAAGCGAAGGCGTTTGCCAAAGTTGAACGGTTTCGCCGCGGCCTGCCCAAGGGACTGCGTGCCTATCCCGGTTTCATTCCGCTGCCCGACGAGGATTTCGGTATATATATGGGGCGGGTCCGGCGCCTGCTTCATGGTGGTGCCGCTTTACGGAAACTACGGGAGGCCGAAAAGCTGCTGGCAGCCGCGGGTGGAACGGAAGGTCAACGTGCCGAGCTGCCCGAAGAGATTGGCGGCTTGATCGAAGCCGCGGTAGCCAAGCTGTCGTCGTTGAGCAACACGGACGAGCTCGATGAGCGCAAGAAAATGCTGCACGCGGAGTGGAACCATAAAAACGACGAACTGAAAAACGCCGTGGTGCCGGAACTCGAGCGACTTCGTGAACACCGCCGCGTCGCTGCCGCCGTTGATTTCTCCCGGCTCGACCGTGAAATCGGGCAGTTGACCAGCCGCGGCGAGGCGATCGCGGAAGAAAAAATCGGGTTCAAACAGTCGCTGGAACACCTTCAGGTGCAACTTGACGTGACGCAAAAGGTGGCAGCCGCGGCGAACGAGTTGCAAGCGCTGCGCCAAGAGCTTCAGCGCCCCGAGCCCATCGACGCGGGGCGCACCGCGGATGAACTGGCGGCGATCATGGTGACCTTCCGTACCTTCGACGCCAGCTATCAGCGGTTCCTTGTCGGTGACATCCCGTGGTCCCATTGGGTGAAACCATTGCTGCACTGGACACTCTTGGCCGCCCTTACCTACCTGATACTGATGACCTTTAACCTGCTGATCTTCCGCCAGTGGGCGCATCATGAGCGGCTGGTTACCCCTTGGCGCAGTTACCGGAGATGCTGGCCGGCGATTCCAAAAATCCGGCTGGCACGTCGGTACCGGCGATCTATCGCAACGGTCTCTTCTGGCTCGGCGTCGCGATCTCCGGCGGGGTGCTCGGCTGGAATTTACTGGTGCTCTCCAACGTCATACCTGAGTTGCCGCAATTCCCGTTGGGAAAACACCCCTGGAGCGGTCTCAAGAACACGTCGCTGGAGGGCCTTACAGGGGGTCTCGCCCGGTCGGAAGTCTTTTTCACTGTGATCGGCCTGGCCTTTCTGATCCCGGCAAACATTTCGTTTTCGCTCTGGTTCTTTGCCGTTCTCTACATGGTGCAACTGTTGATTTTGGTATGGTCTGGCTACGGACAAACCGAACGTTCGTTCCCGATGGACCCCTGGTATACCTGGAACTTTCGCTACGCCGAAGGCTCCGGCGCGATGATCGTTTTTGCCCTTGTGATTCTTTATAAATGCCGGCACTATCTCTTGTGCTTTTTCAAGCCCGCGACGGTCAGCGGACTTGAACTGGGCGAACAGAGGGAGCTGCGCGTCTCCTCCTGCCTGTTTGTGTTCGGTTCGCTGGCTCTCATTCTCTTGTTATGGTTGAGTATGGGCGCCAACCTCTATCACACCCTCTTCTGTTACTTCGCCATCATGGCCATGACTGTTGCCCTCGTCCGCGCCGTCACCGAAGGCGGCATCCTGGGGTTCCAGGCCTATGCCAGTCCGTTTCACTTCATCCGGACATTTTTCGGGATGGACAAAGCCTGGACGGCCCCGGCGCTCTTCACCCCGTTGCTGGTGTACTACCTGGTTTTCTTTTTCGAGCTCAAGACCTTTATCGCTCCGGCCATGGCCAACAGCATCAAAATCCGTGAGGACTTGAAGATGGAGCGGGGTCGTTTTCATCTGGCGATTTTCCTGGCGATCGCGATCGCCTCGGTAACCGTGATACTTATCCACGTGATGATGGGATACCACACCGGCGCCGACGCCATGAGCGGGTGGTTTTACATAAATTTTCCACAATCAATTTATACCAAGATTGCCGCCATGAACAAGCTCGGGCCGGTGGACCAGACGGCCACTCATCTGTGGTTCGGGTTCGGCGCACTATTGATGTCGGCACTCTTGTGGTTGCGGCAGTTTTTCTTCTGGCTGCCCCATCCGATCGGCATGATCATGCTGGTCAACCCGCTCATGAGAATATACTGGTTTTCGATATTTCTCGGCTGGCTGGCCAAAACGCTGGTCACCAAGTACGGCCGGAAGGAGGCCTACGAGAAAGCACGGAATCTGTTTATCGGCCTGATCGCCGGTGAACTGGCCATCGTTGCCCTGGCGATGTTGGTGTCTTATCTAATGGAGACACAGATCAGGATTGACTTTAACCGTTAACCGAAGTGGATTCTAACCGGGAACTGTTCACCTTCGGATGCATGGGAATTTATATCGGGCTGTATTGTGGAGGTTAAGGATCTTCTCGAGTTGAAATCGTCTGTGCCGGTGAGCCCGTAACGTTCGTTGGCTTCCTGAAAACGTTGATTTATCCAGAACCCGGCATCGGCCGGGTGAATGTTGTCTACAGCAGTTTCGCTACATATAACAAGGCCGAGGGGGAGGGTGGGACCGATTTATTTTCTCAGACTCACGCCATTTCCTGCCATGACGCGACTCTTTCCTTCAGTTCCATCACAACACTGGTGTAGTCCGGTTGGGTGTAAAGATTGTACAGTTCATCCGCATCATTATCGAGGTCATAGAGACTGCCGTCTTCACCATACCCGGCATCATCGAGCGAGTAAGTCATTTCCCGCCGTCCGTAACGAATCATAACCCGGTGGCTGCCACTGGGCCCGTAGGCCGCGGACCCGGTACTGTCCACCTCCGAGAATGTCGGACGGTCGGGGATGAGTGCTGAGCGGACCGGAACTGTTAACCCACCCCGAACTACAGCAGGGACTTCCCTTTGCAGAAGTCGGCCAGCATTTCCATATCTTCGTCGGTCGCACTGGCGTAAGGTTTCCGTCGCCAGCGCTGCGTGATGCCGAACAGTTCAAGGGTGGCGTGCATGCCGGCGTCACAGCCGCCCTGACAGAGGCCTATGCAGTCAAAATATGGCATGTCATAATCGCGGATGATATCCCTGGCCGTGGACAGGTCCGACGATTGAATGGCGTTCCAGTAGTTATGCGCAATCTCCGGCTTGAACGAGATGAAAACCGACATATATCCATCGCAACCATAGGGCAGCATGTTCATGTGGTTCTGCTTTGTGCCGCCGGAAAACGTCGCCCAGTGCTCGTGGAGCAGGAGCCCTGCTCGTCTCGCGAATTCCCCGCATATATCGTCCTTGAGAGCGACCACGCCGTCGACGCCTTCCATCAGCATTCTGAGAACTTCGAGTGCGAAGTCGGTGGGCCGGCGGCTCAGCGATGCGGTGACAACCATGACCGGCATGTGCTCGGCCGCGGCGGCATAGTACTCCACCAGTGTCTCGGGCGTACAGGACGCGCCCCAGTCCGGAGGCGCAACCATCAGCACATCCGCCCCTGCTGTAGACGCGTACTGGGCAAATTCGACCGCCTTCGGCGTTGCCCACTCGTTCCCGGCGGCCACGACCATGGCTCTCCCGGCAGTGTGCTCGACAACCACCCTGGTGACTTCAGCGATCTCCTCGTCGGTCAGTATAGTGTACAGGCTGTCGCCGGGGGTGAGAAGCATCGTCTTGCTGCCGGCGTCTACGAGAAAATCGATCAGGTTCCGCAGGGCCGCGAAATCGATACTGCCGTCGCGACAAAACGGCGTGCAGATAGACGCAAACGGCCCCGTCAACGCCTCTCTAATCTCTTGACGACCCAGCATGTCGGCCTCTCCGGTTGCAAGTTCATGTTATAACCCACACTGGCCCCGGGATCAGCGAGTCACCAGTGACCTTGTGTTCAATGTTCAGTCCGGATGTTGCAGCGGCGTGGCGGCAGTCCAATCGCCCGGGTGTCAAGATAGTACACGTCGCGAATCTCGGTGGCATTGCAGGCGGCTTTTTCACTGATCACTGATCACTTTGACTCGGACGCTACCGGAACCACCTGTAAGCAGTGATCCAACCACCAGTGCCTTCCGCCATGACCTCCAGTTCTGCGTGCTGGACCCACTTTACATGCCCATCGTGCTGGGCCCGCATCCAGCCGGTTAAGATACCCGGATTCCACCCATTGTGTATTGCTTCGGGGTGATTGCCGCGCTGGGGAATGCCCGCTCCCACGCCGCCTTCGTCGTCAGCGATGTCCATGGCCAAAACCTCGGCGGCCGGGTTTTTCACCCGGGTGGCCTTGACAACCGACAACGGCTCCTGCTGAGGCGCGAAAAAACCCGTCTTTTGATCGGGCACGTGTTCCGCGGGGAAGATGTGGCAGGAGATTCGCACATCAGTACTGGCCGTATCATTCCAACCATGCAGATCATCGGGCCCGGTAATGAAAGGCTGGTCCGGTCTGTACCCCCTGCCGCTGGACGGACACATCACATGGATAACCGAAGGCAGTCACACGGGGGCGGATTTACGAACATCAGGACGCCACAGATCGGAACCCGATCAGTGATGCACTCGAGGTGGCGGCACTGCGACGAACGAAAGTAAACCATGTTGCAGCCACTCACAGCGGCTCGAGCCTGATCACCCGGTAACCGTTTCTGAAGCCCTCCCGGGTCACATACTGGAAGCGGCCGGGGCACAGTTCGCCGGCGTGAGCTAAGTGTACATGGCCGCAGAAGACACCCACCAGATTGTCAGGGGCGCCTCGGGTCAGGAGCCGGTGGCAGGCCGTCGTGCTTGGATCGGATTCGCGCATCTTATTTTTTTTCCGGGCCTGCTCAGTCCAGCCTGGAGCCGCCATCATGATCGGTATCTTCCAATTATCCAGAACGGGCGGCGCCAGTGTCGGGGTGTAGAGTGGAATATGCAGGAACAGAAGGCAGGGTTCTCCGGTCTGAAGCTGGCGGTACAGGAATTCCAGCTGTTCGTCCGTCACCTGGTAGTTGCTGTTGTCCAGGGCAACCAGTCGCGCGCCGCCCAGCGCCATCACCTGCGCCGCGGGCGAATGGCCCGCAAGATGCGCCAGGCGGGGATAGAATTCCAGGCGCGTAGCATCGTTCCGCGGCAGATAAGGAAAGTGCCAGTCGTGGTTACCCAGCGTGTAAAGATAAGGAGCTCGCAGCGCATCCACACCCCGCTCAATTATTTCTACCGCCGCCCGGGCCGGAAAATGGATGATATCACCGGTCATGATGGTGCAGTCCACCGAAAAGCGGTTGCTGCGTTCCAGCGCCTGCTCAAAAAGCTGCTGCGGGGGCACATTGCCGGGGGTCAAATTCTGGAATAACTGTTGGCATTCGGCCGCGACCTCGAGCGCCTCCGGATCGCGCTCGTCTGCAGCGGCCATGTGGCTGTCAGTGATGTGCATCAGAGTCAATGGCCGCTCGAGGCCCTCGACGCCGATGACGGTGCGCCGCTCGTCTTGGGTTTGCCAATGTTCTATACGCATTGTTTACCAACATGGAATGGGACCAACGACTCGGCCCCATTTCCGCCCCCTCCCGATGGCTCCAATACCGTGCCATATTCGGCAGCCCCAACGGCGCTCTGTCGCCCCGGCTGCGTCATGTGCAGGTTGACATGGGTCAGCGTCCATGTGTTCCAGCGTTCCCGGCAGTTTCGAGTGTGATTGCCACGACACCGAAGATGATTCCCTGGGAGAGGACTTCCGCCTCGAGGGATGCAAGGACACGACCGGGATCGGTGCGCATGGCATAGACATCAAGGTGCGCATTGCGGGAGAGCCAAACTGCCGGAACCCGCGACGTATGCTGAAAACCGAAGGAGCCGATGGAATCGTCGTAGTTCGATGGGTTGACCAGGTCCAGAACGACCTCATCCCCCTCGGTGTAGCGGGCGAGAAGCCGGACGTTCTCAATGTGGGTCTGCATCACTTCGGTGGTGCCGGCGGTAAGCAGGTAGACGGTCCGGACGCCCCGGCGGTCGAGGGGTACAACCAGACGAGGGTCAAAGCTGTCCCAGCGCGATATGAACGCTGCCCGCGTCTCTTTTGGCGAAACCCGGAAGCGCACACCTTCCTGGGTGGTAAACCGGGTCTTCCCGGCCAGTCCGGCCCGGAATTCGGTCTCGTCGACAGTCCAGCGCACGCCGTGCTCCTTGCGCAGCATGAAGCCGGCGCCCCTTGCAACGTTCCGAACAATCACAGATGAAGAAAGAGGACCACCCCGCAACCGATCGATCATGCCAGGACCTCCGGATTCACACAGAACTTTGGGGGCCTCCCTTGCAGGATGGCAACCATATCCGTAGCCATAGACCGAAAGTTGCGTTCCATGGCCAGTTCACTCGCACCCAATACATGAGGGGCGCAGAGGCAATGGGGATTCTTGAATATACGATGCGAGACGTCCGGCGGCTCCCCGGGAAACACATCCAAACCTACTGCGGCGAGTTGACCGCATTCAAGGGCGTCTGCCAGGACATCGAGACTCTCTATCACATCCCCCCGTGCCAGGTTGATCAGGATGGCGCTCTTCTTCATTGACGCGATTCGATCCCTGTCGATCAGTCCGTGCGTCTCGTCGTTCAACGGCACATGAAGCGACACATAGTCCGATCGCGCCAGCAACTCATCAAACTCAACGAACTCAACCCCGAAGTCGCCGGCGCCCTTGCAGGGCAGGTAAGGGTCGAACACCAGAACCGTCATCTCGAACGGCTGCACGAGCTTGGCCAGGAGGGATCCGATCCGCCCGAAACCCACGATCCCCAGCGTATGACCTGCCATGTCACCGGTTTTGAACCCGTACCGCTCTTTCCATCGTCCGCCTTTGAGGATCTCATCGCATTGTGGAATGCGCTTCACCAGCGCCATGAGTATGGCCAACGCCCCCTCGGCGACCGCAAAGCCGCTCACCGGTGCATACACCACCGGGATTTTTCGTTCGCTGGCGGCGGCCACGTCCACCGTGTCAACGCCTGCCCCGGGCCGGCCAATAACCTTCAGTTCCCCGGCTCCGGCGATCATCCTGCCCGTCACCGGCCCCATGCCACGGCTGACGAACGCGATGGTGTCCTCCACCATTCCCAACAGCGTCTCCTCGTCCATGTTCGGCGAGATTTCCACGGGAGCGATCTGCTCGAGTATGTCGATCGCAATTGCTTCGATCGGCGCCGTTGCCACGATCCGCTTGTTACCCATGTCTCCTCCTTGGAAGTTTCGGGAGTACCCTCAGTTTTACACGGTTTGTCAGGCAGCGATGGCGTCGATTTGCATCTCTTGATGCTGCTTGGCTGCAGCGGGTTGCCGGAAACTGTCCCGGCGTCCTGGCTTGACGATCGCACGAATCGAAAGGATTGGCTGGCCACCGGTGCGGCTCCAACGCATGCCGCTGCGACACATCCGTTGCTTGACAATGGTCTTGCACGCCGCTTCTGCCGGTCCGCTGCCAACAGGTAAACCACGAGGTGCCCGCCCCGCTGTTCTTGCCGAAAATCGCCTCGGAAGCCAACCCCGACTGTTCCATGGCATGACAAAAGTCCAGTAGCTTTTTCGCCCTCCGCCCGACGTAAAACGAAATCCAGCCCAACATCGCATTCTTACAGCACGAGCCATTCCCTGCACCTGGATCATCCGCCTTATCTGGACGTTCTGCCCGACGCCCGGTCTTCGCGCCTTGCTCACGTAATCGAACGGTCGCGCCGTCAAGACTTTCAAACATAACTGCTGTACCCCCTGGCACCGGCCCGCTTGGACGCAGTTGCGCAGGCAGTTCCTCGCCGTGGATGTCAAACAGCGCCGCGTCGTCGGACATCTCGACAAAGTCATTGGGGGTTCCTTTGATTTCGGCCACAACCACCTCTATAATGGATGTCAGATCAGTCACTGTCCCCGCCTTCATGTTGGCTGTAATTACATGACTGGCATCACATTATAGCTGGCGGGAAGGCGGTGATAATGTAAGATACCTCACGACCCTTCACAAGGCTACCGAGAAGATGGAAGCGCCGGAGCTCCCGCAGGCAGCCGCCACCACCGTCAAAGCGAAGGCGTGGCCGGCGTGGACCGTTGTGGAGTCAACGTATGGCGACGACTTCCTGGACTGGCAGTTGAATCCCGTCAATCATCTGGTAATGACCAGCGCGCCCGGCACTTCCTACACCCTGTTAACGGCTCTACAGGCCGTGAGCACCGGTTCCAAGCCGGTTTGGACGGTCGAGGCGAACTCAGACGGCTCGGTCACTGCGCGCAGCGGCGACGCTGAACACGTCACCGACCCGGACACCGTGCCGCGGGAAAACTGACCAGGGTCGCTTCCGGGAAGGTGTGTCTGCCGCTTGACCCCCGCCGGCACACACCGCGGATCAGACTCGTAAAAGGTTCGGACAGCGCGACTTACGCCACCCAGACGACTGTCATAGGTCACCGGGAGGTCGGGGTTTGACCATGGTGGATGGAACCAGCTGTTCACCTAATGGTTCACCAGTGAACGCCGCTACTGCTGACTGCGGTTTTTCCTCGAGCTGTGCAGCAGGCAGCCATTCGCGGTGGTGGCCGGATCGATCGCAATCCACCCCACCGACTAATAGGCGGTCTATTGCGATTGCCTCGAAGCAACGTCCGTTTACATTGGAAAATGCAGACGCCTGCGATCGTGGCAAACTGTTTGCGGCGGAGAGTGCCGGCCATGGCAAAAAATCACAGCGATGAGTCGCCGATTATCCGGCTCGGTATCAGCGCCTGCCTTTTGGGGCAGCCGGTGCGCCACGACGGTGGGCACAAGCGGGAGGCGTTCCTGGTTGATACCCTCGGGGCGTTCGTCAACTGGGTGCCGGTCTGCCCGGAAGTCGAGATCGGCATGGGTACACCGCGTGAAACGATCCGGCTCGAGGGCAATGCCGACGACCCTCGCGTAGTGGCGCCGAAATCCGGTGTTGACCACACAAACGCCATGAAGCGCTGGTCAAAACAGCGGCTGAAGGCGCTGGACGAGCTCGATCTGCATGGTTTTGTCCTCAAGCGCGCCTCACCTAGTTGCGGTGCGTTCCGCGTCAAGGTTCATCCGCCAAACGGCGGCACTCCGCTGAACCGCGGCCAGGGCGTTTTTGCCCGGGCGTTGACCCAGCAATGCCCGCTGCTGCCGGTGGAGGAAGAAGGACGCCTGAACGACGCCTGGTTGCGTGAAAACTTCATCGAACGCGTCTTCGCCTGGTACCGTTGGCAGCAGTTCCTGGCAGACAAGCCGACGAAAAAGGGGCTGGTGGCGTTCCACACGGCGCACAAGATGACGCTGATGTCGCACAGCGTCGAGGCGTACCGGGCGCTCGGGCGCCTGGTCGCGGGCGTCGGCAAGCGACCGTGGGCCTCGGTGCGCGCCGACTATGCCGAGGGCTTCATGACCACCTTGGCAAGGCGCCCGACCCGGTGCAAGCACACCCGTGTACTGGACCAGCTGGTGGGCTCTCTGAAGCGCCTCATTGATGCCGCTGCCAGGCAGGAACTCATCGGCCTGGTCGAGGATTACCGCCGGGAACTGGTGCCGCTGACCGTGCCGCTGAACCTGCTGAAAGATCACGTGGCGATGCATGATGTACCGGAGTGGGTGCGCCAGCAGCTGTATTTGAACCCCTGTCCGAAGGAACTGCGGTTGCGCAATCAGCTGTGAATCACCATAGTGCGGACGGCCGGTGAGATGATGCCCGCTGGTGAACCGTCTTTGCCGCGGCCTCACTCCGGCGCTTTGCCGTAGATCTCCAGCAGGCGCGCCTCAAGTGCCGCCGCGTCCGTCAGGCTGCTGAGCTGCCCGGCTTCGAAGGTGTCTGCCCGGAAGCGGCCGACTCGATAGATGATGTGGTAATGCGTGAACATGCTCGGCGACAGCATGCCGTGAAAAGCGTCCCACGACGTCTGCGAATCCATGCCGAACTCGTTGCGGACCACCAGGTCCGGCGGGTATGTGGCGCAGAAGCGCTGCAGGAACAGCGTCGCCGACGCGCTCGAGGCGTAGGGAACGTAGGAGTCGAGCACCATGTGCGTGATGTTCGCGCTGCCGCTTTCGCGCAGCCTGTCGATCATCCAGTCGTGTTGCCTTGATTCCTCGCTCGGCAGCGCGTCCACGAAGTCGTACAACACCACCGTCCGGTGCAGGTGCAGGGCGCGGAAAATCGGCCAGGCATGCGTCGCAATGATCTCCTCGCCAATGTCGGTTCCCAGCAAATACTTCACCGCCTTGTCGTAGCCGCCCGCCGCTGTCATCAGGTGCCGTGACTTCGAAATCTCCACCGCTGCGGTAAACGCTGTCAGGACGACTGCGGCAGCGATCCCGATTGAGGCACGACGGCTGACGCCCGCCAGCCGCCGGCCGATGCAGTCGACGGCAACGGCCCAGAAAATACAGAGGAAAAACACCAGGTACAGATGGGCGCGCGGAAACGGCAGGCCCATTTTCAGAAAGGCCAGCAGCAGCCCCCACCAGCACAGCAGCAGCCAGGTGCCGCCGAATCCCGGACGCCGGTGCAGGCATGCCAGGCCGATAAACCCGAGCAACAGCAGGGGCCAGCCGCAATACCTCGTCAGGTGACTGACAAGATACGCCTGCCATTCGTACCCCCCGGCGCCGGCGGCTGTGACGTTCTTGCCGTACCACTCCAGCGTTCCGTTCCACTCGACGTTGTGCCGCAGATACCCCATGGTCAGGGCATAGCCCAGCGCCGCAAGGAGCAGCAGCACGGCAGCCGCCAGCAGCACCGGCTTCACGGCCTGCCGGCGCCGCGTCAGCAGCAGCATCAGCCCCCAGGCGCCAGCCATGCCGAGAAGCGTCAGGCAAGTTTGTATGCGTACGGTGAAACTGAACCCCAGCAGCAGTCCGGCCGGCAACAGCCATAGCCAGCGGCGCCACGATATCCGCCGCGGCGCCGCGGCCGGCTCCTCCTCCAGCCACAGTCCGAACGCCTTCGCCTGCTGCACCAGCAGCAGCGCGATCAGGCAGAAAAACATCAGGGCATAGCCGTCGCTCATGTTGCTGCGATTATAGAACAGCACGTAATGACTGCATGCCATGGCGGCAGCCCCGAGCACAGCCACGCGCCGTTTGAAAAGCTGCGACAGCAACCCGTAGAACAGCGCGATCGTCGCCAGCCCGCAGATTCCGGAAAACTGCAGACTGGCAGCCTGGCTGAGCCCCAGGAGCGATATCCCGACGGCGATGAACCACAGCAGGCCGTGCTTGAAGAAAAGAAACGGCTCCTGGTGATCGACGAGATAGAGGATCGGGAGATTGAGATGGTAACCCTCGTCGCAGAACCGGTAACCCTGCCCCGACAAATGATAGAACCTCAGGACAGCGGCACCGCCCACGGTGACGGCAAGCAGCAGCCACGCAACCTTCGGCGGCAGGTCCCCTGCTGCCGCCGATGCCGGATCACCGTCCTGCACTTGATCGTCTTTCACTCTGGCAGCCGCGGTGAATGGTGGATCATGTGGGTGGCGTCTTCCGCCTTGATGAGTCGAATGCCGGGCACGGCGGACGTCCTTTGTTTGAGCGTTTCAGATTTCGAAATTGAAACCGCTTTTGGCCAACCGCTTATAGCTGGGTTCGTCGAAGCGGTACAGCCGCGCGGCGCGATGCGCCACGTCCCGCTCGATCTCGTTGCAGTCGATCAGCAGATCCATCGCCAGGATCTTCTTGCGGAAGTTGCGCTTGTCGAGTTCCTTCTCGAGTATGACCTCGTACATGCGCTGAAGCTGCGTAAGTGTGAACTTCACAGGCAGCAGCTCGAAACCGATCGGCTGATAACGCACCTTGCCCTGCAGCCGCCGATGCGCCATGGTCAGAATATCGTCGTGATCGAATGCCACGGGCGGGCAATCATGGACCCCGAACCACGCCGCATCCGCAGCATCGGTAGTGGCGCGGATCACCTGTCCGGAAAGTTTGACGAGGGCATAGTAAGCTACCGTGACGACGCGCTCACGCGGGTCACGATCAACCGCTCCGAACGTGTAGAGCTGCTCGAGATAGACTTTGTGGATACCCGTTTCCTCCTCCAGCTCACGACGTGCGGCATCGTCAAGAGATTCCTTCGGATCAACAAAACCGCCGGGCAGCGCCCACTGGTCCTTGAACGTTTTTTCTCCACGCTGAATGAGCATGACTTTCAGTTCATCCTCGTCCAGCCCGAAAATCACGCAATCGACAGTGACCGCGTGCATAGGGTATTTATATGAGTATTTCCGAGCCATTTTCGCCTCATTTGTGTATATAAAACACCAATGCTTAGTGTAATTCAAGCACTATGTTGGAGGATTTTTTCACCGGGCCGGAAATGCGTATGACTGAACGGGCAGGATGCCGGCGCTCCCGGGGAACGAAACCAACCGGATCGGGTTGACAATGGCCCAACACAGGCAGACTGTAGATATTGTCCCACCCAACGGAACTGCAGCATGTCGACAAAGAATAAATCTGCGTCAATCAACACCACGTCCATGCTGTCGAACAGGATGACCCCATGAACCCGGACAACGCCCGCGTTATCCCGACGCATATCGCGGCTTACCTGAAGCAGCCCGCGGCGGTCCCGATCGAACCCGGCATCCAGAACTACGACTGGGGCGACCCGGAGTTCATTCCCGGGCACTTCGGCTACGACAACACCGCCCGCCGCCCGTATGCGGAACTGTGGATGGGCGCCCATCCGGAACTGCCGGCACTGGCGCAACTCGACGAGCCAACCTCACTGCGGACGCTGATCGACGCCGCCGCCGAAACGTTGCTGGGCGCCGCCTGTGCCGAAAAATTCGGCGAACTGCCGTTTCTCTTCAAGGTCCTGAGCGCGGCGCAGCCGTTGTCCATCCAGGTACACCCGAACCGCATCCAGGCCGCCGCCGGATTCGCCAGGGAAAACGCCGCCGGGATCCCGATCGACGCCGCCCAGCGCAACTACAGGGACGGCAATCACAAGGTCGAAATGGCCGTCGCCATCACCGGCATGTACGCCCTCGCCGGTTTGCGGCCGGCCAGCGAGATCGCCGCAAATCTGCAGCCGTTCGCCGACAGCGCCGAATATCCCGACGACCTGCCCGCGGCCGACAGCTCACCAGCCGCCGGGCGCCAATTGTTTACCGCGTTGATGTCGCTGCCGCAGCCTGTCGTCAACGACATTCTCAATCCCGTTGTCGCAACGCTCGACAAAAAACGGGACTCCTTCAGCCGTGACGACTGGCAGTACTGGTTCCTGCGTGCCAACACCGTGTTCGCCGGCAATGGCGACCGCGACCGCGGGCTGTTGGCAATACCGTTCCTGCAACTTGTCCATCTGCAGCCGCTGCAGGCACTGTACCTGCCGCCGGGCATCGCGCACGCCTATCTCGAGGGTACGGTCGTCGAGATCATGGCAAACTCCAACAACGTCCTGCGCAGCGGGCTCACCCAGAAGCATATCGACACCGACGAGCTGGTCCGGGTCATCGACTTCGCTGCCGGCGCCCCGACGATTCTGGCTGCCGCCGCGGCCGGCGACTGGTCGGTGTACGAAACCCCGGCCGACGAGTTCCAACTGTCGCAGCGCCCGCTGACCGCCGGTGAAACCGTCTCGCACACCGCCGCCGCCAGCGCCGAGATCCTGCTGGTGCTGACCACCGACGCCGACACCGAAGTGACCGCCGATGGCGCCGGCCGCAACTTCTCGCGCCGTGGCAGCACCGCCGTGTTCCTGCCGGTCGATGCCGCCTGTGCAATCACCACGAGCGCTGATGCCCGGTTGTTTCGAGCCGCCGTTGGCGCGACCGGTCGTCCGGATTTTCGCACCCGGCAGCCGCCGACGCTGAGCTTCGGCACCAGCGGGCTGCGCGGCCTCGCCACCGACATCACCGACCTCGAAGCGTACATCAACTGTCGCGGCTTCCTGCGCTACCTCAAGGTTGTCGGCGACGCCGACGAAGGCACCACAGTGAGTACCGGCGGCGACATGCGCCCCAGCACCGGGCGCATCCTCGGCGCCGTCGCCGGGGCCATCGCCGACGAAGGCATGCAGGCGCACTACCTCGGCCGCGTGCCGACACCCGCACTCACCTATCACGGCATTCAACACCGGCAGCCGAGCATCATGGTGACCGGCAGCCATATTCCATTCGATCGCAACGGCATCAAGTTCAACAAGAGCAACGGCGAGGTCCTCAAGGGCGACGAAGCCGGCATCCTCGCCGCTGTCGCTGCCATCCGCGACGAAACCTACGCCTGCCCGGCCGCGGCCTCGCAGTTCGACGACGACGGCATGTTCCGCGAGCCGGCCAAGGACCCGGTTGCCGATCCGGAAGGCATCGAACTGTATAGGCGGCGCTATGTCGATTTCATGCCGCCGGATTGCCTGCGCGGGATGCGGGTCGTCTTCTACCAGCACTCCGCCGTCGGCCGTGACCTGCTGGTCGATCTGCTGGACGCCCTCGGCGCCGACGTCATTCCGATGGGCCGCAGCGAATCCTTTGTCGCCGTCGACACCGAGGATATCACGGCCGAGCGGCTCCAGGTGCTGCAGGAACTGGCTGATACGGCCGCCGCCGGGCACGGCCCGGTCGACGCGGTGATCTCGACCGACGGCGACAGCGACCGGCCGCTGCTGGCCGCTGTCGATGCGGCCGGCAAGGTGGTGTTTTACCCCGGCGATGTCCTCGGCGTAGTGGTCGCCGACTATCTGCAGGCCGATTCGATCTCGGTACCGATCAGCGCCAACGACCTGGTCGACCTGCATTTCCGGGCCCAGGACATCGAACCGCTGAAGACGAAAATCGGCTCGCCCTTCGTCATCGCCGGCATGGACCGGGCAACGGGCACGGCGCGGGTGGGCTGGGAAGCCAACGGCGGTTTTCTCACCGGCTCGGTGATTGAACGGCACGGGCGCCTCCTCCCCGCCCTGCCGACGCGTGACGCCGGGCTGCCGCTCTTGGCAACACTGCATGCCGCCGCCGAGGCCAAGGTACCGGTGACCGAGCTCTTCGCGCGGCTGCCGCACCGCTTCAGCAAAGCCGGGCTGCTCGACAACTTCGACCCCGCCGTCAGCCGGGCACTTCTCCAGCGCCTGTCGCCGCCGGCGACCGATGTGCCGGGAGCCCTGGCGCCGTTCTTCACGCCGGCGGATGGGTTCGGGGCAATCACCGAACTGAACTACATCGACGGTGTGCGCATCTTTTTCGACAACGGCGATATTGCCCACCTGCGCCCATCGGGCAACGCGCCGCAGCTGCGAATGTACGCCTGCGCCGACACCCGCGAGCGCGCCGATGAAATCATCCGCCTCGCCGTCGCCGAACCCGACGGCATCCTGCGGCAATTGGAAACATGGATTCGGGACTCTCCGGATGACTGAACACGACGCCGTGAAAATCATCAAGGGCAACATCGCCTTCACCCGCGAGCTCATCGACGCCGGTGAGACTCCGGAGGTCATCGGTACCGTCTCCGGGTCCGAATCGGCACGAGAATTCTGGCAGAGCGTCCTTGACCGGGCGGGCGAAACGCTGAAGGCGCGCGAGGCCGTGTCGTTTCACGAGGACCTGCCGGTCAACCAGGCTTTCGGCATCCTCCTGCTCTGGCAACGGCTGAAGCCGTACGTCCGCGAGGACCGCGGAAGCCTGGTCGCATTCGTCTTTGGCGAGGGCACCCGGGCAACACCGTTTACCGAGACCGACAACGCCCAGAAGCCGGCGATCGCGACCTACGCCTCGACGCCGGGTGCCGACGGCAGCCAACGCCAACTGTCAATGGTCGAACTGGCAATGTACTATCGTGTGCCGGTGCAGCAGTACCTGCGCCGCTCGGGGTTCGACGGACTCGTGGTGCAGTGGGGCGACGAGGTTCAGATTCCGACCTGCGACCTCCGCAAAACCGATTCTGGATTGGCGAATGCAGATGTCGTCCGCTTCGTGTCGGTGTGCGAAATGACCGCCGGCCAGGCAGCGGAAAAGGACTGGGTCGGCGTCGATGCTGATGGCCGGGTCACGGCGTTCATTCCACGACGGCCGCTGGCAGAGATGGAACAACTTGCCGACCGCGGCCTGCTGCAGCGCCGTGACGGCAAGCTCTTCGGCGGCATTAATCTCGGGTCGATCGCCGTCTCCTACCGGTTGCTCGACGCCCTGCTTGCGGAGTTCGCAACAGACGTCAACGACACCGGCGCCAACCGGCAGCAGCGGCCGGACCTCGATCCGCAGTTCTTCACGGCGTTGACCATCGCGGTTGTCGATGACCCGGCGGCGCGGACAGCCGCGTGGGCAGCGGCCTGCGAAGAGAATCGTGCAATGGCCGCACTGCATGAAATGATGCCGGATATCCTGTCGCGCCTGCGCCGGGTGATCGAGACTGTTGCGCAGGACACCGGCCGCCGGCTGAATATGCGGGCCATGGATTGCGGCGAACCGTTCTGGGGCGACATCGGCCAGCACCCGCAGATCTACAAATTCTATACTGCCTTGCGGGCAACGTCGGCGGCGGGCGAAATCTCACGGGCAATTGCGCAGATCGCCGACGTGGAACCCGACCGCGACGGCAATCGTATCGTCGACAGTGAGCTTGGCCCGGACGTCGAAGTGCGCGGCTCCGTGTTGATCGGCGTTACCGTCAGCGGCCGCGGCACCATCACCGACAGCGTGCTGATCGGCACGCGGGCGCAGGAGATTGTCGCCGACCAGGCATTCGACGTGGGCAGCACCGTTCGCGAGCTGCGGCTGGCGGCGCGCAGCGGCACCTACAAGGTCGTCGCCTCGGAGCCTGTCGATGCCGGCCCGGGCGAGCGCTGCACGACACTGTTTGTGCCCGGCCACGGCGGGCAGCTCATGCAGGTTCACGAAGACACGGACCTGCGCGACCGCGAGAATTGCTACGACCAGCCGATTCTGGGCAATCCGCTGTCCTTCCGGGAAGCGCACGAGGCGATGGGGCGGATCGGTGTCGAACAGCTTGCCGAGTTGCGGCAGGCGGCAACGGATGAGGTCCTGGCAGGTCGATAAATTTCGGGGATGTCGTTCGCGGCGTGCGTCTCCCGTGATCGGGCGGTATAGTGTCGGCGAAACAACCCCGTGACACATGCGTCCCACCACCGGAGGGACAGGTGAAGCGGTCATCCCGGATTTGTCGATAGCAGTCACAAATCCCTGGACCTGAACCGGCAGCGCCACAATAAGCCGCCGCCAGGCGCCGGGGCATCAACATCAATTCATAAAAGCCGGAGACGGATATGGATTTCTCCAGATCAGAGGCGCTGCACAGCGAAGCGTCCGAGGTGCTTGTCGGCGGTGTCTCCAGCGGATTCCGCAAGAACATTACTCCACTGCAGTACTTTGAGCGCGCCGACGGGCCCTGCTACTACGACGTCGATGGCAACGACTTTGTCGAGTACACGCTGGCCTGGGGGCCGCTGATCGTCGGTTCCAACCATCCCGAGATCAACGCCGCGGTCCGGGCCCAGCTGGAAACCAGCTATACCCTCGGCGCCCAACACAAGCTGGAGATCGAGCTGGCGCAAAAGATGGTCGGCGCCGTGCCCGGCATCGACCAGGTAATTTTTTCCAATACCGGTTCGGAAGCCGTGCAGGCCACATTGCGCATTGCCCGCGCCACGACAGGCCGCGACAAAATCGTCCGCTTCAGCGGTCACTATCACGGCTGGTTCAACAACGTCCTCATTTCGATGGACGAAAACGGCAACGCTGCCGCGATGTGCGGCGGACAGCCGGAAAAGGAGTACGAGGACACCCTGGTCCTGCCCTGGAACGATCTCGACGCATTGACCAGGCTGCTGCAGTCGCAAGGCGATGAAATCGCCTGCGTCATCACCGAACCGATCCTCGTCAACAGCGGCTCGTGCATGCCGCAGGACGGCTTTCTCCCGGGCCTGATCGAGGTGTGCCGGGAGCACGGGGTACTGTCGATCTTCGACGAAGTCATTACCGGCTTCCGGGTCGCCCTCGGCGGCGCCCGCGAATACTTCGGCCTGCAGCCGGACCTGTCGGTGTATGCCAAGGCGATGGCCGGCGGCTTCACCATGTCCGCAGTCGGCGGGCAGCGCGGGATTTTCGATGCGTTGCGTGACGGGCGCACCGTGCACTACGGCACTTACAACGGTTCGTCACACAACCTCGCCGCCGCCATCGCCACCATCGACATCCTGTCGCAGCCCGGCACTTATGAACGAATGCACGGGCACGGCAATGCCATCCGTGAACGTCTCGAGGCGAAGGCGCATGAACACGGGCACCAGTTGGTCACCTCCGGTGTGGGCACCGCATTCAGCATGCACTTCGACCTCGAAGAACCGCCGCTCAGGCATGCCGACACGCTGGCCGCCAACAAGGAAAAGCTCGCAGCCTTCCGCCGCAACATGCTGGAGAATAATGTCCTCACCCTACCCGACGGCCGCTGGTACGTCAGCGCCGTGCACACGGACAAGGAGCTCGAACGCACGCTCGCCGCGATCGACGCCAGCATGGCCGCAATCTGAACAAATGCCGCCCGGCATTCATTCAATTGCCACCTCGACCATCGTCGGCGACAACAGCTCGATGGCATCTGCCGGAGCGATGCCGACCAGGAACCCCCTGGCGCCCCCGTTGAGGTAGATCTTGTCGAGCTCGGCAACCGATGCTTCCATGTATATCGGCATGGACTTGCGGGTCCCCAGCGGCGAGGTGCCGCCGACCTTGTAGCCGGAATGCCGGTCGGCGACTTCCGGGGCGCAGGCCTGCACCGACTTGCAGCCGATCTGGCGCGCCAGGTTCTTCGTCGAAACCTGCCGGTCCCCGTGCATCAGCACGATCAGCGGGTTGCGCTTCTCGTCCTCCATGACCAGGGTCTTGACGACGGCATGCTCGGGAACACCAAGCTCGCGGGCCGACACGGCGGTGCCGCCTTTCTCTTCGTAGTTGTATGGATGTTCCGAGTAGTCGACACCCGCCTGTCGCAGCATGCGGACCGCGGCACTGGTCGGATTCTTCTGTTTCGATTTCTTCATCACCCAATGTCGCCGACGATGGACAATCTGGCAATTGAATGAATGCAAAATCCGTTTTGCGGCAGTTGCCCAGGCGCCCCCCCATGCCGCCGGCGGCTCCTGCCGGCGGGCGAACAGCAATTGTGCTGGGCCACGGAGATTCGGATGGTACTATCAGGGAAAAAAACTTCTTTGGGTGGCTTCGGCACGCAAACTGCGATACTTGCGTCTGTGTCAATCTGACGTATTTTACTAGACTACCTCAATTCGGGGTGGTGCCGTGTTCAAACAAAACGCAATCAGGAGGCATTTCATGTTCCGGATAATCACCATTTGTCTGTTAGGTGTATTGGCGCTGTCGCTCCAGGCCCAGGATGAAGCCGCCGCGCCGGCAGAAGAAGAACCGGAAGCCGCCGTCGACTGGCGTCTGAGCTATGCCGTAGGCATGGAAGCGGCCGAGTCGCTGAAGGCCCAGGAAACGCTGGATTCCCGGCTGTTCCAACGCGGCTTTAAGGATTCTATAGACGGCGAAGAGCCGCTGCTCTCCCAGGAAGAGGCGCAGGAGATTCGCAAGGTCTATTACGCCGAGTTGGCGGCCGCTAACAATCTCCAGCGGAGCCACGCCATCCTGGCGGAGAACGCCCAGGCCGAAGGCGTCACGACGACGGATAGCGGGCTGCAGTATGTCGTCCTCGAGCCGGGCGATGGAGAACGGCCCGCCGATTCCGACAGCGTGCAGATTCACTACAAGGTCTATAGCATCCGCGGCGTGCTGATTGAGGACTCCTATGGCAACGAACGCCCGGCGGCCAGCGAGGTCAGGGCCCTGATACCGGGCTGGCGCGAAGGACTGAAGCTCATGCAGGTCGGTGGCAAGTCCCGATTCTTCATCCCCCCCGAGCTGGCCTACGGCGCCGAGGGGCGGTTGCCGGCAATCGGCCCGAACATGGCGCTGATCGCCGACATTGAACTGCTGTCCAAATCCAGCATCGACAACGTCGAGCGGATATCCGAGGATACCAAGAAGAGCATCGAAGACCAGCTGTAAACCGCTGTGCGTTCCGATGGAGTCTTCACTCGGCAGAACCCCCGGCGGACGCCCGACCGTATACGGGCGTAACGGCGTCGTCGCCTCCGGCCACTACCTGGCGTCGGAGATCGGCATTCACATCCTCCGACGCGGCGGCAACGCATTCGATGCCGCCGTTGCCGCCGTAATCGTCCTGCAGTTGACCAAGCCGCACCAGAACGGCTTCGCCGGCGAAAATCCAACCCTGCTTTATTGTGCACGCCGGAAGAAGGTCCATGCCTTGAGCGGCCATGGCCCGGCACCGGCAGCCGCGACGCTGGAGCGTGTGAGCAGCCTGTGCGACGGCCTGATCCCCCCCGATGGATTCCTGCCCGCAGTCGTGCCGTCGGCTTTCGGAACCTGCATGTATCTGCTCAAGACGTTCGGCACGCTGTCGGTCGAGACCGTGCTGACTCCGGCACTGGCGCTCGCCGTCGACGGCTTCGCCATGGCCGGCGACCTGTCGCGGACGATCGCCGCCGCGAGCCAGCGCTTCCGCACCCAGTGGCCGTCGAGCGCCGCCCTGTTCCTGCCCGGCGATGAGGTGCCGGCCGCCGGGGCATTGTTCTGCAACCCCGACTTCGGCCACACGCTGGAACGCCTGATCGAGGCGGCTGCCGGCAAAGACCGCGAAACCGGCTGCACCGCCGCCGCCGACCGATTCTATCGCGGCGATATTGCCCGCGAGATTGTCGAATTCATCGGCGACGACCCGGCCGCCCTGCTGACTTTGGCTGACTTTGCCGCCTTCCACCCGGCGCTGGAAACGCCGGCATCGATTACCTGGCGCGGCATGGACGTCGTCAAATGCCCGACCTGGACGCAGGGGCCGGTATTGCTGCAGTCACTGAATCTGCTGCAGTCATTCGACCTGGAGGCGATGGGCCACAACACCGGGGATTACATCCACACGGTGGTCGAGGCGATGAAGCTGGCCTACGCCGATCGCGAGTTTTACTATGGCGACCCCGACTTTTCCGAGATCCCCCTGGAACGATTGCTGGACCCCGCCCATGCCGCCGAACGCGCCGGACTTATTGCGGACTCCGCAAGCTTGGAGCTGCGGCCGCACGGGTACGCGCCGCTGTCGGAGTTCGGCAGTGTGAACGACCTCGACGAGACGGTCGCTGCCGGTCCGCACCACGGGGACACGACCAAGCTGGACATCATCGACGGCGACGGCAATGCAATCAGCATCACGACCAGCGGCGGCTGGCTGCAATCGTCGCCGGTCATCCCCGGATTGGGGTTCCCGCTCGGCACCCGTGGCCAGATGTTTTCGCTCCAGCCCGGGCACCCGAACTGCATCGCGCCGGGCAAACGGCCACGCACGACGCTGACGCCGGGGCTGGCACTCAAAGAGGGCGAGCCATACCTGGCTTTTGGTTCGCCCGGGGGCGACGGCCAGGACCAGTGGGCCCTGCAGTTTCTGCTCAATACAGAACTCTTCGGCATGGACCTGCAGGAAGCGATCGAGGCGCCAACGTTCTGGTCGCAGCATTGGCCGGACAGTTTCTATCCGCGCAAATGCGAACCCGGCAAATTGCTGCTGGAAAGCCGCATCGAGTCGACCGCCATCGAAGCAGTTGCAGCACGGGGGCATCATACAGTCCGGACCGGCGCGTATGCCGGCGGCAGCACCTGCGCCTGCCGCCGCCAGCAAACGCCCAGGGGCGTGTTGTTGTCGGCCGGCGCGTCGCCACGGCTCGAACCCGCCTATGCCCTGGCCTATTAGGACGGCATGGCCACCGCCACGGCGTCTCTTTGCGGATCAATCGATTGACCCCTCGCCGAATTTTTCCAGGACCCCCTCCAACCAAAGACATTCGCCGACAAACGCATCGTCGAAGTCGAGGAAACGCTGCAGGTTCGATGGCCCGGTACCGATGCAGGGCCATGGCGGTGGCGACTGGCGCCAGCCGCCGGCCGGCTTCATGTGGCTGCGGTCGGACACCAGCCGGTCGCGAAAGTCGGCAGCTGGAACAACCCTGAAATACGGCCGCAAGTCGGACCGCCACCGGTCACATCCGGGGAAGGTCTCGTCCAGCCATATGTCAACTGCCGATGGAAAGGCCAGCCGCGTGTCGAAGTCGTAAACCTGCCACGCCTGTTCGGGCGCCGACCGCGCCGCCAGAACGACGTGATAGTCCCAGACAACCGGCTGCCCCACCGCCGCCGCGCGCTGCTGCCACAACATGCAGGTACGGGCCGGATTGGTGATGACCAGGACAACGCGCTCATCGCCGGCGAGAACTGGATTGCCGGCGAGCTGCCAGATGTTCTCTTCGCAGTAGAAGGCAGTGTAGGCGCACGCAGCCAGGGGCAGGTCGCGGCGCGGCGTCACGCGTGCAAGCGTTCGCAGTGCTGCAGCAGCTGCGCCGCGAGGGCGTCGCTTGTCGGCAGTTCGATCAGGTCGATCTTCTGCTTGACATCAAGCGGCAGATGAAAGGCAAGCAGGTTGATGAAGGTCAGCAGTTCGATGGACTGCATGCGCTCCGCCAGGCCCGACGGTGCGTCGCCGATGACCTCGACCAGCGCCCGGGAGCCAAGCTCGCGCAGCCGCTCAACGGCGCCGTCCGCCGGCGATATTTCCGCCGGCATGTCATCGATGCGGGTCTCGACGCAGCGGAACGGTCTGTCGCAGGACACCTCCGCCATCTGCACCCGCGACACTCCCTCCACCAGGATATTGTAGCGACCATCAGGATGCCGCTCGTAATCGATGACGCTGCAGACGCAGCCGGTGGGGTGAAAGTCCGGGTTGCCGTCGTACTTCTGCGCCCAGTTGCCAACCAGCGTGCCCATGCAAAATCTGCCATTGCCGTCGAGGACTTCCGCCATCATCTCACGGTACCGAGACTCAAAAATATGCAGCGGCACGTGGACGCGCGGGAACAGGACAAAATCGGGCAATGGAAAAAGCGGCAGGACTTCATAAGCACTCACTTTCACCATCCTTTCCTTCCCTCCTGACATGGACCGGCCATGACTGATTCAGGCGTTCTGGCGGCGGTTGCAGCCCACACCCTCCGCGCTACCTGCCAAATTACACCCGAATGGACTGGTTGTACAAGAAACTATTGAATGAAATTGCGCGGTGCCGGCTGCCGGCCGGGGCAATTGTCATCGCTGCCGACAGGGAGTATACTCTTGGTCATTGTGATAACCTGCAACCGGTTGCCGCCATGCATCTCTGGCTTGTCTACGCACTGTTGACGGTCCTGTTCTGGGGCTTGTACGGCGTCTTTCTGCACACCGGCCAGGTCGCCATGGCCGATCCGGTTAACGGCCGTTACAAGGCATTCCTGCTTGTCGGTATCGCCTATTTCCTGACCGCCGTTCTGGCGCCGCTGGCCATTCTCATTTTCAAGGGCTCGGATTGGTCGATGCCCGGCAAAGGCGTGACCTTCTCGCTGGTTGCCGGCCTGGTTGGGGCAGCCGGTGCTTTCTGCGTGCTGCTGGCATTCGGCGCCAAGGGAACGCCGCCGGTCGTGATGTCGATCATTTTTGCCGGGGCCCCGATCATCAATGCGGGTGTGGCGATTGCACTGCATCCGCCGGCCGGCGGCTGGCGCTCGGTCGGCCTGCCGTTTTATCTCGGCATTGTACTGGCCGCCGTCGGCGGTTGCCTGGTGTCGTTGTACAAGCCGGCGCCAGGCAAGCCACCACCCAAACCGGACGTCGTTCAAACCGACGTGCAGTGACGATGCAGAGCAAGCTCCAGGCGTTGCTTCAGAATCTGTTGCCTTCGAATGCGTTTTATGCGCGCAAATACGACGGCACCGGCATCACGCCCGAGATCAGTATCGACGAGTTCCGTGGCGTCGCCCCGTTCACCACCAAGGCCGAGCTCGTCGCCGACCAGCAGCAGCATCCACCGTACGGCAGCAACCTGACGTATCCGCTCGAGCAATACACGCACTTCTGCCAAACCAGCGCCACGGCCGGAACGCCAATGCGCTGGCTCGACACACCGGGGAGCTGGGCCTGGATGCTCGACAACTGGCAGCACGTCTACGCCGCCGCCGATGTCTCCCGCGACGATCGCTGTTTCTTCGCCTTTTCCTTCGGCCCGTTCCTCGGGTTCTGGACCGCCTTTGACGCAGCCCAGGCACGGGGCTGCCTGTGTGTGTCCGGCGGCGGCATGCGGTCGTTGGCACGGCTGCAGGCAATCGTCGACAATCGCATCACCGTGCTCTGCTGCACGCCGACGTACGCCATTCATCTCGGCCAGGTGGCGGCCGCCGAGGGAATTGACCTGGAACAGGTTGCAGTGGGTGCCATCATCGTCGCCGGCGAACCGGGCGGCAGCATCCCGGCAACCGGCGCCCGCATCGAAACCCTGTGGCCGACCGCGAAGCTCTACGATCATCATGGCATGACCGAAGTCGGCCCGGTCAGCTACCAGTGCCCGGCCAGGCCGGGGCGGCTGCACGTTATCGGTTCCGCCTACCTCGTCGAAGTGATCGATCCCGACACCCTCGCCCCCGCCGCTCCCGGAGTGCCCGGCGAACTTGTGTTGACGACGCTCGGCCGCGATGCCTGCCCGTTGTTGCGCTATCGCACCGGCGACCTGGTTCACGCCCCGCACTGTGGCACCTGCGAATGCGGCACCGAAGATCCAGCGCTGGAAGGCGGAATTCTCAGCCGCGTCGACGACATGTTCATCGTACGCGGGGTCAATGTTTACCCCGGCGCCGTCGAGGCTGTCGTCCGGCAGTTTGCCGAGGTCGAGGAGTATCGGGTCAAGGTGTCGGGCAGTGCGGCGCTTCGCGAGCTGTCCATTGAAGTCGAGCCGGGCCCGCACTGCAATGATGCTGCCGCCTTGCAGCAGAAGATCGGCGACGCCCTGTCGACGACCTTCTCCATGCGCATCGACGTCGCGGTCGTGGCCTCCGGAACGCTGCCGCGCTTCGAGCTGAAAGCCCGGCGCTGGATAGTCTCGACATAGGACACTGATATTGCCAGCGACCCCGGCGGAGGCTATACTCCTTCAGCGCCAACCATCGAGACCTGACCATGGCTGAATTCGAACCCGCCCCAATCCTGCCGATCGGTGCCGACGACACGAAGTACGAGTGCATCTCAACCGATCACGTGTCGACGATCGAAGCCGGCGGCCGCACCATTCTGCAGGTGCAACCGCAGGGCCTGGAACTGCTGGCCGAACAGGCCATGAGTGACATTTCGTTTTACCTGCGCACCAGCCATTCGGACAAAGTCGCAAAAATCATCGACGACCCGGAGGCGTCCGACAACGACCGCTACGTCGCTGCCACCATGCTGCGCAACGCCATCGAGTCGGCCAAGGGCATCCTGCCGATGTGCCAGGACACCGGCACGGCAGTCGTCATGGGCGAGAAAGGCGAACAGGTGTGGACCGGAGGCAACGACGAAGTCGCCTTGGCCCGCGGCATATACAACACCTTCGCCACCCGGAATCTGCGGTACTCGCAATTGGCGCCGCTGACGATGTTCGACGAAATAAATACCGCCACCAACCTGCCGGCGCAGATCGATATTCATGCGACCGGCGGTGATGAATACCATTTCCTGTTTCTTGCCAAAGGCGGCGGCAGCGCCAACAAATCGAAGCTCTTCCAGGAGACCAAGGCGATCCTGACGGAAGAGCACCTGGCGTCCTTCATTCGCGAAAAAATCTTCGACCTGGGCACGGCAGCATGTCCGCCATATCACATCGCGATCGTCATCGGCGGAACATCGGCGGAGGCAAACCTGAAGACCGTGAAGCTGGCCAGTGCCGGTTTCCTGGATGCACTGCCGACCGCCGGCAACGCCGCCGGCCAGGCATTCCGCGACCGCGAGTGGGAGGCGAGGGCAGAACAGATCGCGCGTGAAACCGAAATAGGCGCCCAGTTCAAGGGCAAATACCTGGCACACGACATCAAAGTGATCCGCCTGCCGCGGCACGCCGCGTCGTGCCCGATCGGTGTCGGCGGGAGCTGCAGCGCCGACCGCAACGCCAAGGCCAGGATCACTGCGGACGGCATTTTCCTGGAACAACTCGACCGCAACCCGGCCAGGTTCCAGGACAAGATCAAGATCACCCTGGAGGCGCCGGTCATCATCGATCTCAACCGGCCGATGGCCGAAATCCTGGCGCAGCTGAGCCAATACCCGGTCGGCACGCGACTGCTGCTCAACGGTTCACTGGTCGTCGCCCGTGATACGGCGCATCAACGGATCAAGCAGCTGCTCGACGACGGTCAGCCGATGCCGGAGTACTTCAAGAATCATCCGGTGTACTATGCGGGCCCCGCCAAGACGCCGGAAGGCATGGCCAGCGGCAGTTTCGGCCCGACCACAGCCAACCGCATGGACGTCTACGTCGACGAATTCCAGACGCTCGGCGCTTCGATGATCATGCTCGCAAAAGGTAACCGCACCGACCTCGTCACCGAGGCCTGCGGCAAGCACGGCGGCTTCTATCTCGGCTCCATCGGCGGGCCGGCCGCAATCCTGGCGAAAGAGTCGATCCTGAAAGTGGAGACAATCGGCTTCGAGGACCTCGCAATGGAGGCGATCCGCCGCATCGAGGTGAAAGAGTTTCCGGCCTTCATCATCTGCGACGACAAGGGCAACAATCTGTTTGCCGACTAAGTACCGCCGCCGTTGCCGGAATTTGCGGCGCAACGTTCCCCACGCCTCGTGCAGCGTGCCGCACCGCTTGCGAAGTTCACAGAAATCGCGGGACGGCGGAGAAAATCATGCCTGACATCAACGGGCCGAACAGTGCGGCCGTGTACGCCGCCATCCTGGCACTGCTCGAGACCAACGCCGTCGACTACCGCACGGTGCATCACGAGCCGACCTACACCTCCGAACAGTCGGCGACGGCACGCGGCGAGGACATGGCGATCGGCGGCAAATCAGTGCTGTTGAAAGTGGGCGATGAGTTCCGGCTGTTCGTGCTTAGCGCAACGCTGCGCATTGACTCCGGGGCCTTGCGCCGCCATTTCGAGGTACGAAAGACACGATTCGCATCGCCGGAGGAGCTGCTCGAACTGACCGGATTAGTGCCCGGTTCAGTACCGCCGTTCGGCCGGCCGATCCTGCCGTTCGACCTGTATATCGATGAGTCGATCATAGCCAACGACCGGATCGCATTCAATGCCGGCAGCCTGACCGACTCGATCATCTTCGGCGTCCCCGATTATCTGCGGATCGTTGCTGCCGGGCGTTTCGCTTTCAGCCGGACGTGTGACAAATAGCCCAGCTGCGGCTATATTACGCCACTCCACGCCAACACGGGCCGCCTGCCGTGCCAACGTGAACCCGAACGGTCACACATATGGATATCCTCTATCGCGTCATGATTGACCAGGCCATTACCCTGGAGTGCGTCGGCGCGGAATCCCTCAAGCTCCACGTCAACGACTGGTGCATCGTCAACTGCGGCAGGTACCAGGACTACGGACGGGTGGCGCATCTGGGCGATCTGCCGGCCGACGCCGATGTCGGTGACATGCCGGTCGTCGACCGCCGCGCCACCTTGCGCGACCAGGGCAAGGCGAACGAAAACGCCGCCCGCGGAAAATCCTTCAGCCGCAAAGGCCAGGAGGTCATCGACCGTCACAATCTGCCGATGAAACTCGTCAGCACCCATTACGTCTTCGACCGGAGCCTGATCATTTTCATGTTCACGGCGCCGGGCCGCGTCGATTTCCGCGAGCTCGTCAAGGACATGACCAAATCGTTCGGCAGCCGTGTCGAGCTGCGCCAGATCGGCCCGCGCGACCAGGCGGCGATCATTGGCGGGCTGGGCTCGTGCGGGCGCATGCTGTGCTGCTCCTCCTTCCTCACCAATTTCGTCAGTATCAACCTGAAGATGGCGAAGGAACAGGGCGTCTCCCTGAATCCGTCGAACATCATCGGTGCCTGTGGCCGGCTCAAGTGCTGTCTCGATTACGAGTACGAGGGCTACAAGATCCTGATGGAGAACATGCCGCGGCCGGGGTCGCGCTGCAGTTGCGAAAACCGCGACGGTCACATCATCGAGAGCAATCCCCTGACCCAGACCGTGAAGGTGTCGATCAAAGGCAACGACGGCAGCCGCATCGTTAGCGTACCTCTCGCCGAAGTGGAACTGAAGAGTTAATGCAAGGCTGCTTTGGCACTACACTGCCGGTGCGTGGTGCGACGGTTTTGCTCGCCGGCCTCTTCCTTGTCGCGCCGCACAAGTTCGGCAACATCGTCAACCCTGTCGGACCGGTTGGCGGATCCGTCTTTCCGACGTCCACCATCGAATGGATTGTCGGCATGTGGCCGACGTATTTCCCGGCAATCGCCAGCGGCGTTGCGTTGCTCACGGTTCTGCTGGCGCACTGGTGGAGGCGCCGTCCCGATTACGTTCGGGCCTGGCCGCTGCTGCTGCCCTGCCTGCTCCTGGCGCTGGCGACACTGATTGGCATGCCGCACACCACCGAGCGTTACGTGGCAATGTTCTTCCTGGCACACATGTTCGGCGTGCTGGCCTTCCTGCTGGCGGTCTACATCCACCTGACACAGGTGCCGGAAAGTCGACACCTGTTCCTCGGTGCCGCGGTCGTCGGGGTGCTGACAAGCGCGCTCAACGGCTGGTACGGCAAGCTTCAGGGACAGGCCGAGATGATTCAATTCCTCTACGACATGGAAGCAAATGGCGAGACGATCATCATGCCGCTGTGGGAACGCGTGCTCGAAGGTCGAATAACCGCCAGCTTCACTTATCCGAACGTCTTCGCCGCGCACTTGCTGCTGCTGTTGCCGGTCACCTTGTACGTCGTCGACCGCTGGGCAAAGTTCCTGCAGCCCAACGACATCCAGGCGGATGTGACCCGCGTCACCAGGCCGCTGTTCGTCGGAACCTCGGCAATCCTGATGCTGGTCGCTGTGTACTGGACCGGCAGCCGTGCCGCGGTTCTCGGGATCAGCAGTGCCGCCATGGTAATGACCGGGATGGTAGCCATTACGCACCGGGACTGGCTGCGCCGGCGCGGGCAACTCCTGGTCGCACCGGCGGTCATCGTGCTGGTCGCGGGGATTGTCATCAGCCTGCAGTTTTACGACCGCGGCCTGTCGTCGCTCGGTGCCAGGCTCGACTATGCGGACAGTGCCGTGCAGATGTTTGCGGAGCACCCCGCAACCGGTGTCGGTGTCGGCGAATTCTTTCCGAATTACATGCGGTTGAAAGGGCCCGGCGCCGAAGAAACGAGGTTGCCGCACAACCTGCTGCTTTATTTTCTTTCGCAGTGCGGCATCTTCGGCGGACTCGCCGGTCTTCTTTTCATTGTGCAGCCCGTCATGCTGTGGTTTCGACGCATCGGCGACGGGCCACCGGCCCCCCTGGCGTTCGGATGCGTTGTCGCCGGCATGTTGGCCTGGAGCGCGCATGCCCTGGCCGACTTCGATCTGCACGTGCCGGCCACTATGATGATGGTCGTGACCCTGCCCTTGCTGGTGCTGAAACTGCCGGGCGCAGTTCCCGGCGGACTCCGGTGGCACCGCAGCCTGTGTATGCTGGCAGCGCTGGCCTGTCTCGCCAATCTCCTGTGGATTCCAGGCGACATGGCCCACCAGGACCTCCAGTTGGCAATGGATTCTCAGCAACGGCTGACGCAACAATCGCCCCCAGTCCGGGCGCCGCGACCAGGCGCCTTGCTGCCGCTCGTGGAGCGCGCCGGGAAGCTAATACCGTGGTCGCCCTACCCCTATGACAGCTTCGGAAAACACGCCTTTCAGTTCCGGGAGTATGCCCTGGCCCGTGAAGCCTTTATGGCTGCCGCCGAACGCGCCCCGCACCGATCGTCCGTGTACAAGCAAATCGCCGATTGCAGCATTAACCTGGGCGAGCTGGAAATCGCCAGGGAGTACCTGGAGAAGGCGCTGCTGTGGTACCCGCACGACCCGCAGCTCAGTTCCAGGATCAAAAGTCTCGAAATCATCGAGGCCAAACAGGCGCCGCCGTGACGGCGCTGCCGACCATCTGCTGGCTGCCCGGCTGGGCCGGGAACAACCGCCTATGGGCACGGCCGCAGTCGGCACTCGAGGCATATCGGCATCTGTCACCCGACTACGGCGGCGTGACCAGCCCGGGTGACTTCATCGACGGCGTTGCCGCCTGCCTGCCGGCAACGCCGTGTATCCTCGTCGCGTGGTCGCTGGGCGGCATGCTCGCCCTGGAGGCGGCCGCGGGCATGCCCATGGTACAGGGCCTGGTTGTCTGTGGCGGCACCGGCTGCTTCGTCAATCGCCACCGCAGCCTGGGATGGCCCGCATCCGTCCTGCAACGCATGCAGCGCCACCTCGCTTCCGACCCGGCCACGACAATCCGCCGATTCATTGCCAGGATGTTCGCAGACCCGGGCATGGCGCAGCACTTCATTGATACCACCTATCCCAATGGGCTGCTCGACGACTGTTCGTACAATGCCGCGGCGCTCGATGCGGGGTTGCAGTACCTGGCCGGCACCGACCTCTCTGATTCTATCGGGAATGTGCGGTGTCCCGTGCTGTGGCTCCATGGAATCGACGACCGCATCTGTCCCGTCGGCGCCGGACGTGCCGCCGCCGGCAAATTGGCGAATTGCCAATTTGTCGAACTCCCCGGCGGCCACCTGCCGGCTTTCGAAACCAGCGACGCCCTGACTGAGCGCCTGGTTGCGTTTGTCAGAAATTCTCACAAAACATGAAAGGTTGCGCCGGAAAGCATGTACTTCCCCGGTCAACCGGCGGCGGACATACTGGCAGGGAAATGATCCACATTGAACGTAAATTTCCCGCGGAATTTTACGTTACCCTTCGGATCCTTCGTGGCTTCGTGGTAGATTCCTCTTCGAGGCGTAACCATGCGAATAATCTGTTTCGGCGACAGCCTGACAAGTTGCGGCGGCGGCAACGGCCGCTACAGCGACATCCTGCAGGACCGCTTTCCCGGGCACGAATTCATCAATGCCGGCATCGGTGGCGAGACCTTCGTGGATGGGCGCGGGCGATTGCCGGCGGATGTGCTCGCGCATGCCCCCGACGTCGTCGTGCTCGCCTTCGGCTCCAATGACTGGTGGCAAGACGAACGTCCGCTGACCCAATGGAGCGACGACCTCGACTACTTGATTCGCGAGATCAAGACGATCGGCGCGCAGATCATCGTGCTTGGCGTGTTCGGCGACTACCTCGACAAGAATGACCGGCCGGCGCCCAAGAGATACGGCAGCGACACCCGCGGTATCGAGTTCCAGGCACTCGAAGCCGCGGTTGCCGCGAAACACGGGTGCGGTTACGTCGCCAACATGCAGGAGCGCATTGTCGGTCGGCGCTGCTGCTGGACCGACCGGAATCACCCGAACGAATACGGCAACCGCCACGTCGCCGATACCATCGAGCCGATCCTCGCCGAATTCCTTCAAACGCCGCCGCTGCCGATTCGCAAACCGACGATCCACACCGTCCGCGACATGTGGCGCGAGGCTGTCGACC
>JASLZG010000007.1:33751-34041 GCA_030754995.1 Lentisphaeria bacterium
GCTCAATACTTTTCTCGCCAATGAGGCATTGACCGCGATCTTCGCAAACCTCGCGCCCGACATCCTGGTCGTCGGCTCAGCTGCGGACACCGCACCAATTGCCGCTGCAGAGTCTGCAAAGTCAAAGGTCCTGGTGATCGACGATGGGTGGCAGCAGCTCGTTGCATCGGCGCCCCGGCGCCCCGACGCACCGGGGCCGGAGACCATGGACACCGCCATCATCATGCATACCTCGGGCACCACAGGCGTGCCAAAGGGCGCCGTGATGCGGCATCATGACCTGCTGTTCA
>JASLZG010000080.1 GCA_030754995.1 Lentisphaeria bacterium
TTTGCGCCGGTCGGTTTTTGTCGAGCACTATGCCAGGCGGGGCAAAGCCGGCCCAGCGCCGGGGTGCGGTACCGGTTTAATCCACTGCCGGCGTTCTGGTGGCCGGGCAGAAGCGGGGGACCTGGGGGCTCGCCGCTATTGCAGTCCATGTCGCGCCAGGGCCATATCCCGGTGCCCTGGCAGATGCCGCAGGCCCTGTTGCGAACCAGGATCCGGTCGGCGACCAGTTCCGCCGGTGGATTCTCCGAGTACGGCAGGGAGTGGATGCTTCCGGTACCGCCGATTCCGATAACGCCAACTTTTATGCGAGCCATTAGGGGCCGTCGAACCTGCCTGGGATGATGGAAAGTCGCTTTCGGGAAAATACCGCGGGTGGCAGAGAACACAAGGCGTGGGCGACTGGGTGAACCGCCGGCGGCCGGGAGCCTGATATCAACACCCGCCCCCCATTCCCATAGTCGACGGCGGTTGGGGCCCGGGGTATTTTCGGGACTCTTGATACCGGTGCCGGTTCATCGCCATTCGCTGGTCAAGCTCACGACAGCAGCAGCACCGTCGCGGCGTCGGCGGCAACGGTGACGGAGGCGGCGCCATCAGCCACTGCGACATCGCTGCCGTCCGCAATATCCTGTGCCTGTGTGAAGTCCGCCGGCAGCGGAATGGGTTCAGTCACGGTTTCCTGCAGGTCGTCGTTGAACACCGTGAGGAGCGCCCGGTCGCCGGCCGTGACCAGGCGCGGCCGCAATCGCTCACCGCGAACGACTGGCGTGGCGTGCTGCTGCAGGATCGCCGCCAGCAGGCGGTGTGCGTCTGTCACGTTCTTGCTGAGCGCCAGGCCCATGTATGTACCGAAATAGTACACCTGTCCCTGGCCGTACTGGTGATGCGCGGCCAGCACGACATCCTCGTAGCGGCCAATGGCGCGGGCGCCGCGCAGCTCCAGGGGGATCAGGTAGCTGTGGACGGGAATGACGGCGTCGATCGGCCAGGAGAAGGTAATCGGCGGGCCGCAGTGGATCGGGTCCAGCGGGATCAGGTTGGCACTGATCTCCTCACGGATCTCACCGTCCGCCGTCGGAACCGTGAGGTCGTTGGTCGGGTCTGAGTAGATCATTTCGCCTTCCACGACTCCGGCTGCCGCCGCCAGCTTGCCGGCCGGTATCGTGGGACGCAGCCAGCCGCGCTCGTCGAACATGCCGGTCAGTCCGTCGGTGATCAGGACACCCCCCGCCTCGACGAACGCGGCAATGGCATCGGCGACATCTTCGGGCATCGTCATCGCCATCGGAACAATCAGCACCGGCTCACGAATATCGGCCAGGTGTTCATAGGTCACGTACCTCGCCGTCAGGTCCGCGGCCCAGACGGCGTGGTAGTAGCCGTTGTGTGATTCGCCGTAAAGGAAATCATCGAGCTCCATGCCGTAGAGCAGCGACGAGTTGTCCGGGTCGTACAGCACCGCGACCTGTGTCGGTGTCGTGGCGTTCGCGATGATCTCCCCGTGTGCCTTGAGCAACGCACAGGTGCGGGCGATGGCGCGGCTGCGTTCGGTATGCTCGCCGTTCTGGCGGATCATCCCGAAGCGCCCCCCTTCCTGTCCGGTCCGTTCCTGCAGGTAACACCAGTGCATGGTGCCGGACGATCCGAGGGCAGCGCCGAGCCAGTTCCATTTGTAGTAATCCTTGGGGCGCGGGATGCGGCTGGCGCGGAAGCCGCGAATATTGCTGGGGCCGCCGGGCATTTCGCTGATCCAATACGGCTTGCCGCGTGCCGCCGATCGCGTCAGCTCCATGATTTGCGCGCACGTGGCCGTGTTCCAGCCGAACGCCTGCGGCGCGAAGCTGGTACCCCACATGTCGACTTCCGCGGCAAACTTGAAGTTGTTGATCATGGCGTTGGCCCGCGGGATCGTCGGCGGCACGGCGCCCGAGTGGCTGAGGACGGTGGTGCCGGGTGCGGCGTCTTTGATCGTCGTGACGCGCCACCGCATATTTGCCTGCAGTTCGACGTGCCAGAATCGCATCCAGTCGAGCCAGTCGGCATAGGTCCCGCCGAGGACGGGCGGCTGCACCTGTGCGAAGTCGGTATAGGCTCGGCCCCAGGTGTCGTTGAAAACCTCGACCGTACCGTAGCGTTCCTGCAGCCAGGCGCGGAACGCCGCACGTGAGCCTTCGCAATAGCAGAACAGCTTGTCCCCGGCATTGCCCCACATGTTGTTGCACCACGCCGGTTCGTTGTGTGGCTCGTTCCAGGCGTCGACGCCAAACAGATTGTCGTAGCCCCGGAACTCCGCGATGACCCGCCGCATGTACTGCTCTGCCGCCTGCACCACTGCCTCGTGGTGGAAACACAGCCCGGGGTGACCGCCCGACGGCTTCGCCTCCTGCGCCCCCAGCTCGACGGCGTGACCGTTGGCACTGACATATCGGGATTCCGGAACCTGGCTCTCCAGCCAATACGGCGCCGATTCGAGGTCGAGCTGGATAATCACCGAAAGCCCGGCCCCGCGGCAGATTTCGAACATCTCGTGGACCTCGTCAAAGAGGAATTCGCCGGGCCGGCGGTTGTGCCAGTTCCACAGGAGACGAAGATAGACCAGGTCGAAACCGAGCTCGTTTCTGATTTTATTCAGATGAAGACGGTGTTCGTTGCGCGGCGGATTGGGTGGCCGCCAGTAGTTGGTGCCGTAGTGGAACATGGGATGTTGGGGAGTCGTTTTTGGGAACGTACCGCGGGTGGCAGAGAAGGCAAGGAGTGGGCGACTGAGTGAACCGCAGGCGGCCGGAATCGGCGCCGGGATAGCGCTGCTTGTGGCGGAAATCCAGGTGATGTCGCAACTATTTCCGGCCATCGCCACGTCGGCCGGCAGCTGATTGACAAGCAACAGGATTAGAGATAGTTTCGCCGCATCGCGGTAGTCAGCGCCTGTTTCGCCGCCGCAGAACCGCGCGTTCACCATACAGTGCCGCACATCATGGCTTCCAGAGAACGGGTCAGAAAAGCGATCGAGTTCGATACCCCGGACCGCATCCCCATGTTTGCCACAGGCGAGACGGACGTCGTACGCCTGAGTTATGTGGACCCGACGGGGTGGACGCCGCGGTTTCGACCGACCGGCGATTTCCGGGATGAATGGGGCACCGTTTGGCACACCGTGGACGATACCATGGGCCATGTCAGGCACCCCGCCATAACGGATATCACCCGGGCCGGCGAGTACGTCCTGCCCGACCCGCACCTGCCGGCGCGCTGGGCGCAGTTCGACGAACAGATCCGGCAGCACGCCGACCGCTACGTCGTCGGCAACGCGCAGTACCTCTGCTACGATCGCCTGGCGTTTCTGCTGGGCACGGCCGAAACCCTGGAAGCCCTGCTTCTTCACCCGGCCGAAGTGCAGGAACTGATGGATCGGATCGTGGCGTTCGAGCTGGAGATCGTGGATGAACTGGCGCAGCGCGGCGTCCACGGCATACGGTTCTGGGACGACGTCGGCGGCAGCACCGGCACCGTCATGGGGCCCGCGACCTGGCGGGCGATGTTCAAGGAACGCTATGCCCGCGCCTTTGCTCATATTCGCGGCAAAGGGCTGCACGTGCACTGGCACAGTTGCGGCAACTGCCTGGACATCATGGAGGACCTCGTCGAGGTCGGCGCCGAGGTGTTCAGCATCGGTGAGCCGTTCATGATGGGAGTTGCGGAATTGGCTGGGCGCTTCGGTCAACGCGTGTGTTTCGAATGTTCGCCTGACAACCGCTTGATTCTGTCACGGGCCAACCGGGACGAAATCAATGCGGCAGTCGACGACCTGGTCTGGCGCCTGTCCAGCGCCGCCGGGGGGCTGATCCTCATCGCCGCTCCGGACAACTTCGACTGTGTCCCCACCGAGGCCCAGGAGATGGCCATGGCAGCCGTACGCCGCGCCGCCGGGGTGGCGCCGGGATGACAACAATCATGGCGGAGACCCAGGCGACACCTTGAATCTCATGCCGGTCCGGAGTGTTGATCATGGTTCCTGGAATGATCCGCAATGATCCGACTGCCGGCAGCTGCTTGACAAGCAACAGGATTGGCGATCACTTCGCCGCATCGCGGCAGCCCGGGAAACCGGGCTAAACAAGCGGCCCGCGGCGGATCAGCTCGGCCACCTCGGCCGCCTCGTGAGATGCACAGTAGATGTCGCGTGGCGCGACCGAATCGCCAATGTTGTAAATCTCCAGCTCGGGGTCGTCGGCAATCAGGGCGTCGTAGAGGCAATTGTCCGACCTTCGGTCGCCGATCACGACGCTGCCCACATCTTCCAGCTGCTCGGTCTTGGCGTGGCTCTGAATCAGCACGGAGCCTTCCCGCACCTCTTCGACAGTAGACTCGTGGCGAAGGTGGATCGTCGGCAACCGCTGGAGCGCCATCATCAACAGGTCGCGGCCCGGGGAGAGCTTGTCTTCCGAGAAGACCTCGCCCGGCTCGACAACGTGTACCTCGGCGCCCCGGCCGGCGATGTAAAGCGCCACGAAACAGCTCACCGAATCGCCGCCAATGATGACGACCCTGTCCTCCCAGTCGTCGTCCGGGCGATCCATCGCCGAGAACAGGTCAAACGTGCGGGGGCTCCCCTTGAATGGGCAAAACGGAATTCCCCCCACCGCTCCGGTGGCCACGACCACGGCGTCCGGGGCGATGCTCTTGACCAGCCCCGTGTCGGCCCTGGTGCCCAGGCTGACCTCGACACCGAGCTTGTCCATCTGCCGGGTGAGATACTGGACCAGGTAACCGTAGTCCACCGCGCCCCGCGAGGAGTATCGCATCTGCCCGCCCAGCTCGTCCCCGGCCTCCACGAGATGGACCCGGTTGCCCTGCTCGGCAAGAATGCGCGCGGCATGCATGCCGGCCGGCCCACCGCCGGCGACCAGGATGCTCCTTTTCTGCGAGGCCGGGCGGATCCGCCGCGACCGTTCATAAACCGAGTGGGGGTTGGCGGAGCATCCCCCGGGAACGTTGATCTCCAGCAGGTTGGTACAGTGGTGGCAGGCGATGCAGGGGATGATCTCATCGGCCCGGTCCTCCTTCAGCTTGGCGACGTAATGCGGGTCGGCATGGAAGGCGCGGCTCAGTGAAATGAAGTCGAGCCCCTCGCGGCGCAATACCTCATTGGCAAATTCCGGGTCATTGAGGCGCTGCGCCACGCTGACCGGGACACTGTCCCCGACCGCCTTCTTGATGGCGGCGGCATTCCTGACAAATCCCCCCTTCGGCGACTCGGGTCCCTGGATGATCATCTCGAAACTCTCGTAGATGCCGCCCGAGACGTCGATCAGGTCGATGCCGGCATCGGCCAGGCGTTGGCAAAAGTCCGCGGTGTCTTCAATCGTGAGTCCACCATCGATGTACTCTTCGGCCGACAACCGGTAACCGATGGCCAGGTCCGGACCCACGACCTTTCTCACCGCGGCCAACAATTCCAGCGCGAAGGTGGCCCGCTTCTCGCGCGAGCCCCCGTACTTGTCGGTTCGCCTGTTGCTGTAGGGTGAAAGAAATTGACTCAGCAGATAACCATGGGCGCCGTGCAGGTGCACCATGTCCATTCCAGCTTCCACCACCCGCCCGGCGGCGGCGGTAAATTGCCTGATGACGTCCTTGATGTCGCCGTGCGTCATCCGCCGGGGCGTCGGCGGCGGTTCGAGTACTTCGCAGCGCACCACCGACGGGGCTATCGGTTGTCGCATGGACATGTAGGAGGGGGTCTCGCGGCCCCCCATATAAAGCTCCAGGCCCACCTTGGCACCAAGGGCGTGCAGTGAGTCGGCCACTCGCTTCAGGCCCGGGATCACGTGGTCCCCGTGACAACCGACCTGGTAGAAATGCCCCATGCCACGCGTGTCGACGTAGGTCGATTCCACCTGGATCAACCCGGCACCGCCCCGGGCCCTCTCCGTCAAATAGTCGATATACCGCTGGCCGATGCTGCCATCACGGTTTGCCAGGTTCTTTTCCATCGGCCCTGTGATGATACGCGTCGGCAGGGTCATCGATCCAATACGCCCCTCGCGGAGCAACATGTCGTATGGCATACCAAGGTCTCCTTGTTATCAGTCCGCCCGGGACGTTGTCAACTGCTGGCCTCCTGGCCACGTTTAACCAGCACATCGTGCACCGTATAAACAAACTCATCCATGGCCTGGATGATCTGTGTCCGCACCAGGTTCCTGCCCAGCGTGGCCAGCAGGCCGGAAAGGGTGATGTCGATGTCGATCTCCACGTCGGTTTTGTTGGGCGCGGCGTCCGTCAAGCCCACCGAAACTGTTTGATGGACCTCGCTGCGGAGTTTCTTGTCCTTGCCACTGATCTGCACGCGAAACAGCCTTGGCGGCGTGGACTCGAGAACGGTCACGTCCAGCGGCATGCGGATGAGAAAAGGCCCCATGTTGCGGCGGACTGTAGCCTTGTAGGTCTTGTTGTCTTCAACCGTGGTGACCTCCTCGCAGCCCGGAATGCACCGGGCCATCGCATGGACGTCCCAGAAAAATTTCCACACTTGCTCCGGAACGGAGTCGACCTGGAAGGAATGGTTGATGTTTTCGCTCATGGCGATCGAAAAATCCTGATCAGATCCAGGTGCTCCGTCTCACCGACTTTGCCGTCGCTTTCGAATTTTTGGGTGATGGAAAGTCGCTTTTCGGGAAAGTAACGCGAGTGACAGAGAATGCAAAGAGAGGGCAGGCGGCAGAGCCCTGGGAGCGGACAGGACAGCGCCACGCGGGCGTCTTGGGTGCCCTGGGGCCGCCACAGCACACCGGTCACCGGCGATGGTCAATTGCCTTCCAGCTGCTCACGCATCGGCTCGTACATGCCCCCGGTCTGCTCGCCCCCGCCGCAGGTCTTCCCGTTGTCCGCCTCATTCGGGTTGAACCAGGTGTTGTTGGTGCCGATGCGGGCTATGATCTGAGCGTGGACGTCTGTATCGGTAACACTGCGCACGTGGCCATCGATATAGAGGAGGTTCCAGATCGGGGCATGGCTCATTATGGTCCCGGCCCCCGCAACGCTGAGGTGATCGAGCGCAATGGCATGGTCGCTCGGGTAGCTGGAGATCGGCGGGAAGCAATAGTTGAAGTGCTGCTCAGCGGTCAGGTGGGGGTTATAATAAAGCGAGCAGTTGATGTAGTTGCTTATGTCAGACGGCTTCGTCTCGCCCCTGGTCCAGTACCCTTCGTAAGTTCCCCACTGGCGATAGGTCATCGTCTCAGACGGACAATACAACACGCGGGGGTCCTGCAAGTAATCTTCCTGCACCAGAAAGCCTAAATTTCGGTAGTAAGGGTTCGGGTAGGTGACGGCGGAGGCAGCGTAGCAGAGGGCCATCCCAGAGGCGTGCGCGGAGCCCGTCGACTGCCACCCGTGATGAGCGATGAGTTTCGTATCATTCTCGATGGCACAATAATGCAGAGCTATCCCGACCTGCTTCTGGTTGCTCATGCACACGGCGATCTGGCCCTTCATCTTGGCCCCCTGAAGCGCCGGCAAAAGCATGGCCGCGAGGATGGCAATGATGGCGATGACCACGAGCAGCTCGATCAAGGTGAACCTTGATCGCTCCCTGCCTGCCCCGAGCGGCGTCGAACGGCGCCGGCGGCACGCGTCGAAGGGCTCTGTCAGCGTAAATCTTGACCGTGGCATTGAAGCTGTACTCCTCATCTTTTCACTTCCCCCTGCAATCCAATCCGGGATTCCCCAGATTTCCCGGACTTCGAAAACGACGCTATAACTTCCGCGCCGCCGGGGCAAACGTCAAATTGACGTCCTTATAAAGAAGTGGATAAGTGTGCTCATCCAGACAGCAGCTTCTGCAGCAACCGGACACTGGTGTCGATGACGCGGTCAGCGCTGCCTTTGGCTGGAGGCAGGCGGAAGCCGGCGGAGTAAATCATCAACCAGAAGGAATACGTTCCGTAACCGCCGCGATCAATCTCGGCGTCGTCACCGAGATACCCGAACAGCCCGTTGGTGTCGCCGCAGATCAGGGTGTGCACGAATGGTGAACGCTGGCGGATTTTTCGGCCGGCGGCAGAGAAATTTTCACCGTGCGCCAAGACGGCCGCAACATCACCGATACGTACCGCGCCGACCCGAAACGGCAGCTGCTCCGGTCCCGGTTCGCCGGCGTCGATCCGGCGCATGGCCTCGTGCAGATAGTCGGTCTGCACCTTGACGCCGATCTTGCGGTGCTCGGGCAGCATCTGCTCGGGGAAGTTGATGCCATCGAACCAGGTGGCGCCCGGATCCGCATCGAGGCTGTCGATGAAGGCACGGCGTTTCTCCAGCGCCGTCTCGACTTCCGCCCGCGTCCACATCGGCCGGCAGTCGATAGCGATGGTCTCGCCGGCGAAGCTGAACGGCGTTGACCGCGCCGGGATCAGCGTCGGCAGAGCCCGCACCGCCGCCTGGCCGAGCCGCATGCCGGTCGCCTTCGCCTGCGCCGGGGTGCCGAAGATGTGATAGCAGTTGACGTCTCCGCAGAACCCCTGCACGAACATCGCCGGGGCGCCGTTGAGAGCCGCTTCGATCTCGCTGCGGGCACTGCCGACCCAGTCGGGCGAGATGTACTTGTCGTTGACCATCGTCGCCGGGTGGGCGCCGAAGTTGAAGAGCGCGGCCAGGGGCTTGCCGGCAGCGTCGTCGAATACGACGAGGCCAATGGTGGTGTCGAAGAATTTGTTGCTCTGCAGCGCCTCGCCGTGGCTCCGGCTGAACTTGACGCCGCCGTTCGGCATGGGAAAGCGCCGGTTGTAGCTGATCGTGTCACAGAAGCCGCGGCCGGCGCGGACTGCGGCCGGCTGCATTCCGTCACGCGCCGCCTGTGCCGCGGTGATGCAGCGGCTGAAGAAAATCCGGCGCTGCTCGGCGCAGTAGGCTTTGTCATATTCGCCGCGGACGGTGACGCTGGAGCCGCCCGGCATGTTCGACCCCGGCACCGTCGGGCTGGAGTGCGTCTGGCTGGTCGACCAGATGACCTGTTCCAGCGATACGTCCAGGGCGTCGGCGATCTCCGCACGAAAGGCCGTCACCTCCTCGACGTTGTTGCCGCAGAGATCGAGAGCGAACCAGAACAACTCGCGATCGTCCTGGCGCAACGCCAGGCACCGGCCGGCGAGCGGCAGATCGATCTCCGTCATGATCGGCGTCGTTCCCCAGGCGCCGTGTTCCGGATGGATCGGCGGGGTGATGTCGAAGGCAGCGATACCGACGTGCAGCGGGTCACTCATGGTTTGATCCAGACGGATTCAGTGGAACAAGATCACCCATCGGCGCAATGCACGACGCCAACCTCGCCGTAGCCCACCTCTATTTCGAAGGCACCGTCGGCCAGCGCCAGCGCCTGGTCGTTCAGCAGGTCGTGCGCCGTCGTGATGCCCCAGCGCGGTTTGACAGTTGTCTTCGCGATGCGGTCCTCGACATTGATCAGGAACACCAGTGAACCGCCCTGTTTCGAACCGCGACGGAAGGCGACAAGCCGGTCACCGGTGATCTCGAACCACGAATCGACACCGGCACTGCCGAGCATCGACATCGCCACATCGTCATGCACCAGCGGCCCGCTGGTCGGTTCGTACGGCATGCCCGGGACATTGGTCGACGACGTCGCCGATATCGAGAACCCGTACCACGTGAATCGGCCGTCGGCCGACTGGACGCCGACGCACCGGTCTCCGATGTGGGCGATCGCCTGCATGTCGCCGCGCGGCTCGAGCATGGCGTAGGCCGTGTCCGCCGGCAGTTCGAATTCGCCGCCGGGCATCGCCACGACGTTGTTGCCCGCCTTGACGTCGAACCGGTTGATCATGTCGAAGTCGGCGAGGCGGCAGTCGATCAGGTCGTCGAGGCCCTCGGGCGGCTTGTAGCTCCAGTGGCCTTTGCCGGCGAACGTGCCGAAATAACCGTCGACGACGAGCTTCGGGCCGTCCGCCTGCTCAAGCACGCCGCGGATGGCGGCGAGCGCTTCGTCATCGAGCGACGCAAAGTTCGGCAGGTAAACGAGCTCGTGGTTGGACCAGTCCATCTTCGGCGTCACCATGTCGACGGCGACATTGTGGGTCCACAACGTCCGGAACATGGCGCGATGCCGGCGAATGAACGCGGTCGAGGCACCGTTGCATTCGAACAGTTCATGGCTCAGCCCGCTGTAGCCGATCGCCACATCGGCGGGCGGAATCGTCACCGGCAGGTGGTCCTCGATCTTGTCGATGTCGGCGATCGCCTTTGTCGCCGCGACGAACCGCTCGGTCGGCTCACCGTCGAGCGCCGCGAGGTTGAGGCCCGGCGCCTCGAAGGTCATGTACTCCGGACGATACTGCCAGAACATGGCGCCGGCGCCGCCCTCGATCAGCGTCAGCCAGACGCAGATCAATGACTCTTCGCCGGTAGTCATTTTCTCGCGCGGGTTCAAGCCGCCGACGAAGCTGCCATAGATCTCTTCGTTCCACCAGCGGTTGTTGCGGCCGACAGTGCGGCACCATTGGAAGCCGTACGCCTGGTTGGCGATGCTGTAGGGCTCGTCGGTGGTCAGATGATCGGCGGAATGATGCGACAGGCCCCAACTGTCGATGACCGGACTGATCGTCTCGTGGCGCATGTCCGGATACGATCCGCCGTGCGAGCGCTGCTCGTGTTTGCCGTCGAGCCGGTCGATCAGGTCGGCCATCCAGCCGAGGTGATCCGCCATGTTCTCGTTCTGGAACTGCTGCCACAACCCGTACTCGACCAGGGCATCCTTGCTGCGCGGTGCGTCGACGTCTTCCCAGGACCGGTAGCGGCGCAGAAGTCGCTCGTTGAGCTCATCCAGCGTGTAGCGCTTGTACAGCCAGTCCTTGTACTTGGCGATGGTGTAGTCGTTGTACGGCGGGTACGGCTCGGGCGCGGTCCACGCCGCGGCAAAACTGATACCGTCCCAGATACCCCAGATACCCATGGCCTCGTGGTCCTTGTAACGCGGAATAAACTGCCGCAGGTAGCGCTCGACGTAAACGCGCCACATCGGGTGATCGAAGTTGTGGGTCATCGACCCCTGCGGCGACCACTCGCCGGCACGATCCTGCTGGACACTGCCGTCACGCCAGACAGCGCGCATGTCGGGGTGCTCACGCAGCATCCAGGCGGGACAGGCCATGTGCGTCCCGAGCGTCGAATCCGCCCAGACCTTGAGGCCGTGCTTGGCAGCGATGTCGAAGAACTGGTCGAGGTCGTCGAACTCGTACTGGTTGGGCATCGTCTCGACCCAGTTCCACTGGTACCAGGTCCGCACGATGCTCATCCCGGCCGCCTTGATACGGCGCAGGTCCTCGTCCCAGAATTCGGGTGGCGGCACCGGCGGGCGATAGTATTCGATACCAACCGGGAACGGCTTGTCGAAGATACCGGAAAGGTCCTTGTCGTGACTGCGCAATTGTAGCCATTGGTCGTCGTGGGGAGTGTTCATGGCAATGACAGGGGTTGCAAGTTTCGGATTTCAGATGAGTAGTTGGCGGGTTTCCCTTTTCACTCTTCCGAGTTCGTTGCTACCCGTTGCGCTTCGAAAATTCTCCAGCCGATCACGCGCGAGACCATGTCAACGTCGAGCACCGGGTGCAGGATAGATTCATGGCGATGCAGATAGTCGAACACGATGTCGAATTTCTCCTTGATATCCGGTGCCGCCTGGAGATAGGCTTCGTACGCCGGCAGCAGCAGTTTCATGATTTTGAGATAGTATACAAGGTACTTCCATGATTGCCTGACCGTGCCGGCCTGCGTCGTCACCTGCCGCTTTGCCAGCGGCTCGACAGCAGCTACTGCAGCTTGCATCTTCGGAATATTCCTCAGACTGGCGGCCTGACGTCGGGTATCGAGCTTCGGTATGTAGACGCATTCGAAAAACGGCTTCGCAAGGCGTGACATCTCGACGAAAAACGTAGCGACCTTCGCACTACTGCGGCCGAAGGCATCGCTGAAGGTATGGTCAACGATCGACTTGAACGACCGCTTCTTGTTCCACAGCGTCTCGGCCAGGACGTTCATCATCAGGCTGTGGGGAAAACACTGGCGCTGCACCTGGCAACTATTCAATCCGTGCAGCCCGATGTCGTTGAGTCCGCGGATGTCGTCGTAGAGCGTCCGTGAAATCGTCACCTGCGCCAGATCACTGTAGCAGGCCCAGATCGCGTGGTAGTCGAAGTCGAAACCGTCGCCGTCGAACACTTTCGACCATTCGCGCATGTATGCGACGTTCTCGGCCGCCGACTTCGGGAACTGAAGTTTGTTGCGGCGGTACGGTTTTATTTTCATATCCGTACCGGCAGCCTGTGCAAAGGCACTGGCGTACGAGCGTGTGATCGGTGCGAACATCAGGATGAAACGGCCCTGATTCTTGATTCGCCTTTTCTGTGGCGGCCACAACAGGTCGACATAAATCAGAAAAACGATGCGCGTATCCATGCCGGCCTTGTCCAGGGCCGTATCGACGTCGTTCAACAACTCGACGTACCAGTCGGACAACCGCATTTTTCTGCAGTTGCTGCATTCGCAATTGTTATTGCTGCCGTCGGCCAGCCACAGATGCACGACATCGACCTCGGGATTCTCGCGAACGTACCCGACGACACTTTTTGCCATTGTCCGACGCACGGTCGGATTCGAATAGCACAGGTTCGTGTTGAGCGCAACGCCTTCGTGCAGCTCGCGTTTGCCGTTGACCTTCGCCAGTAGCCGGGTTTGTGCCGGCGTCAGTTTGGGCGTCTCCTTCACCCAGCCTTCGCCCGGCAAGCCGAACGGGATGCAGGTCCAGCCGTGCCCCATGCGCTCGAAAACAAGTCCACGCTTGGTGATCTCTCCGACAATCTGCCGGGTGATCGTTGCGATGTCGTACGGTTCCTTTTCGAACTCGGGATTGGCGGCATGCGTGTACCAGCGCTCAAAGAAATGGGAGCCGTGATGGAACTGGATGAAGTATCCGTTCATGCCCTTCTTCGTCAGCCAGTCGATCATGCCGGTAACATGCTCAACGGAACACGAACCTTCGATGCAGATCGAGCGGTAGGGGTGATCCGGCTGTTCGTCGATGTCGATGCCGCGAATTCGCGGGCTCCGCAGTTTCGGGATGATTTCGCCGTTGCGACCGGGGCGCAGCCAGCGGCAACCGCAGGCTTCGAGGTAGCGATAGACCGCAAACAGAACGCTGCGCGGATTGGCGCCGGTCAGGATATAGCCGCTGTCCGACTCCTTCACACGCACCCAGTCGTCGGCCGCAGTGAGGCCGCCGGGGGCCTTCATGCCAAGCGCTTCGCAAAGGCCTATGGTGAACGTCGCCGCGGCGGAATCAGCAGCCGTGATTGCCTTGCCGGTGGCCTGCCGTAAATATCGTTTGAGCTCGGTGGCCGCAAAGCGGACGGTCGCGTCCTTGCCGATCACTCGAATCGTATGTGCCATCAGGATTACCATGTCCGAAAACTCGTTCCAATACCGGCAGGTCAAGCGAACTTGTACCCTAAGCCCCGTCGCGGATTTGGCAACGGATTCAGGAAAAGTAACGGATGGGAAATTCAGAAACATCGGGTTGGCGAAGTAGATTAGGACAAGGGAACGGCTACCCGAGCCAGGCTGTAGGTACCATGGAAATTGATCATATCGGCGCCATCGATACCCGCATGACAGCGGGTTCCGATGGCGCCGGTGGGCAGTGTAACGCGCGAGTGACTTCGCTCGTGCTGGCTTACACGGATGGCCCGCAGCACCTGAATCCGGTCGGGCCGCATGAGACGATCGGGTAATCGATGGGGAGCAGGCGCCCATGCACGTAGCTGTCGGGTCAATTTTTATCGAGTGCAACCAGTTCGGCGGTACGCCGGCCGACCTGGCGCGGTTCGAGCAGTATGAGCTGCGGCGCGGCACGGCGATGCTGGACGCCGGCGAGGGGGTTGTCGGCGGCATGCTCGATGTGCTGCGCGCCGGCGCCGTCGACATTCATCCGCTGCTGGTCGCCAGCACCTGCTCGAGCGGGCCGGTGACCCGCGACTGCTACGACCAGCTCACCGCAGAGTTGCTCGCGGCACTGGTGCCCGAAGACGTCGACGGTGTCCTGCTGGGGCTGCACGGCGCCGGCGTCGTCGAACCGGCGACCGACCTCGAGGGCGACCTGCTGGCGGCGGTACGCCGGCACATCGGGCCGGACCTGCCACTGGTTGCGACCCTCGACCTGCACGCCCACGTCAGCGAGGCGATGGTGCGTAATGCCGATGCACTGGTGGCCTGGGAGACGTACCCGCACAAGGACGCCTTCACGACGGGACAGCGCGGGGCGCGCCTGCTGACAGGCATCATCGACCGCCGCTGGCAGCCGGCAATGGCGATGGCGAAGGTGCCGGTGCTGGTCGGCGGCTGCCGCGGCCAGACGGAGGGCGACGGCGCCTTTCCGGAGCTGATGCGCCGGACGAAGTCGTTCGAAGAACGCGCCGGCGTGTTGTCGACCAGCCTGTTTTTGGTCCAGCCGCATCTGGACTTTGCCGGCCTCGGCAGCGGCGGCTTGGTGATCACCGACAATGACATGGACCTCGCCGTCGAGCTGGCGACGGATATTGCCGAGCGCTACTGGCAAAGCCGCGAGGCACTCGAACAGCCGGTGGTGAGCCCCGGCACGGCGATCCGCGAGGGCCTGGAAATCGACGGCGGGCCGGTACTGCTGATCGAGGCGGCCGACTGCGCCGGCGGCGGCGCCGCCGGTGACAGCGTTGCCTCGATCCGGGCCCTGGTCGACGCCAGCCTGGGCGTAACATCATTGGCAATGGTGGTGGATCCGGAGGCCGCCGCGGCCTGCCACGCCGCGGGTACGGATGCCGAGCTGCGCCTGAGCCTGGGGCACAAGCTCGACCCGTGCTGGGGCAAGCCGATCGGGGTGACCGGGACAGTCGAAAGAATCAGCAACGGCAATTTCCGCTACGACGGCGGTATCTGGGCCGGCCGCGAGGCGACGATGGGCCCGGCCGCGGTGTTTGCCGCCGGCGCACTGAAGATCGTTGTCGCGACACACCCGACGTATGACTGGGCCGACGAACAATTCCGGTCGATGCAGCTCGAGCCACACAGTGCAAAGTTCGTTGTCGTGAAGAATCCGATGAACTACCGGTTCGGCTATGCGGGCATCGCGAAGGCGGCTTTCATTCTCGACACGCCGGGCCCGACGCCGGCCAGCGTGCGGGGCCTGCAGTACGAGCACCTGCAGCGGCCATATTTTCCGGTGGACCCGGAGATCCCGGGACTGCAGCCGACAGTGCTGCGGGGCCTTCGCCGTCGCTGAGCCGGACGCTGTGCCCCTGGGATCGCTGTGCGAAGAAACGCTGAAACTCAACGTCGACTCGGCCGCGGCAGCTGCCGTGACGGTGAACTCACTGACCCGGCACGGCACCGTTCGGCAATCCGAAATTCGGGAATGTGATTCGCAGGGTTCAGGGTTTGGTGTATGGTGTGCGGTCAAGTGATCGTTGCGTGCTTAATTCTCAACGAATGGGCTGGTGGCGCCGCCGCCAGCCTATTGCGTAACCCAGAAGACTCCAACTCTTCAACACGGTTCCAATACTCTCCCCCCTCCCCTGCCATGATCGACGCGCATTCCCATGTCCTTCCAAATGTCAACGGTCACGTGGGTGACGGCCCGACGCGCGGCATTGGTCACGGCCGGATAAAGGTCGGCGACAACATCATTTCGGTCATGCCGGACTGCGGTGACACGACCGGTTTTACCGCAGCCATGTCGGTCGCGGAGCTGGACGCGGCCGGCATCGAACAGACGGTGCTGCTGCAAGGGCCGTTCTGGGGCGAGTGCAACGAGTTCGCCGCTGCAGCGGTGCGGCAGTATCCGGACCGGTTCATCGCGCAAGCATATTTTGATCCCTGGACGGACGGCTGGCAGACGCGCCTCGACCGGTTCCTCGAAACCCCGGAGTTCCGTGGCGTCAAGATTGAGTTCAGCGTCCCAACCGGCTTGAGCGGCGTCCATCCCGGCGCCCGGCTCGACGATCCGGAGCTGAATCCGGCATGGGCGCTCCTGCAACGCGAGAACCGCGTGTTGACGCTCGACCTCGGCGATGTCGGTTCGGCATCATACCAGACCGATGCCGTGGCGCATATCGCTACCGGACATCCGGACCTGACGGTGGTCATCTGCCACCTCGGCCAACCCGGGCCGGCGCTCGCCGGGAACGCGGCACTGGCTGGACTGTGGCAGGCACAGATCGAGCTGGGGAAACTGCCCAACGTCTTTTTCGATGCGGCCTCGCTGCCGTCCTTCTTCCAGGACGAAGG
>JASLZG010000081.1 GCA_030754995.1 Lentisphaeria bacterium
CGTGGAGCTGTTTGTCGTTTGACTTGCGCTGGAGATTCGGAAAGAACAGCCGCGTTGCCTTCCGGTCAACAGCGATATACCCGACCTTGTGGCCAACGGAGTAGTCGCTGCCTTTGCCGCAGGCCTGAACAAGCTCGGCCTTGCCGTCGGCAATACGGAATATCAGCAGATGTTCGAATGTGCCGGCATCCGCGTCCCCCGGTAGCGTTACATCCTGCCAGACGTACAATAGGGGAAGGCTCGGGTGGAAGGTCACGCCAAGCGCATAGTTGGCATGTTTCGCCAGTTCGCCGCGCTTTGGCAAGACCAGGAAAATAGGTTCTGTGCCGGTCAGCCCGCCCGTCTTATCAAGTGAAAAAATCGATATCTGACCCGCGTTTTTCCCCTTGTGCGTCACCGCAACGAGGCGGGCTGCCTCGCTCACCGCCATTTCAACCGCGGCCGGAGCAAGAATCTCGGTGATAAACGGGTATGAATCTTCCTGTACTTCCTCCAGGCGCAGAGGGCGCTCTGCGTTTCCCGGAGTGACCAGCCGCAACGAAACAACAATTATGGACAATACTTTTTGAAAAGACATACCGCATGAACTCTCGAAAAGACGCAAAGTTCGACAAGAATCTGAGACTTAAGACTTGGCACTAAAAACGACCCGAAACGGGGTAGATCCTGCCAGCCTCATGTTTGTTTTCTCGGTCTGGAAAGCTAGCACGGTGCGGGCTATGATGCAAGAAATGGGCGGGATTTGCCCTGCTGCTCTCGAAAAACTCGTAAACCTCAGATGAAAGCGAGGCGGCGGGCTGGCATCAGGAGCCGGCGTGCCGACTTCAGGCGTTGTCCACCTGCACCCGAAGACAGGGGGCAGTCTACTCTTTCGGGCCGGAGTCGGTGCCCTCACCTGCTTGTGGGGCCGGCATCTCCACCGTGACCCGTTTGTTGACTTCCACGGTCTCTTTCTTCTCCCTGCCGTTCGGCCAGGTGACAGTGATTTCCACCTCCCCCCCCGCGTACGCGCCCAGCCCGAAGTGGGGCACGAAGTCGTTCAAGTTGCCCCGACCGGTTGAGGACTCCACCTGCCGGGTGAGGACCTTGTCCCCCAGCTTGATGCGGACCTGGGCCCCGACCGCGGAGCGGTTGTAATCTGCGGTGCCCACGGGTCTCACCTTCAGCCACTTGTTCTTGTTGCCGGAGTTGCGCCAAAGCCTGCCGCCACTCGCCAGGTCCAGGTCGCCGTCATTGTCAAAATCCCCCCAGGCCGCCTGGCCGGTGCCCGTTAGCGCGCCCAACCCCACTTCCCCGGTCACGTCCTTGAACTTCCAGTTTCCTTCGTTCCGGTACAGTCCGCACTGGCCCACCCCGCCATAAGAGATGGCCGCGAAGAAGAGGTCCAGGTCACCGTCGTTATCGTAGTCTCCCAGGGCGGGAGAGGTGGATTGCAGCTGGTTCACACCGCAGGTGCCCTTGTTCTCGAAATGGAATTTCCTGTCCGGTCCCAGGTTCCGGAGGAACTGCGACTGGGGCTGGCCGGCGCGGGCGAAATTTCCCGCCAGGAGATCGATATACCCGTCGTTGTCCAGGTCCCCGAAGGCGGACCCCATGCTGTAGCCGTTCCCCCCGCCAACGCCGTACTCGCCCGCGCCGTCGGTGAATTTCCCGCTGCCATTGTTTATCCAAAGAACATTTGGTTGCACATAGTAGTTGGTCACGTAGATGTCCATGTCACCATCATTGTCGAAATCACATGTCATGGTCCCGCGTCCCGCTTGCGCGGGACCTTCCGTCTTCCAGATCAGCTTGAAGGCCCGGTCTCCCTGGTTCAGCCAGATTGCGTCCGGCTGGAACCCGTTGTTCTCGAAGCCGGTCCAGTAGATGTCCACCAACCCGTCCCCGTCAACGTCCGTGCACGTGCCCCCGTCGCTCACTTCGCAAAGGCGCTCGGGGTTTTGCTGCGGCTGGGTGAACCTTCCTTCCGCAGAGCCGAAGTTGACTACTCCGGACGCGGGATTCCAGAAGTCGAGGTACCCATCGTTGTCCAGGTCGGCCCAGCTGTTTTGCGAGCCGCCGCCAGCCACCTTGACGAACGTCTTGCCCTCCTCGTTCCGCCAGATCCGCCCACCGTCCTGGAGGTCGGTCCAGCCGTCATTGTTGTAGTCCACCCAGTAGGCCTCGCTATCAACCATGCCCTCGAGCCCCAGCGCCTCGGTGACATTTTCAAAGGTGATCTTTACCGGTTCCGTCGTCTCCTCAGCGCCGAAGGCAATGGGGATTCCCATCAGAGCCAGCACGATCAACCCGGAGAGCCGCAGCTTTCTGTTTTTTCTGATCCTTCTCATGTCATTGTCTTCCTGTATGCCCCACGGGTTCATCGACTATTCGAGAAACCAACTCGCCGGGATGATGCGCTGTTTGACGCCGCTCTTGTCGCCGAGTACGCCCGAGCCATGGTCGTAGACGACCAGCACGTTGCCGTCGTCAAGCAACAACGCATTGGGATAGCCGATGCGAAGGACGCCGGGGGCGCGATGATATCGCTCGACGTTGGAGGGCTGGTAGTAGCCGTAGTCTTCCCACTGTTCGATCACTTCATAGCGATGCGCCGGCGGCGGGTGGACAACCGCCGTGTCGTCCAGCGATTCGAGGTTCTTGAAATTCTCCCAGGTTTGTCCTTCATCGTGCGAGACCGCACATGTTAGTCGATGGCGATGAAAGCCCGAGAGGATTTCCTGCCGGGAGACCTGTGTCCAGATGGTTAAAAGTTCACCGCCGGGCAGGCGTTTAAGGTAATGCGGTGTATAGCCGGCGGCGTATGGCAGCGGCTCGGGTCGCGACCAGCAGATGCCACCGTCTTCCGACCAGCATCGGTAACCGCGGCCGAGCTGACAGCGCAGGTGCATGAGCAGTCTGCCGTCTTTCAGTTCAATTACCGCCGGCTCTTCCAGGTCGTATGCCGCGCGGTAGTCGCTGACAAAAAGTTCGCTGAGGGATTGGGTCCAGCTCAGGCCTTGGTCATCAGATACGTAGACGTATGCATACGACACGCTCGGCGAGATCATGCTCTCGGCTTCGCCGGTTGGATCATAGCTGATCCACTTGAACACCGGCACGACGATGCGCCCCGTGCTCATCACGATCGCATGCCCAGTGCAGCAGATGCCGAAGCGCGGCTCGACAACAGACACGTCCGCCCATGTTTGCCCATTGTCCGAACTTGTGGCGAACACCGTACCGCCGTCGCGGCCGACGCGGCCCTTGGGGACGTTGCGTGTTGCATAGACCATGCCCAACTTGCCCGAAGCCAGGTTCAGAACCGTGATGTGATGACAGTCGTTGGCTTTGCCATGGGCGTTGTTTTTATTCCAGGGCTCGCTCCAGGTTTGACCGTTGTCAGTCGAACGCTTGAATCGCGTGCAGGCGAAATGCTCAGACACGTCGCCTTCAACCATGGCATCAAAAGCGCTGAACAGGATTGATCCATCGTCACACTGACATAGCATGCCTTCCATCGCCCCGGGATTTTCCCGCGGCTCATCGGCGTAACTGAACGGGAATTGATCCACGTCCAACGGCTTGCCGCTGCCGGATGAATATTCGTTTTTACGCAGTTCCGTATCGACAACCATCGTTTACTCCTTTCATATGCGCTGCACAAAATGGCCACGCGCTACTGTTGCTCAGGCAGATGTCCATGTCAACATCGTTATCGAAATCACAGGCCAGATTCTCCCGCCGTCCTGGAGATCGGTCCAGCTGTCATCGTTGCAGTCCACCCAGTAGATCTCGCTATTAACCAAGCCCCCGAGTCCCAGCGCCTCAGTGACGTTCTCAAAAGTGGCCTTTACCGGTTCCGAGAAGCCGACCGATCAGGAGCGGGAAACTAGCACAGTGCAGATCCGGATGCAAGGGGTGGAGCGATTTGCCCTGCGGCCCCGCCGGGGCTACTGGTTCAGCCCCACAATCCGCCGTGGCCCGGGAGGTTCGCCATCAAAAAACAGTTTACCGGTCCCCGGGCATCCGGCTCAGCAGTTTCAGTCGAATCCCAAAGCGGACTTCCTGGCCGGGCTGGATTTCCCTGACAGTCCCGGTGGATTCACAGGACGGCAAATCATCACCCATACCGGTTGTGGGCTCTAATCCAAGAAACAGTTGCCGGTTGGAAGCTGTCGTCTCATCCGGGGAATATCCCTGTTGTATCAGCACCCCCAGGTGCGGCAGATTTTCAGTATCAAACTCAAATTGCAGCCCCTCGCGAAGATCCCTGTGATAAATCACCGCGCGGCCTTCTTTCAACCGGTCGGAGCACAGCTTGACCACCGAACACTTCTGACTGGAAAATGGCTCATCCAAACCGGCTTTTCCATCCAGCGGCCAGTCAATCCAGGTCTTATCCACCAACCCGGGAACATTCAGGGCGACGCTAACAAACATCCGGTTGATTTCTTCAGGAAGAATCAACTGTGTGTGCTCATCTGCCGCCAGCATGGGGTGAGCTGAATAAACGTATTTCAAGCTTTCTTCGCCGTTATTTTCAATCAGGTAATCAAGCTTGAGTGACCGCGTTGTATCGAGGAAACACGTTCTTTCGAAACGGCATTGCAGCTCGGGAACATCCTTACGCATCACCAGGCGATCGTCCGCCGCCTGGACCTCCCACGGCCCCTGCCACAGATAACCATGATCAGCCAGGGACATGCCCCGGCGTTGACCGTCCGGATATTTGCAGGGCCAGACCGTTGGGAAACACTCATCAAAACCGGATATGTCGTGATCGCTGTAGCCGTCACCGGGAAACGTCTGCCGCGGGTCCTGATAAAAAAAATCCCTTTGCGTTTGCCGGGAAACAAAAGAACCTATCTTACCACCCCCGGCCGGGTCTATGACAACCTTCAGGGCATCGCTTTCCATGGACAGCCTGCCGCCCGGTTCAGACCTGAAAAAAGATGCTTTTTCAACCATTTCCCTTGCTTCATCCCGGGTCGGAGAACCATAATCTGTGAGCGTTGTTCCCGGCAACCTCGTTTACGGCCTGCTCCGGAAGCGGCAGTTTTCCCCCAAGCAAAAGATGCAGGTCCTTGATATAATCCTCGTCAGCGCCCACAACAGGATAGTTTGAACCCCAGACAAGCCTTGAAACGCCGAAGGATTCCACAGCTTCCCCGATCAGTGAATACAATTCACGGTGCGGGTAGGGGCAGAACATTTTCATCCCGGAAACCTGATAATAAACTCCCGGGTGCCGGGCCAATGTGAAGACTCTTTTATAAGCCTCAAAGCCAGGTCCGTCACCGAGGTCCGGATTGCCCAGGTGGGTCATTACCAAGCGGCAGGAGGGATTGCGGTCAAGGAACGCATCCAGCACCTCAACATGGTTCGCGATGCCGTCGGGTGCATACAAAACGATTATCAACCCCTCATCAACGGCAGCCTGGCACAGTTGCGGCGAATCATTGAAAACATCGACCGTGAAACGTACGCCCTTGAAGGCCCCGGAACGGGCCTCTTTCTTCAAATCTTCAACTGCCGTAACGGAACTGCTGTCAACGAGGCATACACCGGCAAAGCGGGTTGGGTCACTGGCGGCGATATCGCCGATGTACGAGTTGTCGAACTCACCCAGGTGCTGGACAAGAACGGCACCGGAAACACCGGCCGTTTTCATTACTTCGCGGACCTTTTCAATGGGCTCGTATTTACTCAGGCCACAGTGTGCATACGCATCGATTATTTCCATCATGAAACCCCGTCGGCAAAAAGGAAACTGAACGTTTTGTCTCTGTTCCTGACCCGGCGCAGGTCGGCCGGAAGCACCTGGATGACCGGCTCGATGGCCGTTCTCCAAGCCCGGCGTTCACCGTTGCACTCCCGGTTCCCATGTGGCGGGCTCGCCAGGAAAGCGTCAAGCAGCCACCGGCGGAACGGGCCGAAAGCCAGGAGACCGTAGCGCACCAGTTCTGGAAAATCAAAAAGTTCGGGTAAAACCGTACAGCAAAAACACCGGCGGCGGCGCCGCCGCGGATACCGGCAGTACCGGGCCCACAGTGCGGGATGGCGTGATGGTGCCGGGCGCCGGATGATGGGGGAGTATTTCGAGCAGCTCGGAACGCCCGGCCTGGGCGGTCTCCAGCGCCGTGATTGAATCAACTGCTATTAGGTTTACTATAATAAACAGGCACAATCGTGCCGCGCGACCGAGCCGTTAATCTCCCCGGCCGGGTAAGCACCGCTGCAAATTCCGCCGCTGGGCGAACACTCAACATGACGATATTCGAGAAGCAACAGGCAGAACTGCGGAAACTGGACCGCGACCTGTCGTTTGGCCCGGCCGATCCAGCCGCGGCAAAAACGCTGACGCCCGAACAGGTGGCCTTCTTCAGCGAGAACGGCTACCTGACCCCGTTTCGAATCTTCGACGATGACCGCGTCGATGCCAACCGGCGGTACTTAGACGGCCTGTTGGCGGCGGTGGCGGCGGCCGGCGACGGCCGCGACACCTATTCCATTTGCAGCTACCAGGACACCTGCCGCGGCCTCTACGACCTGGCATTGACGCCGGCCATCCTCGACCTGGTCGAGGACCTGGTGGGCCCCGACATTGTCTGTTGGGGGACGCATTTTTTCTGCAAACTTCCGGGCGACCCCAAACAGGTGTCCTGGCACCAGGATGCCGCCTACTGGCCGTTGACGCCGTCACGGACGGTGACCGCGTGGCTGGCAATCGATGATGTCGACCGCGAAAACGCCTGCATGCAGGTCATTCCCCGCACCCATCACCTTGGCGAACTGGCCCTCACCCAAAGCGAGGCGGCCGACAAGAACTTGTTCGACTCATCGGTAGTCGACGTCGAACAGTACGGCGACCCGGCCTGCATCGAGTTGAAAGCCGGCGAGATTTCCCTGCACTCGGACATGCTGTTGCACGCCTCCGGGGCGAACCTCTCCAAGCGCCGCCGCGGTGGCCTGACCCTCCGCTATTCCCCCACGACGGTTCGTCCATACCTGGAATACGGGGACTATTCCATCCTCTGTCGCGGCGTCGACACGGACGGCAACTGGGCCAACATTCCCCGCCCCCCTGGCGATGACCCATGCCCGCGGTGGTGGCAGAGGCAAGGCGAGAAATAAGCGAACGGGTCGGTGTATATTGCACTCGACGCAACTCACGAAAAGGAGGACAAAATGCTCACCGAAGAACAGATCAGGTCATGGGACGACGACGGTTACTTGAACTATGGAAAGATCCTGGAGCAGGGTGAAGTCGCGAGACTTCTTGAAGGGCTGGACCAGGTCGCCAGTATCGAGTCGGAAGGTGGTGATGAGTCATCCGTTGAGTTCAGCGCCGGGCACGCCCGTGGCGCCAATGACGCCGGCTATAAAGCCGGGGGCATCAGGCAGTATGTCAACATGTGGAAGCGGGATGAGGCGTACGACAAAGTAGTGCGTCACCCGTTGATCACCGGGATCACAAAGCTGCTGCTGAAGACGGCGGAACTCCGCCTGTGGCACGATCATATCATCACCAAGCCGGCAGAGGAAAACGACCGTTTCCAGTTTCACCAGGATTTCTACAACTGGCCCCTCGCCGACCCCAACATGCTCACCTGCTGGATGGCCCTGGATGACGCGACCGTGGAGAACGGCTGTATGCACGTCGTCCCCGGCAGCCATCGGGATCCGCGCTTCTCGCTGGCGGGCAAAAAGAAGGAGCTGGAGGAGTTGGCGGAAAATCCCGATGCCAGGACGGAGCGGGTTATCATGGAGGAACACGACGCCAGCTTCGGAGTGCCGATGGAGTTGAAGTCGGGTGAATGCATGTTCCATCACAGCCTGAACTTCCATTCAACCCCAAAGAACACAACTACCGGGCATCGTCGCGCCTTCGTGATTATCTACATGACCGAGGGCAATTGTTTCAACAGCTCCCAGGCATGGGATCATGTCCTCGTGCCGAACATTTCGGCCAAGCATGGTGAACCCATCACCGGCAGTCATTTCCCGCTGGTCGGCTAGCCGTGGCGCCAGCGAGCTGGCGGGCGAGAGATGCACCCGCCGCCGGTTTGCAGCCCGTCCGGCACACGCTATCTTGCCAGGTGTTCGAAAATCGAAAACTCCACCCGTGAGATGACACCATGGCCATGAAATATTCCGTCGTTCTCAACACGTTGACTACCGGCTACGACGGGTGCAGTGTGTGGGAACATCCGCACGAGATGCTCCAGACCATTGCAGACGCAGGCTACGACGGCGTTGACATGGACGGGGAACCGGACCGGATCGACCGCGGTCAATTCAATGAACTTCGCGACCTGGCATTCTCCATGGGATTAAAGGTCCCGGCACTCCTTGGCGCATGGGCCCCGTGGCACTGCGGCGAGGAACGCGATCTCTGCTCAACCGACGAGTCCGTTCGCAGGCAGGGCGTGGAATACGGCAAGCGCGCCATCGACTTGGCCGCCGAGTTCGAGCAGCCGCCGCTCTTCCAGCTCTGCGCCTGCCCAATAAATAACGAGTATCCGCTCTCCTCGACGCCGATCGACACGCTGCGGCAACAGTTCGTCAACTCCACCGCGGAAATCGTCGAGTACGCCGCGCCGAAAGGAGTCAATATCGCTATCGAACCGGTCAACAAGTACGAAGGACATCCCGGATTCCTGAACGACATCCCGGACGCGTTGAGTGTCGTCGACGAGATCGCCGCCGACAACCTCGGGGTCCAGGCCGACTTCTATCACATGAACATGGCTGACGGCAATTTCATCGAGACGCTGAGGACGATGGAAGGCAAGCTGATGCATGTTCATCTTACCGATAGCAACCGCTACCTGCTTGGCACGGGACACTTGGACTTTGGCAGCATCCTGCAGACGCTCAAGGAACTGAACTTCACCGGCTACCTTTCCCTGGACAGCGTACCGGCCAACCCGGACTGGAAGACAGTGGTGGAACAGGGCATCAGTTACTTGAAGCAAATGGAGCAGTAGACGGCCCAGGGCGGCAAGCCGCTGTCGCCAAATGCAGGCAGTCCCGTTTGCCGGCGCCGGCCAAGACAGGCCCCGGCTCCCCATGCGATGAACCCGACACGCCCAGGCTTCCCCGCCCGCCCCCTCCCCCGATTCTCGACCAACTCCTTGACTCCCGCGTCGCAGGACGCTACGGTCCACCCATGAAACCAACCGCCGCCGATCCAGCTCAGCTCGCCAATCTCTTCCCCCTCTCCGATGACCCCCCCATCTCGTACCGGCCAATCATCGTGTGGGCGATCAATGACCGGCCCGCCCCCGAGAAATCGCGGTCTCAACTGGATGGATTCGCGGTCTGCGGCTACGGCGGCGTCATGGTCATGCCGTGGGGCGGGCTGCCAAACGACTTCATGGACGACGCCTGGCTCGATGCCGTGTCGTGCATTCTCGAGCATGCCGCAACCCTGGGCCTGGAAATCTGGATCTGGGACGATTGGATCTTCGGCAGCGGCTCTGCCGGCGGCACGCTGACCGAGAACCCGGAGTACCGCGCGAAAGGCCTGCAGAAAGCGATTGACCTCATCGTCGAGGAAGGCGAGACTCTCGACATCCAGGTCCCGACCCGGACGATCGCTGCCGCGACTTTTGAGGTCGACAAGTTCGGATGCCCCATCGCCCGGGCGGTGCCGCAGAAAAACGAACCGGGCGACATGATTAGCTTCACCGCGAAAGCACGGTCACGCCTGGTGGTGGTCTGCTGGCAATACGTCTCCGGATTTGTCCACACGACCCGGTCCCACTGCAGGTTCCTGGACCCGTCCATCAGCGCCGCGGATTGCAACATCTTCATCAACGACGATCGCAATGCCTGGTCTGTCGACATGCTCAATCCCGAGGCGACACAAGGATTTCTCGAGCGCATACACGAACGCTACCACGCCCGGGTGTCGTCCCACTTCGGGGGCACGCTGAAAGGTTTTTTCTACGACGAGCCAAAGGTCTCGACACTGCGGCCATGGACGGCGGATTTCGCGGCGCGCTTCCAGGCCAAGGCGGGCTACGACATCACCGACCTGCTGCCGGAGATCGTGGTCGACTATATGATGGACAGCGGTGACCACGGCCAGTGGCGGCGGCCGGCAGCGGTCCAGCGCGCCAAAGCGGACTACTACGATGTGTGGACCAGCCTGATGGCGGAAAGTTTCTACCAGCCGGTCCACCAGTGGTGCTGCCGCCATGGCGTGATCTCCACCGGCCACCAGCTTGGTGACAACAGCCTCGAGGAGATGAAATATGGCGGCGGCGTTTTCTTCAAGAACCTGTCACATTCCGACATGCCCGGTGTCGACACCATAACCGGCCGGATCAAACCCGGCCTTTTCGACGACTCGCCCAGGTTCGCCGGTTCCATTGCGACCGCTATCGGCAAGCGCCGGGCGATGAGCGAGTCGTTTGCCGTCTACGGCCACGGCGTCACGCCCGATCAAATGCGCTACGTGTGCATTCAGCAGATTATCCGCGGCGTCAACACATTTTTTGTGAAGCTCTCGAACTACAACCGCGAGCGGGCGCTTCACTTCCATCCCCCGGAACTGTCCAATGTCAACCCGATGATCAAGCAGTACGGCCCCACGTTCTGTGAGATGATCGCGCGTGCCGCGCGCCTGCTCAACGGCGGCCGGCCGGACCGGGCCGTGGCACTTTATGTGCCGCTGAACAACCTGTACAACACGGATTTGACCTTCGCCGCGCCAACCGACGACATAGCGCGGCAGCTCACCTACAACCAGGTCGACTTCGATTACGTCTGGGACGGTGACATCACCGGGATGAGCGCCGCGGCAGACGGCATAACAGCGGCCGGCGGCCGCTCCTACACGCACCTCCTGGTGCCGCCCGAGGCCATGATATCGGACACGATCCGCGGCCGGATGGACGCCCTGGACCGCGACCAGGGCGTTGTTCAGCACGTGCAGGAAGGCACGCTGCGCGAGCTGGTACGTTCCCTTCGGGAGAGCGACAGTTTCCTCAGCGTTGTGTCCGAAGATGTGCCGGTCGCCATGCGTCGGCGCACCGCCGAAAGCGGCGAGACGATCTGCCTGCTGCTGAACGAATCCGCGACGGCCGAAAACCTGACGCTGCGGCTCGTGCGCCAGGCACGGGTCCACGAAATCGCCTTGGATTCGGGGCAGATGACCTGCTGTGCCCAGGGTGCAGCGGGGGCTTCGCTGACCATCGAGTTTCAGCGCGGGCAGTCGAAGTTGCTCCTCTTCGAGCCGGTCGACAGGCTCGACGCCGACATTGACCAACCAGCCGCCGCGGCGCCACAGGAAATAACCGATTGGACACTGACCCTGCCGGATGGGAATGCCGTGGCCATCGCCGGCGAGTTCCCGGACTGGCAGGACCTGGGATACGGCACCTACACCGGTTTCATGAGCTACACTGCTTCTTTCGAATTGACCGAGGAGTCCGCGGCATGCACCCTGGCGCTCGGCGAACTCTGCTACGCGGCCGCCATTCACCTGGATGGACAGAAGATTGCAGACGCGGTGTTTTCCCCGTTCGTCGCCGAGCTCGGCAGCCTGGCCGCAGGTCGGCACACGCTTGAGATCAAGGTCCTGAACACATTGGCAAACGCCGTGCTCGGCGACCCGGACGAAGTCGAGAAACTCAGGGCACAGGGCGCGTTCAAAGGCACTTACGAGATGTTTTACCATCCACTCGACATGCGCAAGCTGCGCTCCGGCCTCTTTGGCCCGGTGCGCCTGTGCTGCGGCCGAAATGCCGGGCTGTGTATTGAGCCCTGAACCGGCGCCAAGAAAACAAATGCCAGGGAAAGAGCCGATCACGACAACGGTGGCCGGCACCTCGACGTAGCAGTGGGCCGATTGCCCGAGCCGTGGCCGAAAACTCCCCTGCCGCTGCAATGCGTTCGCCACTCATCGGGCGCCCTGTCGAAACAGTCGGCCGGCCGGCCAACAGCCGCGGGTGGAAACATGCGGTGCGCAGCGCTGCCGGAACTGGCCATTGGAAAGTTTTTCAAGGTCAGCCGCGCGCCAGGAAGAAGTGCCTGGCCGGTCGCCACGGCCGATCTTCCCATTGGACATTCCACATGGGATCACAAGTGCGGGCCATTTCCTCCAGCAATGCATCATGCAGCCGGTTGCGCGTCCCGGCGTGTTCCGGGCTGTCGATCAGGTTGGTCAACTCGTACGGGTCGGCTTCCAGGTCGTAGAACTCGTCGCTATCGAACAGGTTCACGGCAAGCTTGTAACGCGCGTCCCTGACACAACGGATGGGGTAGAGCCCGCCTCGTTCCTGCGCGTCGGCGTCGCCGCGGTTGTAGGATACGAACACGTACTCGCGCACAGCGGCCGCCGGCTCAGCCAGCACCGGCGCCTGGCTGCAGCCGTGCAGCGACCCCGGTATTTCCTGTCCCGCCAGGTCGAGCATGGTCGGCAGGATGTCGACATGTGACAGGAGCGCGTGACTCACCGCCCCGCCCGGCACACCGGGGCCGCGCACGATGAACGGGACGTTGGTGGATTCCTCGTACATCTCCGGCCCCTTGTCGTGCAGGCCATGGGAACCGAGCTGGTCACCGTGGTCCGACGTGTAAATGATCAACGTGTCGTTTCCGTGCAGCTCGTCCACGGCTTCTGCCACCCGCCCGATCTCGCGGTCGATCCAGCTGTTGCAGCCGAAGAACTTCAGGCGCTTCGCCACCAGTTGCTCCCAGGTGGGATTGCCGTGGGCGGCGGCGGTCTCCTGCGCCTGCATCTGCTGCAGCTTGGGTTTGCCGGCCATCGGCGGGCAATAGTTCGGCCGGCCGGGAATGTCGCCGGGTTGGAACTTCTCCCAATAGTCGACTGGCACCATCCACGGATCGTGCGCTTCGTCGTACGACACAACCAGCACGAACGGGTCGTCCCCCACGCGGCGCAGGAAGTCGAGCGCCCGGTCCGTCACGCGGTGGCCGAAGGCGTGCTCGATACCGAACCCGGCTTGCCGCAGCTCGGCAGGCGTTGTCTCCTGCCGGTAGAGGGCGCGAATGTCCTCGGGCAGGTCAGCGACGCTGTCGTACCACCAGTCGGGTTCGAACCCCCCGTCGGGCACACCGGAGCCGTCGCAGCCGGCCCCGCTCAGGTGCCATTTGCCGGTGAGCGCCGCCCGATAGCCCAGCTTCCGGAAAATTTCGCCCATGAGTGGTATTTGCCGATGCGGGGCCATGCCATTGGCCCAGGCACCGTTCGACTGCGGGTGCAGTCCGCTGAAAAGCGCCCCGCGGGCCGGGCCGCAGATCGGCGAGGCAGTGTAGGCGCGTTCGAACCGGACACCTTGCGCCGCCAGTCGATCGAGGTTCGGCGTGTCGCACACCGGCTGGCCGTAAGCGCCCACCATCCACTTGCACTGCGTATCGGTAAAAACAATGACAAAGTTCATGCCGCTCGCCCACCCGGCCAATGCGTGGTTGGCTTATTCATGTTGGTCCGCAGGTGGTGCTTCCGCAGACACGCGACGCACGGAAAAGCCACCGTCGAAAACAGTGACCAGCTTGAACGAGGCCTCCTCGGGGTAATGGTGCCAGGCAGACGTTCCGATGCTCATGATAAGGCGCACGCCCTGCCAGACAATGTCGATGTCCTGGTGCCGGTGGCCGGAGAAGACGCAGGTGATCCCGCTCTCCCTAAAGAACTGCGCCAGTTCATGCCGGGTCGACATGCCCATGTTGTAGACACTGTCTTCCTCGTCCGGATGCAGTATGAACAACGGCCAATGCATGATCACGAAGCGATGGGTCGCCTCGGCCGGCACCGCCCCGATCGCCGCGCGGAGATTCCCCCATTCCGCCGCCTGCGGCTCCGGCCCGAGATCGCCGCGCAACGCACAGGCGTTGACGCCGATGAAGAAACTGCCCTTGTGGTTTAACAGGAACCCTTTCGGCGTCGCCTCGTGCTCCAGGCTGACCGGGTGCTGGTCGTGATTCCCCGGGACACCGTACCACGGTACATTCAGACGCGCGGCACCAGCCAAAAAAAGGTCGCGCTGTTCCTCCGAATCGATGACGTCTATGTGGTCGCCGCCAAAAAAGACGAGGTCGATGCCGGCGCCATTGATAAAATCAACGGCCCGGTCCATTCGCCCACGATCGGAGTCGGCGGCATGCAGCCCATTCGGGCTGTTCAGCCCAATCTGCGGGTCGGTGATGAATGCAAAGGAAAACATCAATGACTCATGAGTAAATTGCTTCTTTCGAACCGGCGGGAGGGTAGCACAGGGCCGGCCAGGATGCAAGGAATGGGCCGGATTTGCCCGGCGGCGGCCCGGGCAATCTGGGCCGGGCCGGCGTTGCTGCCGGCGTGTATCTTGGCGATTGCTCGGGACAATTCCCGTCCACCCCACTATACTATGTGAACATCGCCGGGGCTGCGACCGCCTGGCCTGGCAGGTGGCGGTTATTCGGCCATGATTGAAGGAAAGGACCCCTATGAGTACAGGCACGGCAATCCGTTTGGAATCATCGCAGGATGTCCTGCTGTTCGAGGCGTCCTCGGGGGCGTTGGTGTCATTCCGCAGCAAGGCGGCGCCGGACCAGGAGTTCATTGTGGCGGAGGGCTGTCAGCCCGTCTTCGTCCTCCAGTACCTGGATGAGGGGCGCCGCTTTCGCCAGCTCGGTTCGGATGAGGCCGCCGAGGTCGAGATCAGCAGCGTGGCTTCGCCGGAAGACGGCGGCACGACGACTCTCATCGCACATTTCCGGCAGTTGGGGGGATTGGGTCTTGACGTGACCGTAACGGTTCGCGCCACGGCCAATGACCGCTACAGCCGCTGGTCACTCTCCCTGCGAAACGACGCCGGCCTGTCGATCACGGACGTGCAGTTCCCCTTCGTGGTCTCGCCCTACAGCCTGGGCGGCAAGCCGGGCAGCGAAGCGATGCTTCTTCCCTTCGGCCCGGGCGTCTTGCTCAATGGGCCAAAGCCAGAGGACCTGGAGCCGGACTGCCCGCACACCTGGCAGATGCGCCCGGAGAACGGCGACTGCTCCCACTATCCCGGCTTGGTCGTGGCCCAGTTCCTGGCCTACTATAATGATCGTGCCGGCATCTTCTTGAGCTGCCAGGATTCGAACGGGATGATCAAACTGATCATGCCTGTGCACCGCGAACCGGGCCTGCGCCTCGGCATCTCCCACGTGGGCGACTGGCCGCAGCGCGGCGAACGCCAGCTCGAGTACGACGTGGTGATCGGCAGCTTCACCGGGGACTGGTACACCGCTGCCGACATGTACCGCGATTGGAGCTTGCAGCAGAAATGGGCGGCCACACCGCTGAGCAAGCGGACCGATGTGCCGGCATGGCTGCTCGACTCGCCACCGCATGTCATCCTGCGCATCCAGGGCGAACTGGATATCGGTCCGACGGCGCCGAACCAGGCGTTCCTGCCGTACCGCAAGGCGCTGCCGCTGCTGGACGAACTGTCCGAGCGGATCGATTCGCCAATAGTGCCCGTCATCATGTCGTGGGAGCGGGCCGGCCCATGGGTTTACCCGGATTGCTTTCCGCCGGTCGGCGGCGAGGAGTCGCTGCGCGAGTTCACGGAAATGGCCCGGCAGCGCGGCTGGCGTATCGGCACTTTCGCCAACGGGACCCGATGGGTGGTCGGCCACTTCTGGAGTGGATACGACGGCACCGACTACTTCGCGGAGCATGGCGGTGACCGTTCGGTGTGCCGGACACACACGGGCGACCTCTGGTCCGAACAATGGGATGCCACCTGGCGCCCCAGCCACCCCGCCTGTCTCGGGGCGCCGCAGACCCGGGAGATCGCGCAGGAGTTCGTCCGCACCATGACGGATCTGGGACTGGACTGGATCCAGTTCCTGGACCAGAACGTTGGCTGCTGCACGTTTCCCTGCTTCGCGACGGATCACGACCATCCCCCGGCTCCCGGTCGATGGATGACCGACCGCATGGAACAGCTTGCCGATTGCTTCAAGGAAGTGAAGGCGCAGCAACTGGCGCACAGCGACGGCCAGCGCCAGATGGTGTTCTCCGTCGAGACACCGGTCAACGAATACTTCCTGCCCCACTTCCAATGCTGCGACGTGCGCGTCATACCGCCGGGCCACGATGCCAGGGGCCATTTTCCGAGGCCCTTCCACAACATGTGCTATTTCGTGCCTCTCTTCCACTACCTGTACCATGAGTTCATCGTGATCCAAGGCGGGTTCGGGATGGGACCGGAGCCC
>JASLZG010000082.1 GCA_030754995.1 Lentisphaeria bacterium
CCGGTAATTGGAGAGGTAGATGTCGGCGTCGCCGTCATTGTCGAAGTCAGCGAAATCGACACCGCGGCAGCTCCAGATCTCACCGCCGGGCGACGTCCGGTGCAGCTCGAACGTGCCGTCGCCGCGATTCCGGAACAGCAGGTCCGGCGCCGGTCTGGAAACGTCCGATTCGTAGTTGCTGACGTACAGATCGAGGAATCCGTCGTTGTCGATATCGGCCCAGGCAGAGGCGCGTGAGAGTTTGTGCGGGTTGGGGGGGATATTGGGATTGAGCGTGAACGTGCCGTCCCGGTTGTTGTGGTACAGGAATCCCTCGCCGCGGATGGCGTAGTAATCGAGCCAGCCGTCGTTGTCGTAATCGCCCCAGGAGCCCTTGTGCTGCGCGACCTCGCCCCGGGCTTTCGAAAATGTGCCATCGGCGTCATTCTGCCACAGCCTGCCGCCGATCATGACATCTTCATCCCCGTCGTTGTCATAATCGCCCCAGGCACAGAACCCGCCGTCCATACTCCCGAGGCCGACAGCCTTGGTTACATCGACAAACAACGGCGGCTTTTCAGCCGAGGCGTCCGCAGCATCGCCGGTGCCGATCAGTCGAATGTTGTCGATGTGAACTTCGAACGGTGCCGGCGTCTGATTACGATTCACGTAGAGCATCAGGGTGACCGGCTTGGCCGGCTTTGAGATCAGCCGTCCCATGTCGAGCTCGACGTTGCTCCAGTCCGAGCCGTAGTCGACACCAATGAAATCACCCGTGACCTTCCCGTCGCCCGTTGCCAGCGCAACCAATCCCTTGATCTTCCGCTTCGTGCCGACCGCGCGGATGTCAAAGGCCAGCGATTGGAACTCCGTGAAGTCAATTCCCCTCGGCATCGGGAATTCGAGACGGGCGCTGTCGTTCCGCAGTGCATCGTAGCGCAGCGACAGCCCGAAGGCGCCGTCGCGCGCCGCCTCGCGGCTGACGGTGATCGGCATGTGGCCGACCACCGTCACACGACTGCTGGCACGGGATTCGAAGCCGGCGATCACGAATGCCTGCGCAGCGCCGGCGGCGATTGAACAGGCGCACAGCAGGACAAGGACATGTCGGTCGCGGCCGGTCGCAACCGATGGCGGCTGATTGCATTCGACTCTTTCCATCACTCAAAACACTCCAGTTTCGATTATTCCCAACGAATTTGCCAATCAATACAGATCGCGGGGACGGCCTGCCGGCAGTCGTAGCGAAAGTGGCGGAGGACGGGGCAGGGACCGGCGTAGCCGTAAACCTGATCGGTCCGGCGGACTTCCACCTCGAGTGGGGCGTCCAGCCCCTCGGGTACGATCGAGATAGCGGGTTCCCGGCCGATCCTCGCGGTCAGGCCGTCCAGCGTCAGGCCGTGTGCTTCATCCGCCTGGAACGGCCAGGTCAGGCGACGCGGCTGATCGAGAATGATGTGATCGCGAACGACGAACGTCCGGCCGCGCCGCTGCCGGTGACCGGGCGAGCGGCACTCCGCCGATACTGCCGATACCGTCCTGGTCTTTCGCAATCTCGAAATCACGGGCACAGTCGGGTAGCCGTTTTTGCACTGCGGCCTCGTCGTCAGCGATGCAGGGCAAGATGGCAATCGTCAACAGAATAAATGCCGTCACAAATCGTGTCATGGACATGAATATATTTGCTGCATAATTGATTGCAATTGTGGGCTGGTTGCACGCCAGCGTTTCAGATGTTCTCAATCCGCTGGATGGTGTCGGGTGCCATTCGGCGCTACGATCCGATCGACTCGTTCAGCGCCGCTTCGACGGCCGCAACGAGCTGCCGGGAATCCGCGGCATCTCGCGGCACTGGGAACGCGCCCTGTGGCTCGTCCGGACAGGTGATCAACCGCGGCACGCCGTTGTCGACCGCGACGATCCGGAACGAATTCGCATTGGCCTTGCCGACGATCAGCGTCGAGTCGCTGGGTTCGGCACTACCCATCGCGTGGCCGGCAAAGAGGAGCTGCACCTGGCAGCGATCCAGCAGTCCTTCGACCGGTGCATCCGGTTCGTAAGCATTGATGATCCGAATTGGCGGCGACGGGCTGTCTTCCAGCAGATGCACGGCATGCCGCCATTCGTCCGACCAGGGGCGCCCGAAGTTCAGGACACGACAGGGACCGCAGTCATAGGCCGCCACCGCAGGGCCAAAGAAGCGCGAGAAGCCGGGATAAGAATGGTTGCCGGTTGTGACAAAACAAGGCATCCGCAGACGCCGCAGACAGCCACTGAGGTAGGCGCCGTTTACCTCGTTCGAAACGATCACAAACAGCGGGTCCAGGCGATTCGCGATATCCACCAGCTGATCGATATATTCAGCTGTCTCCTGTTCCCAGGTGTTTGTATGACCAAAATATAAAATCCTGAACGAATCCGGAATCTGCCGTCGCACCATGACCGCGGACGGTGCAGTATCCGTCCAGTCCGCAAACGCGATCCGCAGATCGTAGAGACCGTCGGGGACAGTATCCGGGATTCGCAATTGCAAGCCATGCTCGTTCGTGAATTGTTCGCAGATGCTCGACGCCTGGATCGACAGTGAATACTCTTCAGATGCCCCGGTCAATGTTGCGCTGCTTACGGCATCTGCGGTGGCGCCGCCCGCTATCCGCAAAAAGGCGGAAAACGAGGTGCCCGGCGCAATTGAGATCGACTGTCCGAGACTCGGGTGAACGATACCGTAACCTTCGCAGGCAGCGTCGTCCGGTGCCCGGCGCAGGTAGATGGGCGGCAAGTCCACAGTGTCTCCGGTCACGAGTTGGAATGGTTTGGTAGTGCAACTCTCCCAGCCATTGGCCTGTGCCTTCAATCGGTAAGTACCGCCATCCAAGATGATAATCCCCGCCCTGGCCGACAATGGGTTCCGGCCGATCTTGGTGACGCCCTTGCCGTGTTCGTCTTCCAATGTCAATCGTACCGTGTTCAAGGCCGATTCGTAGTCGCCATGAATGGTGACCGCCACGCCAGCCGGGTTGCCCATTCCGAAAACAAAACCAGCTAAAGCACCGCAGGCGCCGGGCCGAAGGGCAAATCGACACTCGACCGTATGCTCGCCGTCAGGCAGTCCGCACGCTACGACTGTTTCCAGTGGTGCGTCCAGCACAGATACGGTTTGGACATGACTGCCGTCGATGAATATCTCGAACTGCGCATCCCGAAGATTCCACTCGCGGCCCTCGTGCCGCCCGCGCAGGATCCCGTACTTCGGTCCGGGCCAGCGAGCGCATGGTGGTATCAGGACCGCCAGCCAGTTGCCGGTGAAGCGGCAGCACGCAGCGGCCTCGCGGTCAAAGGCAAGCATCGCGGGAAACGACGTTGATCGGTTGAAGCTCGCCGGTTCCCAGTCGCCGTCAAGGACGCATCCATCCGCCGCTGAAACGAAAGTCGAGTTTGGAATGTGAGAATAAATTGACACGATTGACCGTGGGTGGGCCACGGGCCATGGAGCGTTTGCAAGCGTACAGGAACTACGTAGTTTACGGCTGCTCCCATAGATTTGCGATCAACTTGGATTAACGAACCACAATGCCGAGATTTCGTTCAGGCACTACATACGGGGGAACCATGCAGACCACCATTCTTCAGCCGCCATACCCACATGCCGGAACGGTCGCGGCAGCGGTCGATTGCCAGGCGTGGATGGTCGAGCAATTGCAGGCCCTCGAACCGGGCGATAGCGATCTCATCGTGCTGCCGGAATACGCCAACGTCCCGGGTTTGGGAGAATGTGACGAGGTTCGCAGCTTCGCGGCCGGTGATGGCGCCGGGTTTATCCGTAAAGTCACTGCCCGCGCCATCGAGCTGCACGCTGCGGTAACGTTCAGCCTGGCGGTCGAGGACGGCGACCACTGGTATAATCGCGCGGTGCTGCACGACGCCGACGGCGCCCTGGCCGCGGCCTACGACAAGATCCATATCACCGATGCCGAAGCCGATCCCATGGGCATGTCGCCGGGCACCTCGGTGGTCGCGGCGAAGTGGGGTTCGTGCACCGTCGCGTTCGCAGTGTGTTTCGATCTCTACTTTGCAGAGTACTTCGCAGCGCTGTCCGCCCTGGGCGTCGACCTGATCATCTGCCCGAGCTATCAGCGGTCGGAGTCGGCCGAGCGCATTTGCCTGCAGTGCAGGGCGCGGGCGCTGGACACCGGCGCCTGGCTGGTGCGCGGCTCTTATGCCATGCACCGCGAAGACAGCGGCGGCAGATCGCTCGCGGCGGCACCGGACGGGAGTCTGCCGGCTGTCGCCGGCGGCGAACCGGAAGTTCTGCACGTGAGTTTCGATCCGCGGCAGAAATTCGTCAAGCCCGCGTCTCATGGCTCGGCGCCGGTAGAGCATCGCGAATTGATTGAGAGCCACCGGCAGGACGCCGTCTACCGATCAGTCAGGTCGCTTCGTTGATCCGGCAAGAAGCATCAATCCCTGCATCTTGTGCAGGTACATCGAGATATTGTAAAACTGCAAAGCGCCTGCTTGCGGGATGAGCGGATACTTCTGCTTCCACCATGTTGCATCACTAGGCGGTTCGTCCGGGAAGACAGCGAGGACGGGGACAGTTCTTTTACTTGCGCCCTCAACCCCGTATCGCCGCTGGAGCTGATCCTCGATAGCAACTCTGGCGCTTCGCATGTGCTCACGGGCGTACTTCAGAATCGCGGGGTCTTGTGTCACCGCATACGCGTAGCCCAGAAGATCGAGAGCACGAAAGACATCGAAGCAGTCCGCGCCCCGATAGTTACCGAATCGCTCCATTTTCCGCCGGGTATGGCGCGGCAGCATGCGGTACCGCGCGAAACGCACGAGCGCCTGGCGCAAACGGTTATGATCATATAGTTCTGCGAGTTCCGCGAACGCCTGAGGCCCGCCGAATTGGCTCAACATTATGAAACTTACTGCTTCGCCGTCTGCAACCGGCGCCGCGGTCATGTCGGTGGAATTTACCAGTAGCGCGTTCATCAATTGGCCTTGCTCCGTAACCGACTCCGCCAGCGCATCGGCCAGCGATTCCAGCCATTTTCCCACCTCTGCAAGACCGGTTTCCTGCGCCGACAGGAGCGTGGAGACCAGTGCCGGAACGTCACATTTCATGTTGAGCTTCCTGGGCTCGGCCGTTTCGCGGCGGAAGCTCTCCAGGACCAGTTCGGTCAGGTCCAGCACGGACCTGTCGCCCGTCAGGTAGTGCTGGAATCGCTTGCCGATGGGTTGGCTGATACGGCGTTCGTGGCACATGCAGCCCCAGTGATTAACGTTGTGTCGCGAGCCCCATCCCGCCATGGGGCCGGTGTGATAGCAGTCGATATCGGCGTTGTGCCGGCTCATCGCCCGCGCCATGTGGAACGCGTCGCGCCGGCCCGTCAGCAAATATGCCTGCCAGAGGCCCAGTATCGGCATGGCTTCGTTGTTGAGGTAACCGAACCCCCCGAAATCGTGGAACCAGCGTCCCTCGGGCAGGTTGAATCCGTGTGGAAGGTCGAAGTAATCGACATATCCTGTCCCGCCGCTTTCCAGCATTTCCCGGTGGATAAAGTCCAGGTAGGCGTTCATGCGGGCGAGCCAGGCCTTGTCCAGCTTCGATGCGGCCGGGACGACGACGCCGCTGCGGGCCGTATAGGCGGGTGTCCACTGCAGCAGCAGCGGCTCGTTATACGCCAAGGTCGAACCGGATGGATTCGGTTCGTCGAACATGAGCATCAGATCATGTGTTTTCCGGATGCCGTGCGCCCCTCGCTTCTTGTCGAAGCGGATTGTCTTTTCTTCTCGGAATGCCGGGGACTCGTAGGTGTGGGAATAGACATGATCGCTGTATCTCCGGAGGTCCAACCGATCAGCCCGCGCGGGATAAAGCCCGATTCGCATCTCACCGGAAGCGGCGTCGGCGAACAGGGTCTTGGGATGATTCTGCCAGCACTCCCGCACCGCTGCAGCCAATCGCCCGTCGCGCCCGGCGAGCTCCATCCAGCCGTCGGTCCGCAATCCCTCCTCGCAGAAAACTTCCCGGCGATCAAGGTCCACCCAGCGGCGAATTCGCCAGTGTGTCGCCGAGTCCTGGTAAAGCTCGGCGTAGCGGAAGTCCGGCGTCCAGCCCTTCGCACGCTGCCGGACGAAGCGCGATTCGCGACCGTCGTCGCCGCCGAAGCCGAATCGATGGTCCTCACCGACGCGGGCATAAAGGATCACCTCAGAGGCGCGGACGAAATCTTTTTCCGGATCGCCGTCGTAGATAAAACTGTGCGTCAACCGCAGCTGGGAGGAATTTGCGAGGATTTCGAACCGCAGTGTATATGGTCCGAAACTGCCGGTGCCTTTTTCCGCCGCGTGCGTGCCGCGGACCCGGATCAGCGTGCGCAGCGGGCCTTGCTGCTCGATATCGATCGTTCGCCCGGCGAGGCTGGCCAGGTAGCGCCGCTTTCGGTTGCCTCGCTCGACCGTCATTGCAAGATCGAGGTTGACAGCCCGTTTTTTCCATTTCCCTGCAACCTTGCTCTCGAAGCTCGGGACGAGCGGTCGCCCCGGGTCGGTCGCGATGGTAAAACGAAATCGACCCGCGTTCACCCGGAGGCCCCGGGCAGTCTTGCGAATCGTGATACCTTTGGGTGTGGAGGATTTTTCAACGGTGAGCGAGACTTTGGCTGTCTTCCCGGCCTTGATGGAAAACCGCCGAGCCGTAATGAGCGCCCATTTTACACTGCCGTCAGGCCACCGGGCAAGCGCTCCAGCCTGGGCCGTAATTCGCTTTCCGGTGTAATCCCGAAGAACAAGACAACGGGCGTCGGTCACGGTCCCCCGTTTAAGCGGAACACCGGAAACGATCGTATCGCCAACGCGATCCACACCGGTCGGATTTTCTACGATAAAGGTGGCCAAATGCTCTCTCTCAATTCGTTTTCGCGCAATGACCTCAGGTTTCCGCAATGAGCCGGCAGGGCAGTTGTGTGACATTTTCCTGTTTTTCACGCGGCAGCATGGTCTTCTCGCACAGCCGTTGTTGCGTTGTCTGCGGCGTATAGTGTAGCATCGCTTTGTGATTGTTCGTCGGCGAAGGCGATTGGGGCAACGACTTCCCACGGTTGAAATCGGCTGTGTGTGGGGATTGGCCGCGGTTGTGGCCGTCGAGGCGGGCAGTGAGATCTTCGCTGATGCCGATGTAGCGCTGGTCGGGATGGGAAATACTGCGGAGCGAGATGGACGGTATGCATGTTGGCGCGTTGATGGCGGCGCTTTGTTTGCCTATTCTGCTATAATAGCGAAGACATTGACAGATCCTGGATTTCGAAGATCTGGCGGCTCGGTTCGGCGGGCGAATGTGTTCTTGGCGAGCCACCGGGCGGTCAGGCCAGCTCGATCAAGGTGCCGCCGTTGGCAATCGATTCTTCGGCGGCGAACGGGATGACAACACTCTCGCGCCCGATCCCACCGTCGATCGTGGGCGTGCGCCCCTGGGTGAGGCACTCGTTGAAAACCTTGAACTGCCGGCCGCTGCCGAGATGCTGATCCTTGCCGTCCGGCCATAGCGGACAGTAGTACGGTGCGACCGTTTGCCGTGTTTCAGTGCCGTCCGGCAACGGCCAGATGGACAAGGTCTGCGCCAGTAACTGTGGCGGCGCGTCGACGCCGCTAGCGGCAGGCCGCCCGTGCAGTTGCGCCGTCTCGATCTTGCCCGCATCGCCGAGCACACCGATCTCGAGCTGGTCCAGCTCGGGCATGAAGAGCGACAGCATCAGCGTGCCCTTGACGCCATTCTCATACTCGATGTTCACGGTCGCATGGTCGATGGTTTCACAGTAGTCGTGTACCGCATGGCCGCCGAACGCCTGCACGCGGACCGGCCGCGATTGGATCGCCCAATTGAAGATATCGAAGTGGTGGCAATTCTTCTCGACCAGCGAGCCGCCGGATTTCGCCTGTGAATAGCGCCAGTCGCCATGCCCCGGATTCCAGTGGCCGCGAAACTCTTTGCACCAGATCATGCGCGGCTTGCCGACACTGCCGGCGGCGATACGATTGACAAAGGCCTGGTAGAGATTCGAATGGCGGTAGCACAGTCCAACCATCATGAACTTGCCCACGGCTTCGCCCGCGGCGATCATCTCGTCGCACTCCGTAACTGTTGTGGCCAGCGGTTTTTCGACAAAGACGTCGAGACCGGCTGCGAACGCCTGCAACGTCATCTCGCAGTGCAGATGGTTGGGCGTCGCGATGATCAGCGAATCGAGGGGCGCTTTGCGCAGCATCTCATTGAAATCGTCGAACACCTCGATCCCGAGAGCTGCTGCTGTGTCTCGCTGTGCGGCGTCGATGTCGCAGGCCGTGACGATATCGATGTTGCCGTAATGGGCAGTCATTCTGGCCCGCGGCAGACCGCCCCGAATTCCGACTATGCCAAGTTTTCGCATGATGGTTTCGGGGCGTAACAGCTGTTTGCAGGCAGGCGCTACGGGGAAATCGTCCGAAGCGGTACTGAGCGGTCTATTACGGATCGACCGGGTCCCATTCGACGTTCAGCTGGGCGCTCCAGACATTGACGTCGCCGGTCGGCAACGCGTCCACAGAGCGCACGTGACCATCGCCAAACAGGATGTTGTTCTGCTCCCGATGCGCGTAGGTTTGCCAATCGTAAGCCAGGCCGGATATATACACAACCCAGTCAATCGTGACGTGGTTACTGTCGAAAATAATCGGCACGGTATCAGTCGACTTTTCGATTCGCTCGAGCTTGGACACGCTGTTCAGTTTTGTCCAGGCGGGTGTCGGGGCTGTGGAGAGGCCCCCCCAGCGATGGCAATCGCTGTTCGACAGCACCGGCCAGTTGGCGCCGTAGTCGCCGACATCGTTCTTCGGGCCCGGGATCGCAGCATAGGTGTAACTGGTTTCACGGTCCCAGTTCTGGCTCGGGCAATCGAATATTGTGCCATTCATCGGGTTTGCAAAGCTTGTGTCGTTCGGGTAAAGATCGTTGGTGTCCCAACTGACGGAAATCAGATCAGCCAGCATCCCTACCCAGATCGTCCGAGGGTCCCGGACGCCATTGCGTTCCTTCGCCCATTCTTCGGTCCCATCCGGCAACACCTCGTAGTCGCCCTGGTAGACCATCATGCCGACGCCGATCTGTTTCAGCTGGCTGATGCATTGGGCTCGATAGGCCGCGGACTTTGCCTCCTGCAGCGCCGGCAGCAGCATCGACGCCAGGATAGCGATGATAGCGATCACCACCAGCAATTCAATCAGCGTGAACTGTCGGCGTTCACGTTTCCTCGAAGCAACGGAAAACGTGAAGGATTGAATTGGTTGGGGCGCTCCAGGGCGCGCTCCCGACTCAAACAATCTGCGATTGTTCTGCCGGGCTGTCGCGCCAGGGCGAGCTTCGGATTCAATCAGCGTGAAACAGCGAGATGTTGCTGGAGCACGAATATGGGATGGCAATCGCATTCGGATCACCGCGTGAGGTCTGACATTGGGCCAACGATTCTGTGGCCATAACATTGTTCGCATTCCAACACAATTTCAATCAGCGCGTTCGCTGAGTCCGACCCGGGCAATTTGTCCGACTTGTCCGACTCATTCACAAAACGCGGTTACACTATACACCACAAACAACGAACAACCGCTGTGCGAGAAACCATGCTGCCACGAGAACAACGGGAACACGCCGACTGGGGCGACGATGCCTTTGAGCCGACACCGGTGCCGCGGCAGGTCCGGGTCACCGGCCGGGTATTCCTGGATCGCGATGGTGACGGAAGCTGTTCCGGTGACGATGAGCCCCTGCCGAATATCGCGGTCTGCGATGAAGAACACATCGTCGAGACCGACGCAGACGGCTGCTTCGGCTTTTCCATGTCCGTCGAGGAACATCGGCTGGTCTGGATGCAGCAGCCCTCCGGGTTCCGGGCGACGACACCCTGGTACGGGCTGATCCGCGCGGACGATACGGACACAACAGCAAATTTCGAATTCGGCTTGCAACCCACCCGCGAGACCGCAGATGGGCGCGATTTCCGATTCGTCGTGATTGCCGATTCGCAGTTCGACACCGAAGCTGCGGCCGATCTTCTTGAAGCCGACATGAACCAAATTGGCGTATCCCCGGATTCACACGAGTTCATGGTAAACTGCGGTGACATGGTTCTGACCGGTTGGTTGCGCGAGTGGAATCTTTATGCGCGCGCGACGCGTGTGGTGACCTGTCCTTTTTACCATGTTGCCGGCGGCCATGAGATGAATTACGGCAAACACCTGCCACGCGGCAAACCCAGCGACGGACACTTCAAGCTTTACACCGGTCCAACGTATTATGCGTTCGACTGCGGCGGCGTGCACTTCATCGTGACCGACACGCACCGCAGGGGCAGCAGCGAAGCGACACTCGCGCGCCAGGAGCAGTGGCTGCAGCGTGATCGCGACCGGCTGGCGCCAAACACGCCCATCGTCATATTCAGCCATTATCCGCTCGACCTGGATCCGTGGCTGGAGAAATGCCGGGTAATGGGCGTGTTTTTCGGGCACTGGCACCGCAACGCACTGCACCACTACCGGAACGTGCCGTTCCTGCAACCGACTTCCATGCGCGGCGGTGACTGGGGAATGTTCTCCCGGGTGATGCGGATCTGCGAGGTCCGCGACGGCGAGCTGCACACGGAGCTGCGGGTACTGGGCCAGCATCGGCGGGTTGAGTTGATCCAGGGTGCGGACGCGGTATCGGTCCTGGCTTATGACACGGTGCGGCATGTCAATCGGGTGACCCTGCGCAGCGACGATGGCGCCACTGCCGAGCTCGAGCGGGTCGGCGACTGGACGTGGCAGGGACCATGGTCTGCCGGGCGACATGAGTCGACATCCGTCGTTGTCGAAGTTGAGGATAGCAGCGGCGACACTTGGCAGACGACGGCGGACACCGCTGTCGTTGCGCCGCCGCCGCGAATCCATGTGGATGCCGACTGGCCGTGGTTTGGCCGCGATCTCGGGAACGGCCGCTGGACCAACTTGTCTCTGCGACCGCCGTTGATCCCGGCATGGCGGATCCCCACCGGCTCACGGATGCAGCTGTCCAACTCGCCGATCCTGCATGAGGGAAAACTGTTTGTCGCCACCCAGAATTTTGATATCGACGGACCGGGGCCGCAACTGCTTTGCATCGACCCGGCGAACGGCCGGATCATGTGGCGCCGGGAACTCGAAGGCAACGCTGGTTTTTCGCCGGCTGCGACTGATGGAAAGGTGTTTGTGACAACCAGCCAAGGGGTCACCGCCGCCTTTCGTGCGACGGACGGCGAGTCCGTCTGGCGGCGCTGCTTCTGGGGTGACGACGGCAACTGGGAGTTCCGTGTTTGCGCCGGCCCGATCGTACCTCATCATGACGGCCGACTGATCGTGGCGGCGGAGGGCGGGCCGTTTGCGGTCTATGCCGTCGACACTGGGCGTACGTTGCTGTGGCAGGACGAGCTGCCCACCAGCCGCCAGAACCTGTGGCATTCCGCGCCTTATCCGGTCGGTGATATTCTCTACTGGAATTGTTATTACGGCAACACCGCGCAGGACCTTAGTACCGGCGACGTCCTGTGGACCACCGACACTCAGGAATTCCGAACCCGCGCGGTGTCGATGGGGATGGTGCGCGACGGTGTATTCTTTCAGAATTCCCGTTACTCAACCATGGCGCTGGATTGCGGTACCGGCGATGTCCTATGGCATCAGCCAATGGAGAACGGCAGCTTCGGCCCCCCCGCGGTCGTCGTCGGACCGGAGACACTCATCAGCGGCGGTGCCGAGCGCATCTGTCTGTCGCGGACGGACGGCTCTGTCGCCTGGAAGTTCGCGACTGAACTGCCTGCAACTCAGGAAGGCAGCAATCGCGGTCACACGATGGGCGGGCACTCAACGCCCTGTATCGCGGGGGATGTGGCGTACTTCGGCGGCGAGAACGGCTATCTTTACGCCGTCGATGCAGGTACGGGCGAGTGCCTGTGGCGCTACTACCTGGGACTGCCGATCATGGGCTCGCCGATCATTTCGGGCAATGCCCTTTTTGTGTCGGATTTCGACGGCAACCTGCATGGGTTTGTGGCGGCCGACGACAGCAGCTCGTGAACACTGCTCCCCACGGTGTCAAACCGTGGGTGATCCGGCTGTCGCGTCGGTCAGCATTCATGGCGACTACGAATCGGATCTGAACACCGCTCGATTGACGTTGGAAAACGAGGGCGGCAAGGCAGTCAGCAAGATTGGCCGAAACCCGTTGTCGAGGCGAGCCTATAGAGGGCTGCCGGGCGGACCCTATGGTCCGCGCAATTCGTCGAGATTCGCGAAGATGATCTGTTCTTCGCCTTCTTCGTTCGCCTTTGTCACCACTCGACCGTCATCGGCGATGAAACACGTGCCGCCTGACTGGAAGTGGTGGTAGGAGAATCCACATCGGTTGGTGGCGACCATCGGAGTCCGCAATTCCTTGGCATGCTCCTGAGCGTCGCCGCGATTGACGACGTTGGGGCGATTGTTCTGCCAGAAGACCAGGTCCGGCTGGTCATCTCTGAATGTCGCCCACGCTTCAGGCTGGCTGCCATCCGCACAGATGAGGCATCCGAGGCGCAAATCCCCCACCGCGATCACGCGTGTGCCAGTGCCGCTGCAAAGAACGCCTCGTTCGCACCGGTAGCCCTCTTCATGCGGCACGTAGGTCTTCAGCCACTCAGCTAAGCTGGGTGCTCCCGGGCGCGTGAGCGTGGGCCAAAGATAGGTCTTTCGGTAAACATCGACGATTCCGTCAGGCCCCAGAAAAACCATCGAGATATAGGGACGCCCCTGCCATACTTCGTTTAACCCGAGGGCGATGTAGCCGTCGTACTGCTTTGCCAGAGCGGCGAAGCCGAACACCTCCCAACTCTCGAGCGATCGTCCGTTACGCATGGGCTCGGGGGAATAATCGGCAGTCAAGCCTTCGTGAAAAAAGACATAGTCCGCACCGGCCTCGAATGCGCGTCTGCCCCAGGTCATCGCTTTGTGAACGTTGCGGTTGACCTCGCCGGGAATCGTATCAAGCTGGATAGCTGCAAGTCGCGGATTCATTGGCTTCCTCTCTTATCGCAAACAGTTTAGATCATCTCCAGCCGTGGTCCCGTCTGTTCCGGGCTGAGGTGTGAGGTGTTGTTCATCGACACCACGGCAATGGTCCCGTCGTTGGCTATTTCGAGCTCGGTGATGGATGCGTTGTCCGTCTCGAACGCCGCGGTATCGATCAATGGCCGTTGATGCGCATGGGCAAGCAGGTGGCGCACGACGCCGCCGTGCGTGACCGCCAGTACGACCTCGTCGCCGGGTGTCCCCGCCGTGTCATCCAGAAACGCGACGACGCGTTCGTGGACCATGGCGTAGTCCTCACCATCCGGCGGGCAGAAAGTGTCGGGATCGTGTTGGCTTTCCTCGACGGTTTTCGCGTATTCGTCTCGCGTTCGGCCGTGAAATTGACCGAAGTTCCGCTCGCGCAGGCGCGCGTCCGTCGACCACGGGCAGTCGATGAACTCGAGTGCCTCGAGCAACGTGTCGCGCGCTCGTGCCAGATCGCTGCTGACGGCGCGGGTTATTTGGCGCCCGCTCAGCTGCCGGCCGGCGGCGCGCGCCTGCTCGCGCCCCAGCCCGGTCAGGTGCCCATCCATCTGGCCTTGAATCAGGCCCGCCTCATTTTCGTCGGTCACGCCATGGCGTAAAAGAATGATCCGTGTCATCCAAATTCTCCTACGGCAACCCTTGTTTATCTGCTTTATGAAAAACCGGACTCGACCACGCGTAGTGATCGTCGTCCTGATGCACTCGCAGATAATAGCACGTCGGTGTGTGCCGTTTGTCTTCGAATGCCAGGATGCAATCGATGCCGGGATCGGTCCACTGCTTGATGGTTTGTCCATCACCGATCACCTCGACATTACGTATTGGCGAGGTAGCGTGAACCTTGATCTCGATCCGGTTCGTGCCGCGGTTCAGAGATGTTTCGTCACCCATCATCGCACCATTGACAAAAAACTCGATGATGGTTCGCTGGCCGGTTGTCGCGAAGGTGTGCCGGGCATATATCGCATCGAAGATGTCCTGTCGCGTCAACCGCGGCGCCCAGACGCCGGCCAGGCCGCCCAGGCCGCGGTGGCGCCAGTTGCCGCTGGTCAGGCCCGGTCGTGCCTCGTGATTGTCGCTGCCGCCGATCACCCCCACCCGGGCGCCGCCGGCGAGCATCTGTTGGTAACTGATGCCGCTGTCCCCCATTTGCGACCGCGGATGACCGACGTACTCGTGCGCGCCGCCGCGGGTATAAATCTCGACGCAGCGAAAAATGTCGAAGTCGTGCTCCGCCCAGTGCCGTTTGAGTGCGACACTCTGGGTCAGCCCGTGCGTGGTGGCGAACACGCGGCCCTTGCGATCGGCCAACCGGCGCCACAACGCGGGCAAGGTGTCGCCGGGCGGCTCCATCCCGCGGATCGGTTCGAAGTCGTCGTCGCGCGCGTACAGGCAATGATGACCGCCGCGTCCGGCCCATTCGTATGCTGCCAGGGTGACGAACCGGCCCGGCTCATTCATCCGGTTGGTCATGTCTTCAACGTATTGCCAGTCGTTGTCGGAGATGTAGCAGATGTGTTCGCAGATGCAGCAGAAATCAAGGCCGGCGATGTCGCGCGCGTGTGTGTAATAGTTGTCGCTGTTGCCGAGTCCATCGGACAGCATCGAGTGGCCGTGCAGGTCGCCGAAGTAAATCTGCTGCCTCGCGTTGTCCTGGTCAGCGGCCACGATCGGGTTGGTCGTTGTTTCCAGTCCGCTGTTTCGATCCCGTGCCGTAGCGCGCACGACACCGTGTTCGTTGGGCTCGAGCTGGTTCCATTCGAGCTGTATGTCGGCGTCGGGCGCCGGGTTGTTGTGTTCGTCGAGCAGTGCTGCGGCGGTTACAGTGGGCTGGCTTTCGTCCGCTGCCGTGCGGCACACCACGTGCAGGCGGGAGGCCGGTTTGGCAACGATTTCCAGCCGGTGTGTCTGCGACTCGGGCAATGTCACGTATACCCCGGTCCCTGCCGGGTCCACTTCCGTCGCCAGTGGCACGAGCGGCGTCCACCAGTGCAGGCTGCGGGTCAGGAAGTAAACCTGCTCGATCACGAACGGATGAGTGAATTGTCGCACACGCACGGTGACGCGATCGCCCGGTGACAGGCTGCCCTTTGTGATGCGCAAGGTGATCAGCTGTTCCCGGGACGACGGCGCCCGCTCGTCGGGCGCCTCGAGCGTGGCGCAGACACCATGGGGCAGCTCCGTTTCGACATACCGTGGCGCGTCGGCTTCGGTCGTCTGAAGCAGGTCGCTCATCTTTGCGGGCCAGCGCAGACGCAGCGCGCCGCCGCATGCGATCGGAATAGTGCCGCATGTGTAGGTGTATTGAAGGTCCGTGCATTCGTCGACGACGATGCGCTGTGGCTGCAGCTCGGTGCGGCCCAGGTCGTCGCTTCGATGGCCGTACACAAGCTGCTCGACATGACCGGGATCCCCCTCGGGCACGAAGGCGTTGTCGTCGGTAAACAGCAGATGATGGCACGTCACGGCGCTGCCGGACAGATGTGCGATCGCCAGGCGCGGCACGCGGCCGGTGAGCGGCAGACACGCCAGACGATGCCAGCGCGGCGTCGACGAATCGGTGATGGGCGATTCCTCAGAGCCTGCCTGAGTCAATGAAGTCCTGACGGTGGCGCCACCTTTGCACTGGGCGCACAGCCAGAAAACATACGGGCCATGGGTCTCGCCATGATTCCCGGGTTTTCCCGGCATGATGTGGTGCACGACATGATCGATCGTCTCACCCGGCGCCACCACCAGCGGCTTGGGCATCGGCGGCGGTTGTCCGAGGCGCGCAAAATGGTGCGGTACGCGCGGGCGCGAAGGATGGGCGAACGCCGCCATACTACGCCAGCGATACTCGAATTGTTGCGGATCGGCCATGGTTTAAGTGAAAGACGTCGGGCGCTGCCATTCAGCCTTCGCCGGCGCGGCG
>JASLZG010000083.1 GCA_030754995.1 Lentisphaeria bacterium
GTTGTACTTGATCTCGAGGCGCAGGACGTACAAGGTGAAGGGCAGCGCGATGTCGTCGGGTCGCTCGTGCAGGATCAGATTTACTTCGTTGTCGCCCTGCCGGATCCAGTCACCACCGGTGAGATCGAAAGACGCCTCCCAGTCGCCGTGCATGCCGTTCCAGTTGAAGGCGTACTGCCAGCTCACACCCCACTTGGCGGCACCCACCGGCACCTCCTTGCCGTTGACGCGCAGGGAGATCTTCTCGAACGTGGTGAAGTGCAGGAGATCCAGGCGCAGGGTGATCGAGGCCAGGATGCGATCGCGCCGGGCAGTCGCGATATCGTCGCTGACCGGGACGTTGACCGTGACCCCCGGGCCGTCCGGTTCGACGGGGACATCGACCGGGAGCTGGTGGCGATGCCATGAAAGATTCTCTACACTGAAGAAGCGGGACTGATGTGACACGCCGATGCCCGCAAGCATGTACAGCTTGTCCTTGCGCGCCAGTGTCGCAGGGTCGCCGCACTCCGACAGGATAGCCATGTCGCCGGGGCGATTGGTCATCTGGTGGTGGTGGAAATTAAACAGGCTGATACCGTCGACACCGTGGTGCCAGGCATTCGACACCGCAGCGCGTACGGCCTCGATCGGCGGCGGCCGGAACCGTCCAGGGCCGACGCCTTCCGTGACGCTGGCATAAACCGTTATGTCCGTGCCTGCCGTCAACTTGACGAATGCATCCAGGGGCAGCTCGCAGGTTGTGTCGTAGTAGACGGTCGGGGTCAGCGACGTCACCAGTCCTTCGCACAACCAGGCCTTGATGTCGAATCCCGATGCTTCACACACTTCGAGCGACCCGGGTATGCGGACTGAGAATCCAAGTGGGCGCCCCCGCTCCTCGCCAACGCGAACCAGCAGCTCGTGCACCTCGCGCATGTAGTCGGTGAGGATGTCGCCGGCGCGGTGGACATCCGCCTTCGTAAAGCTGTGAAAATTGTGGCGTGTGAAATCGAGCTCGAACCCGTCCAGATCGTAACGGCTGCAGAGGTCCTCGATCAGTTCCTTCCGGTGTTCGCGGACAGCGGGCACCGCGTAGTTGAGATGACGACACTCCATGATCTTGCCATCAGGCCCCGGTGAGTGGATTTCAGATGCGCAGTCGTCGCCGACAAAATATTCCGGGTGATCCATGCAGAACCGGCTGCGTGGACCATAATCGGGCGGATGCCCGTCGTTGAAGCGCATCGACCCCCAGAATGGTTTGCCCTGAGCGTGCGCGGCAGCGATCACCGCTTCCCAGGGATCGGGATCCATTTCGACAAGGGCGGCGCGGTTGTGCAGGTATCGCCAGACATGACCGCTGGCCATCTTCTCCGGCATCGCCGGCTCAGCACTGGAAACGTCGCTCCGAAACAGCGGCACCGCATCGCCGAAAGTGAACATGTGATGCACGAAACCGTCGACCTGGGTGCCTTGTGTGACACCGAGGATTTCATGCCGGAACTGTTCGAGAGAAATCGGCGGCGCGTTCCACATCAGGTGCGCACTGTCGATATTGAAGAAAAAACGGGGCAAAGACATGGGATGATCCGTTGGAAAAAAGTGTTTCTACACGAGACTATCTAATAAAATAGCACCCGGATTTCAGGTTTCCCGTCCTCAATACTTCCAGTCGTTGCAGCCCCACACGAAGTTCTCACATTTCCTGGGGATGGGGCACGTGGCCGTCACCCAAAGAATACTCCCCGTTTCCCATGGTGGTTCGGGAAAGGTATCCGGCGCGGGTACGTCGGACCAGCGTGTTTACTCCGAATCCAGCACCGCGCAGGTAATCAGGGCGCGTCCGTGCAGGCTGAGCAGCTTGACAGGATTGGCGCACAAAAAAAGCCCGGGAATCGATCGATTCCCGGGCTTTCCGTAGTAAAAACCTTGCGGTTGAGCTTACGGATTATTGACCCAGCTTGGTGTTGACGGCATCTTGGATTTCGGCGTCCACATCGCAATTCGCCTCGTCGCAGATATTGACACTGATCAGGAAAGTATTGGCAATGATCTCGGCGTCGGCCTGCAGTTCCTCAACACTGCTCGGCGGGTCCTCACCCAAAATCAGGCAGGCCAGATCGACGGCGCCATTGGCAACCGTAGCACACGGCACACACGGCTCATCCGCACCATCCGCACCATCCGCACCATCCGCACCATCCGCACCATCCGCACCAGCCGCACCAGCCGCACCAGCCGCACCGTCGGCACCAGCCGCACCAGCCGCACCAGCCGCACCGTCGGCACCAGCCGGACCCTGTTTGCCCTGCGGACCCTGCGCGCCACCGCCGCTGTCCGCCGCGCCACCGCTGCAGCGGGGATCGTCGATTGTGACCCACAAGAAAATCGAGCCGTCGGCTGCCATACTGGTGTAGCCGTTTCGCATAAACGGCAGACGTTCTTCAATGACGGGGGATCCAGCGCCGATTCGAAAGTCGATGGTACAGTCCGTCTTAACCGCGAACTCGCGCGTGTAGATGGCATTGCCCCGGTCATAGTCCTGGAATCTGATCTGGTTCCACTGCTCGTTGCCATCATCTCTGGCGAATGCCTCTGTGAGAAAGTGCTGCCGGGAATCCTGGTTCTTGGGCGGTGTCACAGCACCGCCCTGGATGTCGAAATTCAGCATTGAATTGATCTCCTGCTGACCCATGTTGTTATCGACATTGATCATGTGCACTAAGGAGAGCAGCCCCCTGCCTTGCATCTGCTGCGAGATAGCGAAGACGTTTATCTTGTCGCCATCGTCAAGCTGGGCGAACGCGGAGATCGGCATCACGAGCATCGTTATCACGGCCATTGCCATGGTTGTGAGTCGCTTGTTCATTTTTGTTTCCCTCGTCTGAGTTTGAGGTTTTGGGATTCTGCCGCTCTTCCATCGAAAGTGGCGGCGTAGAGTTGCAGCGACCGCCAGCCTTTCGGCCACCGATCACCATCTTGTTGTGCTGTGATTCTTGTTTATGGATTGTTGGTTTGTGGTTCAATTATATCGCGGTTTCCCGCTTACTTCATAAGTGTGTTATAGTAAATCCGTAAGCGAATTGCAACCTTTTTCTGATTTTTTTTCGGGGCAGGATGACAGGATGACAGGATGACAGGGCACAGGGTAGCATTTGCACTCACTACATCGTAGGTTAATTGCTTGCCAATTACTGCGAAAACCATACACTGGAGACTCAAACAATGCACCGAATCCCGATCATACCGATGTCCGTTGTCACGACTATCTTGCTGACCATTACAATCGCCCGCGCCGAGCCGGCGCTGGTCAAGGGCTACGGCGAGACGCAATGGGGCCAGAGCCTCGAGGAAGTCGCCGCCGTCGTCGACGGCAAGAAAGATGAGAAGCCCGGCGCCTCCCGACAGGGGATCGAAATGTCACGGTATGTCTCGACCGAAGGCAAGGCGGACAGCACCGAATATCACTTCATCAACGACATGCTGTTCGAGGTCAGCGCCTATTTCCGGTTGGCCGATGCGCCCGAAGACAGTACCGATAATATCGGCCACAGGGTCGTCCAGGAGATGATCGGGGCGAAGTACTACCAGGATGAAACAACCCGGACTGCGTTGCAGGCGGCACAGATCACTGTGCAGGCAGCGATGACCCCCGACGGCCAGATCATAGCGATGTACAGAAACTCCAGGATCTCGAGCGAGGAGCACGCGGCGATCAAGAAGAATCAGGAGGAAGCAAGGAAGCAAGCCCTCGAGAGCGCAGACGAGCGCCGCGAGAAGATCCTCGCATCCGATCTCGCCGACCGGCTCTGATTTTGCCACGCAAAAAACGACATGAAGCAAGGATGAAATTGTCGATCTCTTCGTCGCTGACCTCCGGGTTTCTTGCGGCGCGCATTTCCGGAATGCTTTCCTTGTATATCCGACCCAGTTGGTGAATCCTGGCCTCTTCCAACTGCTTCCCGATCGCAGCCATCGATTTTCCGTCGAGTGTTTCCGTCTCTATCGCGACTCGAAGATTCCCCGGCACCAGCGGCCCGGCATTGGTCAACAACTCATCGGCCGCGGCTCGAAGCGCAACCAACTCCGTTTCGTCAAAAACAGGCGCGCTTACAACGAACCCGTTTTCCTCATAAGAGGCGACCTGCTCGTCGTTTAGGCTCAATACATCCATGTGTGACACCAGAAAAGTACGGGAGGGGATAACCGAAGCCGCAAGGCTGCAGGCATTGCCCGGGATTAAATCAAAAAATCACGGCTTTTGAAGATCTATCCCTGTACTCTTTCATCACGGCGTACAAGAGATACTGTAGCCCGGAGGGAGGCGGTACATCTTCATGAAAGTCCACAGCGGTATCGACCATCCCGACGTTCGGGAAGCGGTCTTTTTTCCCTTCGATGACCACAGCATTCCGTTCAGCACCGGTCTGCGGCTGTTCCTAACACCTGGCAAGTCGGCCGACAACTTCAACCCCACGGTCATCTCCACCGGACCCGGGGGGGCGCCGGACGAGGAGACGGTCCGCTTCTACGGGACAGTGATCCCGGTCGACGGCGAGCTGCGCATGTGGTATCTCGCACGGGGCTATCAGGACAACGAAATCTTCGCCCCCAACGCCTTGAACTGGGACCCGGAGGCGGGCTGGGTCACCGGCGCCAAAGGACTGCGGGCCTGCTACGCGACAAGCACCGACGGCATCCACTGGGAGAAACCCAATCTCGGCCTGATCGAGTACAACGGCAGCAAGGACAACAACATCGTCGACCTTAGCGGCGGCCGCTGTGACCTCGCTTCCCTGCCGGTCCTCCATGACCCGGACGACCCCGACCCCGACCGCCGCTTCAAGGTCGCCTACGAAAGCCTGCCGCACGGCGCCAGGGCCGCCGCCGCCTACAGTCCCGACGGGCTGCGCTGGACCGAATGCGCCAGTAACCCGGTGGCGCCACTCATGGAACAGACCGGGCTCATCCGCTTCAACGGCTGCTATTACATGAACGGCCAGGCCGGTGGGCACTTCGGCGTCGGGCGCAAGCTGCAGACCTTCGCCTCCTACGACTTCGAGCACTGGACCGAATCATCGTGTATGGGGTTGCGGCGCGACAACATCCCGCCACGCCCGATGGCCGGCCACTGGAACACTGCCGAAGAGGTACACCTCGGCGCCGGTCTGTGGAACCGCGGCAATGTCGTCATCGGCATCTACGACATGTGGCACGGCTCGAGTACCGGCGACCGTTCGCAGGTGACCATGGACCTCGGCATGGTCGTGAGCAACGATGCGCTGCACTTCCGTGAACCGATTGCCGATTTCCGGTTTGTCCCGGCCTACGAAGAGGTCGGTGTGCCGATCGGCCGAGGCCCGGCACTCAGTCATGGGCAGGGCATGTTCAATATCGGCGACGACACGATGCTGTGCTACGAATGCTGGCCGGGCGGCGGTATACGCCTGGCGCGTTGGCAGCGGGACCGCATCGGCGGCTTCCGCTTCTTCGGGTCCGGCGCCGAGGACTTCGCCGCCGGCGCCGACGACAGCCAGCAACGGCACTGCATCACCTGTGCGGTGGATCCACAGGGTGCCAATGCACAAATATTTGTCAATGCAGACGGGCTCAACGAGCACAGTGAGCTGACTGTCGAACTGCTCGATGAGCAGTTCCATCCGCTCGCCGGTTATTCCGGCGACGCCTGCATACCGCTGGGCACGCCCGGCCTGCGGCAACAGGTATGCTGGAAGGATCGCGACCAGGTCGCAGCCGACGGCCCGATCCGGTTGCGCGCCAACTTCGGCGGCCTGCGCCCGGAGGACGTCCGGCTGTACGCGATGTATATGTCGACCGGCTGAAAGGTTTGAAAGAAACGTAACGGACAGACGACGACCCAGCCTGGAAACGGGCGTCGGGCAGACTCTCCCCGCCTCGTGCCGGCGGCCTGGCTCAATCCTTGCGGATAAAGCCGAACCGCGTAAAGACCTCGTGCATGTACTTGTGCTTCTCGACGATCGTCAGGTCGCTGCGTCGAAACACCTGGTGCACCTCATGCTCCGCCGCCCGCATCGTCGCCGCGTTCCCGAGCAGTTTGTCGACTGCCGCCGGCGCAATCTTGATGACGCCTTCGTCGCTGGCATGGATGATGTCGCCGGGGTTGACGGTAATCCCCCCGACCGACACCGGCTCGTCAACCGCCGTCACCCGCAGCGCGCAATGATGAACCACGGTACCGCGACAGTAGACCGAAAACGGCACGGTCCGCAACCCGGCCACGTCACGCACACGGCCGTTGGTGACGGCCCCGATGCAGCCGACTGAATGGAGGACCTTGGCGGTGCCGTCGCCCAGCGTGCATTCGTGTTCCGGCCGCGGCCCGACCATCTCGACGACCCAGACGATCGGCACGTCCATCGCGTCCATGCGCTCGAGCTGCGCGAGGTACAGGCTCATGTCCGGCTCGCTGCCCGGTGTACTGGAATCCATCTTGCAGGTTACCGCCACGCCGGCCGTGAAGCCCTGGTCCGGCGTCACGCTGTGAATGTCGCCGCCCATGTACCATTCGGCCGCCGGCGTGTCATCCACATAGTCCAGTGTATTGGCCAGCAAAGACGAGTCGTATTCGCGCAAGGCCTCGAGCTTTTCACGGAAAATCATATGAGTTCCACCTCGGTTCCCAAGTCCTTCACGTCCCTTCCCGAATTGACGTGACCGCCAAGTATAACTTGCACGGCCGATGTTGCCAATGTAGTCTCCTTCGAGCCGTGCAAAACGCCAATATCACCACCGGACAGGTCACGTTTTGAACCTCGATACACTTCGCCAAACCCTCAAAGTCAATTTCGGCTGCAAGACCGGCGACCGCGTCGTCATCGCAACTGACGACATGCCGTATCTCGAACCGACCGAAGATTTTCCGGACCGCACAACGCTCGCCGAGGCAATTGCGGCAGCCGGCCGTGAAGCTGGGCTGGACACGCAGACGGTCAGCTATCCGTCGACCAAGGGGCACGGCCGGGAACCGCCGAAGCCGGTGTTCGATGCGGTCTTCCCCGAAGGTTTTACCGACTTCGCAGCCGGCTCAGGGCTGTGGGAACCGCTGCAGGAAAAAACGATCGACGACGCCGGCCTCGAACACCTGCGCTCGTTTCTCGACGGCAAACCGCAGGCCACCTATGCGACGCTGATCGTCTCCTACTTCTCCACCAGCCACACGCGCTTCCGCCAGCTGCTCAACGGCACCGGCACCCGCCTCGCCACGATGCCGACGAGCGAGCCCTTTATCTTCGAGGGCGTGATGACCGCCGACTGGGCCGCCGTCGCCCGGCGCGGCAACGCCGTAAAAGAAGCGCTGGACCAGGCAGTCACCGCCGAAATCTGTTCTGCGGGCGGGCGCAAACTCACAATGTCACTCGATGGGCGCCCCGGGTTCGCCTGCTCGGGCGACCTGACCAGGCCCGGCGCCTTCGGCAACCTGCCCGGCGGGGAAAGTTACATCGCCCCGCTGGAAGGCACAGCGGCCGGTGAGGTGTCGATCGGTTATCCGGACGAACCCGACGGATGGGCCTTCCGCTTCGACGCCGGGCGCCTGGCCGGGATGATCGGCAACCCGCCGTTCCAGAAGGAACTCGAACAAACATTGGAGCGCTTGCCGGATGCACGCCAGTTATGCGAGCTCGGCATCGGCACCAATGAGAAAGCAACCCGCTACGACAACGTCCTCGAGGCCGAAAAAATGCTCGGCACCGTCCATTTCGCACTCGGCGACAACGCCGGTTTCGGCGGCGCTGTCAAGGTACCGTTCCATTGCGATTACGTCGTCCACCAACCCTGCCTGAAACTGATACGACCGGATGGATCGGAGACGGTCGCTATCCGCAACGGTCACTTTCTGCTTGCTTGAGGGAAATTATGACGAAGTTCGAAAGCAACATCTGTTCACCTACGTGCCTTGCATTCATCTTCCTTGTCTGCCTGTCGGTGCAGGTGCCGGCACAGACATTCGTCGAGGTGTCGAGCGAAATCGGTCTGCCGGAACTGAATACCGCGGCGCACGCCGGCTGGGGCGACTATAACAACGACGGCTGGGTCGACCTGGCAGTGGGCGGCCAACTGTACCGCAACGACCAGGGAACATTCGTCGAGACCCGTTTCAGCGACGACTTCGGCCATGACAAGGCAAACGGCCGGAGCAGTATCTGGCTGGACTATGACAACGACGGCGACCTCGACCTGCACGGGGTCACGCTCGACTCGTACGCCTTCAGGCTCTTTGAGAACACCGGCGCCGACGACATCTTCAAGGACGCCTCCGACCGCTTGCCCGCTGACCGCATGACGGGCCGGTCGGTGAACGCCACGCTCGGCGACTTTAACAACGACGGACACATCGACATGTATGTCCCGGGTGGCTCGGACAAAGACGGGCATGAGGGTGAGCATGATGAACTGTGGATGAACAACGGCAACGGCACCTTCGCGGTGGCGTGGAAAACCCCGGACAGCCACCTCTCGCGAGGCGCCGCGGCCTGCGACTTCGACGAGGACGGCGATCAGGATATCTACGTCGGCAACTACCGCCTTCTCCGCAACTACCTGTGGATCAATGACGGCAGAAGCGAATTCGAAGACCTGGCAGAAACCTACGGAGTCGCCGGCGACGGCGGCCAGGGCGCCTGGGGACATACGATCGGCGTCGCCTGGGCGGACCTCGACAATGACGGTCATTTCGACCTGGTCGCGGTGAACCTGGCACACCCCGCGGCGTACCAGGACCGCACGAAATTCTATCGCAACACCGGCCCGAACGGCGCCTGGCTTTTCGACGACAAAAGCGACTCGGTCGGTCTCGTCTACCGCGAATCGGCAGCGACGATTACACTCGGCGATTACGACAACGACAGCGACCTCGACTTCTTCCTCGCAACCTGCTACAGCGACACCTCGGTACTGTATCGAAACGACGGCAACTGGACCTTCACCGATGTGACGGCGGCAGCAGGCTTCGACAAGCCCGCAGATATCGATCTCAATCATACGCACCAGGCAACCTGGACCGACTACGACAACGACGGCGACCTCGACCTGCTGACCTCCGGCAAACTGTTCCGCAACAAGGGCAATGACAACCGTTGGCTCAAGGTCAGGCTGAGCGGTGAACACGGCGTCAATCGGGCGGCGGTCGGGACCCAGGTACGCTTGAGCCTCAATGGGAAAACTCTCAGCCGCCAGGTCGAAGGTTCTACGGGCGATGCGAACCAGAACGACATGACCCTGCACTTCGGGCTCGGGGCGCACGAGGGCCCCGTCGTCCTCGACATCACCTGGCCGAACGGCGCCAGGCAGGAAGTGCAAACCGAGACAAACCGCGTCGTCAACGTCCGCAGCAGCGCCGCCCCGAAAGTGACAAAAACACCGGCACCCACGCCGGACCCGGGGCTTGTCGGACACTGGCAATTCGACGCCACCAACGGCATGCTGGTGAAAGACCGCAGCGGCAACAGCCGCCACGGACACATCCTCAATGGCGGCAGAGCGACCAAACGGGTTGCCGGGGTCAGTGGGGCGGCAATTAAATTCGAGGGGCTGCCGCCGGAGCAACGCGATGCAGCAGGATGTGTGGCGGTGCCGGGCCTCCGTAAATACGACTTTACGAAAGGACTGACAATTCAGATGTGGGTGAAGTTCGACCAGTGCGGGGAGGACCAGTTTTTCGAACTTGCCAACACCGCAGAAACCGGGCGCGGCCCGGGTTGGCGATTCGGGTGCTACCCCGCGAACCGGTTCATGCTTTTTTCCGGGGCGGGCTACAACACCGAACAGGAAGGCGAAGTCCAGGCCGCCAAACAGTTCGAACCCGGCGTCTGGTATCATCTCGCCGGCACCTACGACGGCTCGGTGTACCGCGCTTATCTCGACGGCAAGGAACTGGCCGTCAGTAAACCGGGCCAGTTCATGAGTAACGGCCGTGATTCCATGTATCTCGGTTCGTTCGGCGGCGATGTCTACAGCATGGACGGTATCATGGACGAGGTGAAGCTGTACAGCCGCGCCCGCGACGCTGAGGAAATCCGCCAGGACGCCGTTGTACAACCGGCATCCGCGAAACAGTTCACCATGCCGGTGGTCAAATCGGGCCGCGCAATGCTCGACAACCTTGCCAGCCCGGCCTGGGAACAGGCCGCGCCGATCGATGATTTCGTGACGATGGACGGCAGCAAGGCGGAAGTATCGACCGAAGTCCGGGTTGTCCGCGATGAAGATTGGCTGTACGTCCGCTTCGTCTGTCACGAACCGCTGATTCAAAAACTGGTCGTCACCGACGCCGGACGGGACGGGGCGTTGTGGGTCGAGGACTGTGCCGAGCTTTTCATCGATCCGTCAAACGGCAAGACCTGGTTCTATCACTGGATTGTCAACGCCAAGGGACAGATCTGGGACGGCTTGCATTCGCCCGCAGGAACCGACGCCGGCTATGATTCGAAAGCCGTCGCAAAAAGCGTCGTACTGGAGGATCGCTGGGTCTGCGCACTGGCCATTCCACTCAACGCCATCGGCGGACCACAGCCGGGTGATGTCCTCGGCCTGAACTTCGCCCGCGAACGCCGTGCCGGCGGTGACCTGCAGCTCAGCGCCTGGTCGATGAACGACCAGGGGTTTCACGACCCGTTGCTGTACGGCAGTGCACAGTTCGCAGCACCGTGGCTGCGCATTGACTCGCGCGGCGCCGTCTGCACCGACGTCAAGGACAAGGGGCTGAATGCCTTCTCGCTTTCCCTGGCTACGGCTCGGGATCTGCCGACGAAACTACAGGCCGAGGTACGCATGGACGGCACCTTGGTTGCCGGCAGGGAGGTTGGGGTCGCAGCCGGCGAAACACGAAAACTGGTTTTGCCATACACGGTTCCCGCCGAGGGGCAGCCGACTTTCGAATTCAAAGTCGCGATCGACGGCGTCGTGTCCTACCAAAGCCGGCTGCAGGCAGTCAAGCCGATTCCGGAAAAAGCCAAGTTCCGTTCGTGGATCGTCCCCGACCCGCTGTACGAAGAGCTGCTGTCCGATGAGCCGCCCGGCCTGCGCAGCCAGGGCTCACTGGTCTGGGCCCACCTCCTGGATCTGCCGATGGGCCGCCCCGCCGCCGTGCGCTTCGCCACCCGTTACGTCAGCGACGATATGCACCGGGATCACAGTCTCAGCGGGTTCCGGCTGGTCTCCAGTGAACCGGGCCGCGCCGACGATCCCGAGGCGGTCAGGCGCTGGAACCTCACCGATGTCCCGGAAGGCCCGCTGCCGCGACCGCCGCCCGGTGAGCCCTGGCCGTGGCCGCTCGACCCGGACGCCCTCGACCTCTATTTCACCAGCATCGAGTCGTACCTCGTCAGCGACGCCGCCGACAACATGTGGGGCATCTACTCGGGTGACGAGCATGATGACGGGTGCGTCCATAACGCCGCCAGGCTGATGCGGAATCCGGAAGGATACACCTACATCCACGAAGTGGACAAGCTGGTGCGGGAAACCTATGGCGGCGGCAGGTGGGGATTGCCGAAGGGCAATCGCAATCACGATCCCAATCCGTACAAATGGATCGCCCTGTACCGCTGGACCAACGCCGGGCTGCGCGACCGGCAACGCCGCCTGTATGAGCTCATACAGGAAAAAGCACCACGCCTGGTCGTGGTGTCGGTCGATCCCTCCGGCGGCCTGTATCCTTCCGAATACAGCCTGATGGCGCCGTACGCCGACGTCTTTACACACCAGGTCGGCTACCCCGACGGCTCCCACCGCTGGCGCGCCGGGGTCGGCGGGTTGAGCAAAATCATGACCGACCTTACCGGCAAGGAGTTCTGGCCGTGCGCCCACATCGAGCGCTACAACTATCCCGATGCCAAGCCCGCCGAAGTCCTCGAGGAGTTCAGCCAGGTCTTCCGTAACGGCGGCACCGGCCTGCACCTGTTTCTCCCGGACATCAGCGGCGGCGGCCAACTCGTCGGCGACACGCGCACAACCTGGTTCGGCTCGCCGCGGCGCTACCACACGATCATGGCAGCCACCCGGTTCATCCGGACGATGCCGAAACTGAAAATGCCCGACTACGAGCGCACCGCTGTCCTCTACAACGACGACACCCTCGGGGCACGGCCGCACGACGGGCCGATGACCACGCCCGAGACGATCCTGGCCTGCTACACAATGCTGGGGCCGGTGGCCCGGTCATGGTTCAAATTCATCGATTGCCCGCAGGTGCTTTCGATCCCTTCGCTGAACGACCGCTTCGACACCATCTATCTGCCGGTCGCACGATATCAGCGGCCGCCGATCGTCGAACGGCTTCGAAACTTTGTCGAGGCCGGCGGCACGCTCATCTGCGGCGACCCCGCCGCCTTCGAAACGGATCACCTGGGAAACCCGACAACAGCAGCGCGCAAGGAGATTTTCGGGGTGACCGTCGGCGACCGGCTTGAAGACGCCGAGCTGCGGACATTGGATCCGGCCTCCAACGCAACCCTGCCCCTCGAGAGCAACGCCTTCCGCCTGGCACCGGACGCGGGCACGGAAGTCCTGATCGCCTACAGCGACGGTTCGCCGGCGGTCACCTCGCACACCGTCGGCAGGGGGCGCGCCATCCTTTTCGGTGCCAATCCCTTTGTCGCAGAACATGTCCCGAACGAGGGCTGGCGCGATTTCTTCACCGCCTGGGTCAAGGCCATGGGAGCACCGACAGGACTGGACATTTGGCGATTCAAGCTGCCCGACCACCTGATCTGGCAGGAGCCCGAGCAGCTGGGCGTGTGTCTGACCAACAACCGGGTGCTCTGGCAGGAAGAACAGCCGTCGTATCCGCAGAACTTCGACGTTCACGGCACCTACACCTGCAGCCTCGCACCGGATGCCATGCCGGACACCGGCAACGCTGAAGTCACATTCGCAGACGGGCGGCTTACCGACCGGCGAAAATCAATCTTTGCCGAGAAACGGAGGCCGACGAACTATGAAGAATATGCCGAGCCGGACAGCACCTGGATGATCAGCTGGGGCGCGACAGAGACCGTGTCGATCACCTTCGATCTGCAGGCGGCGAGAAAACTGCTGGAGCTCAAGCTGTGGTTCCGCGACACCCTGCCGGCGGTCACCGTGGAAGGCAGCACCGACGGCAGGCAGTGGCGCAAGCTGGGCCAAGCCGAGGGCGTCGCCGCCGGTGCGGACATCCATGACCTCCTGATCGGCCTCCCCGGCAGGCAGGCCAACCGCTACCTGCGGGCCAACTTCGCAGCACGCCAACCAGGCGAGAAGTTGAGCCTGATCGAAGCGGAAGTGTGGGCCGAGTAAGACACCAATAACCACCGCCCCGAACAGCAAAAAAACTGCCGGCTCGACTCGCGGGTGCATCAGCCCCCTGGCCCGTCACTCAAACGGACTGCGCCGCAATCCGTGCCCGTTGACGTCCTCGCCGCGGACCAGGAAAGCCTCCCGCGGATACGGTGTGCCGTCCTTGAAGCTGGTGTAGGTCTTGTCCCCGAGCACGGCGTCGGCAGCGATGTAACGCAGGCCAATGTTGCGGCGCCAGCGATCCGACAGGTTCGGCGATGATCCGTGGGGCAGCATGACATTGTGAGTTGCCATTTGCCCGGCCTTCAGCGTGTAGCTCACCTTCAGCTCTTCAAGGTTATCCGGCAAGGACGACGGCTCGATCTCTTCATTGAACAGGTCGTTGTCCTCATCCTGCCGACGCGGCAGGACACCCTTGTTGTGCCAGTCCGGCAACACCGACATCGTGCCGTTTGCCTCGTCCACGTCCTCGAGGGCGATCCAGACACCACCGGCATGGTTGCCCGTGACGTTCCAATACGGCGCATCCTGGTGCCACTTGATCTCCATGCCAGTATGCGGCGGCTTCGCCACGCCGCCGCCGGACCAGAACAGAATGTCTGGTCCAACCTGACGCTCGATCATGTCCAGCAATTTGGGCTCGGTCACAAAATCCCAGAACCACCGTTCCCCCAGCTGATGGGGGTTGAGCCACATTTGCCGCTCGCCATCGGAAATGCAGTCGGCGGTTTCCGCGACGATCCGCGTGGCATGCCCCAACAGCTCCGGTATCGCCGTGTCGGTCAGGAAATGATCGAAAATGACGTAGCCCCGCTTCTCGAATTGAGCATGTGCCGCGTCGTCATAGCAGAATGATTCGTGAATCATGGTCTTGCCGGTTTCGCAAACTGTCATCGTCGTCTCCGTGAAAATCGAGCGTTACAGGAAGCCTCAGAAACGTACACGCTTCTTGAGGCCGAACCAATTGCGCTGCAGCGCCGGTACTGCAGCCACTGCAAAGTCGAGATCCTTTTTCCGGACCTTCCCGTCCGCCAGCCGGTAGCGCCCGCCGCGACGGGTGCGAAAAATCAACCGCTCGCCGGTCAAGGGACGGCTCTTGCCGGTATCCAGGTCGGCCAGGGTGACGTCGCCGTCGAACGGATTGCGGACCCTGCAGGTGCCGCCCGCTTCGCTGACGATCTCGACAAACAGCACCCGGTGATCCACCAGGCGCGCCGAGACAATGAAGGCGCCTTCGGCGCGCAGGTTCGAAAACTGCGCCGCACCCCAGGTGGGGGGAATGGCAGGAAAGACACGGATCAGCTCGTGATGGCTTTGCAACAGCATTTCCAACACCGCCGCCGCCGCCGCAAACCCGGCCTCGAGCGTCATCGCAACGTCGCGCGGAGGCCCCAGGCCAATGTTGCGATAGTCGGTGTTGGTGTTGAACGAATTCGGCATCACGAAGCCATCGAGATAGGCTTGCAGAAAGCGATGCGCCATCCTGGCGTTGCCGGCGCGGCCAGCAATCATCGCAGCCCAGGGAAACGAGAACGCGCCCCACTCGCCCGGCCCCTTGAACACCAGGTCATCCAGGCAGCCATCGACCAGACGACGCTCCGCCGCCGACCGCTCCGGGTCGATCACGCCCAGCGGATAAATACCGATAAGATGACTGTGATGCCGGTGGGTGTGCGGCAGCGACAAGCCCGGACGAATAGCCAGGCAGGGGCGCTGCCGCCAGTCGGGCTCCGGCTCATGCACCGAGAGCGCCTGCACCTCGTATTCATGCAGCCCGGTCGGCACGATGGCGTCAGGCGTCAGGTTACGCAGCACCTCCACCCAGTGGGCCCGCCCGGGTTCGCGCAGCTTGAGCTCCTGCCGCGCCTTGAGCAGCGACTCGAGAAGAAAGCGCAGAAGCGCCAGGTCGTAATTGTTGTCATCACCCATGCTGCTCGGTCGGCCGCAATAGAATTCCGGGCTGTCGGTAAACGGAATGTGGTATTTGCCGTCGGAACGTTTCTCGATGATGTGCAGGTACGCCTGCACCATCTCCTTCATGAACGGATAAGCACGCTCGCGCAGGAACCTGCGGTCCCGGGAATACTGCCAGTGCAGCCAGAAATGGTGCGCTGTCCACGCCCCGGCGCCGGGCGAGTGTTCGTCCGTGAAAAAACCGGGAAACGGCTCGCCGCCGGGGCCGTGCTCACCGGTGACGACCGCGATTTCCTTGCCGTAAAAATAGCTGCCTATCTGCCGATGCATCGGCAGGTTTCGCCAGTACATCTCGTACAGCGGCTCAGCACTCTCGAGATGGTTCGAGGTATAGACCGGCCAATAGCTCTGCTGCGTGTTCATGTCGGTAGTGTAGGAACCGCGCCATGGCGGCCAGGCGCCATCGGTGGTCCACAGGCCTTGCAGCGTCACCGGAAGACGACCCGGGCCGGGACGCGACGAACAATAGTGCTTGTACATCTCCACGTGATAGAGATTCTCGAGCTGGCTCTCGGGCAGGCTGATCGCCGAGCGTGACCAGAACCGGCGCCAGTCCGCCTCATGTTCGCGACGTCTTTCCCTGACACCCCGTTGCCGCGTCTCGGCAAGGTATTGAAACGCTTCCCCGGTGGTGGCTTCAACGTCGGTGCCGGTGACGATCGTCAGTGACAGCGTCAAGCGTCCGGCGCGGCGGCGTTCCTCGGCAACGATGCTGTACGCTTTGCCAACGGAGTAGCGCCGGGTCAGAACCTG